>CAJMMX010000112.1 GCA_905214615.1 uncultured bacterium | reverse complement strand
GCAAAAACTTAGCAGCGCCCTCGGTGGCCTTGAGCGCGATGTTGCCGGACATGCCGTCGGCGACCACGACGTCAAAATTGCCCGACGTAAGATCGGTGCCCTCGCAGTTACCAACAAAGCCGGGAACGGCGGCTTTCATGGCCGGGAAGCACGCCTTGGTAAAATTGGAGCCCTTCTCGTCCTCGGTGCCGTTGGCAAGCAGGCCCACGCGGGGATGCTCAATGCCCAGGACGACGCGGGCATAGGCGCTACCCATCTGGGCAAAACGCACCATGTCGTCGACCTCGACATCGGGGTTGGCGCCCATATCGCACAGCACCGTCAGACCGCCGGCGCGATTGGGCAGCGCATTGGTCAGACAGGGGCGCACCGGCTGCTTCTTGCCTTCGGCCTGATACCTAAACGGCGTCACATAGGCGGTGGCGGCAGCGGTCATGGCACCGGTCGAGCCGGCAGAGAAGAACGCGTCCGCATTTCCCTTCTTGATGGCGCGGCACGACAGCACGATCGACGACTTGCGTTTGGTCATCACGGCGCGAATGGGATCGTCATCCATAGCGATAACGTCGGGTGCCTCAAGTGCCTCAACACGTGCGTGGGAAGCAGCAAAGGGATTGACGATTTCGGCGGGGCCAGCTGCCAAGACCTCGATATCGGGATCGGCGGCAAGTGCAGCCTCGATACCATCGAGAACAACCTGAGGTTTCTCGTCTCCACCCACAACGTCTACACAAACGCGAACGTTACTCATATACATGCTCCTTATACAAAAATGGCCGACTCATTGAGCCGGCCATTGTGGTTCCATTTGGAACGGCATCGCATCCAGAGTATACCGTTACTCGGTAACGATAACCTCGCGGTCCTTGTAGAAACCGCAGCTGGGGCACACGTGGTGCGGGAGCTTGACAGCGCCGCAACGGGGGCACGTGGACTGAGCCGCAGCCGAGATCTTCATGTTAGCGGAACGACGGGTGTGAGTGCGGATACGACCCTGCTTTTGTTTAGGTACGGGCATAGTGACCTTCCTTATGAACTATCCAGTGTGGCGATTACGCGCAAGTAGCGATACTACCACAGTTTTACTCATCGAGCTTGAGATTCTTCAATGCTGCAAATGGATTTTCCGTGGCAGCGGCCCATTCTGCCTCTGCCTGGGCGGCGCAATCGCATTGCTCGACGTTGAGATTGCAGCCGCAAGTGGGGCACAGACCGCGGCAATCGGGCTTGCAGAGCACCACAAA
>CAJMMX010000111.1 GCA_905214615.1 uncultured bacterium | reverse complement strand
AGTATGCCTGTGCGAGCGCGATTTCTTGCTTGTTTGAATCTCCGTTCTGGGCGATTAAATAGCATGCATAGCGCGTAAGTTTGTAGTCTTTAACCGCGCGAGCGGCGACACCGGCAGTTACCATTTTCGTGGTGTCACGAAAATGGGAATCAACTGGAGTTTTGTTTGTTTCGCACGAGACTTTTGCCCTCTTAACAACTTCGGCAAAGTTCTCCCATCGAGTGTACCCCATGGGTTCCATTAAATCGCGTGCGAGCCAATACTCAACGCCGTCTTCTACATTGGCGTAGCTATCAAGTTCGACACGCCACTTCTCGATATCTCTACTGTCCATATCTCCTCCTCGCTGGCCTATTGTCTATGCGGGCTTTGCCCGCTCCATATTCAGAATAAGGATACGCTGCCGTACGGACACGAATGGGCCCCGTGCCACTTCGAGCTCACGGGGCCCATAGATATCGATTAGTTGTGTTTTGCTTTAGATAGGTGTCCAGTTTAATTCGCTCGATAGTGCGATCCGAGACTTTCGGTTCGCTTACGCATGGCTTTGATCATTTCCTGTGCTAGTTGAATCTGCGATTGCAGGCGGGCGAGGGCTGCGATTTCGCTGTCATTGGAGTGTGGCTTGCTCAGCGCCGTTGCCTCGTCTTGCAGGCTTTCAAGCTGTTGCAGAGCCTTGGATAGACCTGCTTCGGTTCTGTTGATCATGCAATAGGTACTCATCGTGTGCTTAAGGCTGCGTGTCAGGCGTTCGGCATCTGTTGTGGCAATGCCGTACTGGGGGAGGGCGATATCCGCCTTCGGGGCCACCTCAGGTGCATTCTGTGCTGCCTGGGCTGCCGATGCGCCCGCGATGCGTCCGAACACGATGCCGTTGGCGCTTGACAAGCCACCAATGCGGTCGGCGCCGTGCATGCCGCCTGTCGCCTCACCGCAAGCGTAGAGGCCCTCAACGCCCGTGTGCGCGGTCTTATCGATCTTGATGCCGCCATTAGCGGCGTGGGCATACATCGCAACGCGCATCTCGTCAGTCGGGGCGATGCCGTGCTCGTCTTGCAGCCAGGTGGCAAAGGTCTGCACAAACTCTGGGACATCCTCGCGGGGGAAGTCGTAGTGGAGTGCCAGGCCTTCGACACCTGCCTGATCGATGACGAGATCGATAGCGCGGGAGGCCAAGCGTGACGTGAAGGGACCATATCCAGAGCGCTGCTCGAGCAGGTCGTCCAGCTTGTCGTCGGCAATATCTACCGGCTGGTCAACATGTACGTAGCGCCAGGTTTTCTCGTTGAAGACCAGGTTGCGCTTGGGCTCGATGAAGCCGGGCATCATCTGCATGAACTCTATATTAGTAAGCGATGCGCCGTGCGCCAGTGCGATGGCCTGTGACGAGCTGAGCACGTCGGCGGAAGTGAGGCTTCGCTCGAACAGGCCACCCGTGCCACCGGCTGCGATGATCGTGGCTTTGGCAGCAAAGGGCACGATTCGATCTTCGGTGAGGTTGTAGAGCACGGTTCCGGTGATTCTGCCGTTCGTGTCCTCAACAAGGTCGATAAGCTCATGGCGGGGGAGCAGGCGAATGCCGAGCGACTCGATCCGGGTCGTCAGAGCGTCCTCAAGGGGCTTGCGGGTTAGGCCGCGCCACATGCGCGTCTTGTGGTCAAAGCAGGGGATAAACTGCTTTTGCTGAGCGCTCTCAGCGCTTTGCGGACGCTGGAGTTCAACACCCAGATCCTGCTCGAGCCATTGGATTGCCTGAGGAATGCCGTGGACAAACGTCTGGACGAGCGTAGGGTCGGCGACGCCGCCACCAACGGTCTGAATGGTGTCGATGAGGTCCTGCTCATCGTCTTCGTCGACGGGGCCAATAAGGCCGAGGCCCCAGGTTCCGGGGAAGAAGCTCGATCCACTCATAGTCTTGCCGGCGCTTGCCACAGTGACGGTTGCACCCGTGCGTGCCGCTTCGATGGTGGCGCAAAGGCCCGCAATGCCAGATCCAATTACCAGTACATCAGTCGATTCCATCGGATTCCTTTCTCGTCCGGCGCATTGTCGCACGGGTGATCGGCAATGGGGTCGCAAAGACTCGGCAAATCGGTAAAGGGCAAATATGGCAGG
>CAJMMX010000110.1 GCA_905214615.1 uncultured bacterium | reverse complement strand
CGTTGTCTTGAAGACGAAATGATCCGTTTTCCTCCGTCTCCAAGGGATCATTACAGTGAGTCGATAAAGCGCTGCTGGGCGGCGCGGCCGGCTTCGTCCCACTTAAAGACGCCGGCGTTGTCGAGCACGTGGCCAAACACTACGCCGACCTCCTCGTGCAGGATGCCGATGGCGCTATCCGCCGTAAGCTCGTCGGCGCGGCGGGCATAGACGTCCTCGGCCCACGCGGCATGGCTGCGGCAAAGGTCGTCGCCCTCGAGCGCACTGGCAAGGTCGTAGCTGGTATCGGCTTTGGCTGCCAGCAGGTGCTCGCGGACAGCGCCGAGCTCGGGAACCAGGCGCGGCGGAAGAATAGCCAGGCCCATAACCTCGATCAGGCCGATGTTCTCCTTCTTAATGTGGTGATACTCGGCATGCGGGTGGAAAACGCCCAGCGGATGCTCGTCGGTCGTGATATTGCAGCGAAGCGCCAGGTAGGCCTCGTAAATCTCGCCGCCGGCGTTGCCGCGGGAGTCGACGCGGCGGATGACGGGCGTCACGGTGTTGTGCGCTACGCCGTCGGCCGTGTGCGCGATAACGCCCACAGACTCGTCGGTCCACTCGCGCCAGGCGAGGATAATCTTCTCGGCAGCGTCGAGCAGCTGAGCGCGGTCATGCGAGCGCAGGCGCAGCACCGAGAGCGGCCACTGCAGCACAGTGCCGGTGACCTGGTCAAAACCTGGCATGCTAAACTGCGAGACCTCGGTGGCATGCATCATGGGGAACTCGTGCGCGCCGCCCTGGAAGTGGTCGTGCGACAGAATCGAGCCGCCCACGATAGGCAGGTCGGCGTTGGAGCCGATGAAGTAGTGCGGGAACAGGTCCACAAAGTCGAGCAGGCACGTCAGCCCCTTGCGGTCGACGTGCATCGGACGATGCTCGGAGCTCATGGCAATGCAGTGCTCGTTAAAGTATGCGTACGGGCTGTACTGGAAGCCCCAGCGCTCGCCATTGAGCGAGATGGGGATAATGCGCAGGTTCTGGCGTGCAGGATGAGCGCCGCCGTCGGCTGCGGCGGAACGTCCCGGGTAACCCTCGTTTTCGATGCACAGCTGGCAGGCGGGATACTTCTCGCCCGTGTTCTTGGCTGCACCTGCCGCGGCGATATCGCGCGGGTCCTTCTCAGGCTTGGACAGGTTGATGGTGATTTCCAGGTCACCCCAGTTGGTGGGGGTGCTCCATTTGATGTTGCGTGCGATGGCGGCGCGGCGCACATAGCCGGCGTCGCAGCACAGGCCGTAGAACCAGTCGGTCGCGGCGCGGGGCTCGTTGACGCCCATACGCCCATTGAACTCTTCGTTTACAACCGAAGGCCTCGGCATGAGCGCGCCCATGATGCGCATGGCGATGCGGTCGCGGCCCGACGCCGTGTCCTCGGCGGCGCCATTGGCAACGGCAGCCTCGGAAAGCGAGGCAAGCGTGCCTTCAAGGTCAAAGTCGGGCAGGGTATCGGGGTGCAAGAGCGAGAGTTTCTCGACCTGGAGCGCCCAGGACATGTCGAGTGCCGGCCCTGTGGCGCCGATGCACTCCAAAATGGTGTTGTATGCCCAGATGCGATCGTCTTGGCCGATCATCGATCGGTGGATAGCGTACTCGATCAGGCTCTGTGCGGCCTCGCGCACATCAGTCATTACAGCCATGCCGCGTAAGCCCCCTTGTCAGAAATTGCGTAGTGGCGGGCAGAGCCCTCGCCCAGCCAGCCGTTCATCTTGGTGATAAAGGTGTCGATAAGCTCGAGCGGCACGAAGGCCTGGATGGTGCCGCCAAAGCCGCCGCCGTGGATGCGGACGGCGCCACGGCCGTCGAGCACATGCTCGGCCAGTGCCAGGGCATACATCGAAGGCTGCTCGGAGCCCAGCTTGGCAACAACATTTTGCAGGTACATGGCGGAGCTGGCACCGGACTCGCGCGTCAGGACCAGGAACTGGTCGATGTCGCCGGCGTTCAGGGCTGCCCAGCGCTTATCGACCAGGCCGTTCTCGTACCAGTAGTGAACGGCGCGCAGGCAGGCGCGGTCGCCCAGCTTGGCGCGCAGCTCGGGGAGCTTGGCGTCAAAGTCGGCAACGTCGACCTCGCACAGGCGTGCCTTGCCAAACTCGGCGGCAACGTCCTGCATCTCGCGCGGAACGGCGGCGTAGTCGTCGGTAGCTGCCACATGGTCGGCGCCAACTTTAACGAGCACGAGAGCGTAGCCGTGATCCTCAAAGTTGAGCTCGAGCTTTTGGGTCTTAGGTTGGGCCTGGTCCTCAAAGTCCATGTAGGCGAGGCCGCCCAGGCAAACGGCGGCCTGGTCCATAAGACCGCAGGGCTTGCCATAGTA
>CAJMMX010000109.1 GCA_905214615.1 uncultured bacterium | reverse complement strand
ATGTCCGAGCGGGCCCCTTCATGGATTTTGGAATAAAAAGGGCGCTGCGGATGGAGCTCCGCGGCGCCCAAGCCACACGCTAACAGCTTTTAGGAGTCAAAGCTGGTTTAGCCAAAGAAGCGCTTGATCTCGATCTCGGCGTTCTCCAAGCAGTCGGAGCCGTGGATCACGTTGGCGTTAACATCGACGGCAAAATCGCCGCGGATGGTACCAGGGGCAGCGTCAAGCGGATTGGTGGCGCCCATGAGGGTGCGCATTTTGGAGACAGCGGAAAGACCGGAAACGACCATCTTGACGACCGGACCGCTCGTCATAAAGTCACAGAGACCACCAAAGAAGGGCTTGTCGGCCAGATGGGCGTAGTGCTCCTCGACGGTAGCACGCTCGAGCGTGGTCATCTCCATGCGCTCGATGACAAGGCCGCTGCGCTCAATGCGAGCAACAATCTCGCCAATCTTGCGGTCGCGCACAGCGTCGGGCTTAATCATGATGAAGGTCTTCTCGATAGCCATAAGGTAGCCTTTCAAGTAGGTTCGCGCGTGCCCAAGTCCCATTCCGGCACCCGCCTGGACTGCATCGTAACAGAGTTTTAGCTGCAGTTAAACAAAAAGCTGTCTATTGAAACGATACAATTTATTAAAGCGCTCCATATGTGTCACTTCTGTTTCGAAGCCCGATTAGAGTACCATCCGACCGCCCATCAACCGCATCGAACAAAGCAGACGGTCGGATGCCACCCGCGAACGTACCCCCTTCACAACCTGCCCAAAGGTCCTACAGAAGTTCTCGACAAGCCCCTCCCCCATAGAAACAAAATACGGACGCCCACATCAGCAGACGTCCGTAAAGCAAAACCGAATTATCAATACATGGCCAAAACGGCTTCAGCCAAACCTCTACTTTGCCCCGTGACCCATCTCGACGACCTTGGCCAGCGATCCAAACACGCCCTCGTCGGCCACGAGCTGCGCCTCGGCACGCTCAAGCTGCACGGCAACGGCGGCAGGAGCGGTGCCGCCCTCGGTCGTGCGCGCGGCGACAATCGACGGGATGTCGAGCGCCTCGGTAATATCGCGCTCAAAGAGCGGGCTTGCCTCCTGGAACACCTCAAACGGCAGGCCCTCAAGATTGCAGCCGCGCTTCTCGCACATCAGGACCAGATGGCCCACCACGGCATGCGCCTCACGGAACGGCAGGCCACGCTTGGCCAGGTAATCGGCAACATCGGTAGCGGCAAGGTGCCCCACGCCGCACTCGCGCGCCATGGCATCCTCGTTGACGGTCCAAGTCGAAATCATACCGGCCATAACCGACAGGCACTGCATGAGCGTGTGAGCGGTATCGAGCGCGCCCTCCTTGTCCTCCTGCAAGTCCTTGTTATAAGCAAGCGGCAGGCCCTTCATGGTCACGAGCAGCTGCACCAGGTTGCCATACACACGGCCACTCTTGCCGCGGATAAGCTCGGCAAAGTCGGGATTCTTCTTCTGCGGCATGATGGACGAGCCGGTGGAGTACGAGTCGGAAAGCGTGATAAAGCCAAATTCGGAGCTCGACCACAGCACGATCTCCTCGGAAAGACGAGACAGGTGCATGGCCATGACGGAGCCGGCGTAATGCAGATCGAGTAGGAAATCACGATCGGAAACCGCATCGAGCGAGTTGGGAATCACGCCCGCAAAGCCAAGCTCGGCAGCCGTCATCTGACGATCGAGCGGATAGCTCGTACCGGCAAGCGCGGCAGCGCCCAGCGGGCAGTTGTCGGCGGCATCAAAGGCGGCCTTCAGGCGTGTAAAGTCGCGCGCGAACATCCAGGAATACGCCAGCAGATGATGCGACAGCAGCACGGGCTGAGCATGCTGCATGTGCGTGTAGCCCGGCAGAATCACCTTGTCGTACTTCTTGGCCGCATCCACCAGCACATGGCGCAGCTCAAGATTGGCCTCCATGAGCTCCTTCGCCAGTGCCTTGACACCCAGGCGCGTATCGGTCGCCACCTGGTCGTTGCGCGAACGCCCGGTATGCAAGCGCTTACCGGCCTCGCCGATGCGGCGCGTCAGCTCGCTCTCGATGGACATATGAATGTCCTCGTCGTTGATATCGAAGGTGAAGTTGCCGGCATCGATATCCTGTTCGATTCCGGTCAGGCCCTCGGCAATCGCCTGCTCATCCTCGGCACTGATAATGCCCTGGACCGCCAGCATCTTGGCATGCGCCTTAGAGCCGGCGATATCCTGCTTATAGAGATGTTTGTCGACCGGCAGCGACGCGCCAAACTCCTGCGTGACCTCGGCCACGCCCGCCTCAAAACGACCGCCCCAAAGAGCCATGGAACCGTCCCCTTTCTCCAAATACCAAAACAAGCGCCCAAAGCAATGCGCCATGTCGCTAAAACGATTTTTCAACCGCTAGTTTTACATATTCCCCACCGTGCGCGGAGCTATGTAGCTAATTTGCAAAGAAGTGACGCACCAGGCACTTGGCGCCCAACGTCTCCCTCCGGATGTTGCCTTGCGAACCATCGATCCAGTCCTTCAGGCTCATAGGAACGTCCTCGACCTTTGCAGCATCGAACTCGGGCGCGAGGGCAAGTAGGGCATGCGCGACAGCATGGAACATAATGGATACTCCTCATATATAGGCACAGAGCCGCCAAATTGATAGAAGGAGCCCCGCCGGACAACCCCGGCGGGGCTCGGACTCAGCC
>CAJMMX010000108.1 GCA_905214615.1 uncultured bacterium | reverse complement strand
ACCGAGCAAAAAGTTATCCCGTGCCGCCCGGCCAGGCCCGATGGGACGGCTACCGAGCCGCCAAGATGGCGTCGATGAGCGTCAGTACGCCCCCGTCGTTGTTGCTCGGAATACGCCACTTGGCATGCGCGTTCATATGCTCCTCGGCATTGTCCACGATAAAGCTGTGACCGACGCGCTCAAGCATGGGGATGTCGTTGTACGTATCGCCCACGGCAGCGGCGTCGGCGATATCGATGCCCAGGCGCTCGCACAGGTGCGCGACGCCGGCGCCCTTGTCGACGCCCAGGTTCATAAAGTCGATCCACTCGCGCCCGGCGTTGGTGACGTAGAGCTTGTCCGAGAACTCGGGGCTATAGGTCTCGCGGAAAGCGGGCTCGGCGTCGTAGCCGGGGAAGAAGATCGAAATCTTGTTGGACTCGAGATCAATGCCCTCAAAGCTGTCGACGTAGTTGATTGTGTTGTAGTAGACGCTGATCTCGTCGTGGTATTGATGGTCGCGGGCAAGTACGTAGAACTCGTCGAAGCAGCACAGGACGGGGACAGCGCGAGGATCCTCCGAGGCACGGCTCAAGACCTGCTGATACAGCTCCACGTCAATATTGCTCTTATAGATATAGCTACCGCGATAGATCACGCACGCTCCGTTATCGGGACAAAAAGCGAGGCGGTTCTTAATGCCCTCGAACATTTCCTCGAGCTTGGGGGCGGGACGTCCGCTGGCGGGGCAGAATACGATGCCTGCGTCGGCTAGCTTGTCCAGGCGCTCATCAAGACCCTGGGGCAGCACACGCTCGTCGGTCAGCAGCGTCTTGTCCATATCGACGGCGAGAAGCTTAATGTTGCCGATGTTGGCGTCCGATTCGTAAGTTTGCATAAAAATGCGCCTTTCGTTTCGAGATTGTTTCAGACGTTATAACCATCAACTAGTAGTCGAGCGTATTTTCGCAGGAATGGTGCGTATTTGCACTGCAATTCACAAACTAATGAAAAAACTTTTCAGAAATTTGAATTTGTCGCTTGCGCAGCGTGCACTTTATCGTAATATAGCGACCATCGAAAACGGAGACGGAAAAACAACCGCTTACCGAGGAAAAGGTACCGTTTACGATATTAGAATTGCGCCCGGCAATAGGTGAAAGGAGAGGCAGATGCAGTTCGTAAAGATCCTCACTACTGCAGACAATGCCATCCGACGCCAGCGCGCAATTTCCCGACGACGATAACAATCGTCTCTGTCCGCATGGGGCGAATTGCCTCAACAGAGTCATTTTGAGGTCGTTGGGTTTTAGCACGACATAGACGCATGTTTCTAGGGCATGCCTGTGATGCATTCTGCTGAATAACCTGATATTGCACGGTTTTTGACCTCGAAATGACTTGCAACTGACCGATGTTCTAACTAGCTACCAAGGGCGAAAGGAAACAGCCATGAGCAAGGAAAAAGTCGTTCTCGCATATTCCGGTGGTCTTGATACATCCGTATGTGTCAAGTGGCTCCAGGACGAGAAGAATCTCGATGTCGTTTGCGTCTGCGGCAATGTGGGCCAGGAGGAGACCGGCCTGGATGCCAAGAAGCAGAAGGCCCTCGACCTGGGCGTTCTGGATTGTCAGGTGCTCGACCTGCGCGACGAGTTCTCCGATGAGTTCCTGACCAAGGCCATCGCTGCCAACTCCATGTATGAGAACAAGTATCCGCTGCTCTCCGCTCTTTCCCGTCCGCTGCTTGCCAAGAAGCTTGTCGAGGTCGCCCACGAGTTTGGCGCGACCTACGTCGCCCACGGCTGCACCGGCAAGGGTAACGACCAGGTCCGTTTTGAGGCCGCCGTCAAGGCCCTCGACCCCGAGCTCAAGGTTATTGCCCCGGTTCGCGAGTGGGATCTGAAGTGCCGTCCCGACGAGGTCGCCTATGCCCACGCTCACAACGTGCCGGTTCCCGAGGGTGCCAACGACAACCCCTACTCCATCGACGACAACCTGTGGGGTCGTGCCATTGAGTGCGGTCACCTGGAGGATCCCTGGAACGAGCCGCTCGATGACGCTTGGGTTATGACCAAGAATCCCGAGGACACGCCCGACACCCCGACCTACACCGAGATTGAGTTTGAGGCCGGCAAGCCCGTCTCCGTCGACGGCAAGAAGATGAAGCTCTCCGAGATCGTCATCGCCCTCAACAAGATCTCCGGTGACAATGGCTTTGGCCGTCTCGATCTGGTCGAGGATCGTCTGGTGGGCCTTAAGAGCCGCGAGTGCTACGAGGTTCCCGGTGCCCTGACGCTTATCACCGCCCACAAGGCGCTCGAGGACATCTGCGTCGAGGGCGACCTGCTCAAGGCCAAGATCAAGCTCGAGCAGGATTGGGCCACCGCCGTGTACAATGGCCAGTGGTACAGCCCGCTCAAGAACGCGCTTGATGCCTTTATGGCCGATACCCAGAAGTTCGTGACCGGAACCGTCCGCCTGAAGTTCTTTAAGGGCAACTGCCATGTCGTCGGCCGCAAGAGCCCGTTTAGCCTGTATGACTACGGTCTGGCTACCTACGACCGCGACACCACGTTTGACGAGAAGGCCAGCGCCGGCTTTATCGAGATCGATACGCTGTCGCTCAAGACGTGGGCAAAGGTCCAGGGTCCCAGCTCCGCTGCCGCCCAGGCCTAAGGCTTTCCCTTCCCTTGGTATCCGCGCGGCCCATCCGCGTGATACAAAACGGGCGCACGGGGCCCCTACCTTTCGTTATGCTTGCTGACACTTCTTAACATCGGTGGCCCCTACGTTCCG
>CAJMMX010000107.1 GCA_905214615.1 uncultured bacterium | reverse complement strand
GCTGTCGCTGTGCGAGCCAAAGGCCTCGCGCGGGTTAAAGACCACGGCCGGGCCGTCGCCATCGACGCCAAGCGTCAGGTCCAGATGCCACTCGGCCATCCAGGCGCGCAGGTCGGCGGAGCACATGTGGTCGGCCTGGGCGCCCTCAGCGTCATCCAGGTCAAAGCTGTCGATACCCAGTTGGTTGGGCATGGTCACATAGGCGTCGTCGGGCACGCGCTTGGCGATCCAGTGGTGGCCGCCGATGGTCTCGAGCCACCAGATCTCGTCCACGTCGCTAAAGGCGATGCCGTTGTTCTCGTAGGTGCCGTAGCGCTCGAGCAGGTCGCCCAGGATACGAACGCCGTCGCGGGCGGACTTGGCGTAGGGCAGGACCAGGGTCACCATATCCTCCTCACCCAGGCCACCAGGCTGCGCCGGCACATAGCCGTCCTCACCCTCGTTGCCCTTGGCGGGCACGTAGTCCACAAGCGGGTCGGCACCGCGGACGCGCTCGTTGGTGGTGAGCGTCTCGGTTGCGGACATGCCCACATTGAGCTCGTTGAAACCGGCCTCGGCCCAGATGCCGTGGCCCGGGACAACATCGGGGACGCTCGTGTAGCGCATGGGGTTATCGGGCAGTTCAACGGTCAGGCGACTCAGGACGCTCGTGTAGACGCGCGGCTGCTCGTCGGAATGCACCACGCGCATACGCTTGGGCTCAAACACCCCGTTGGACGAGTCCTCGTTGCGGGCAACCAACGTCGACCCGTCGTAGCTCGCGTTCTTACCAACCAAAATCGTTGTGCACGGCATGCGCATCCTCCTTGAGCGAAGAAATCAAACGATAACAGTGTATCGCTTCGGCGCAGAAAGGGCGAAACCGCGGCGCTGGCAACCCCTGTGGTCAAAAAATGCCAAATGTGTGTACTGTCACCAATTTAGTAACATCAATTTTGCTACGTATGGGTGTCAAAAGTCTACATTTGTTCAAAAATTAGATGATGTAATTCCTCATAGGTCCAATAAAATAGGCTCTTTATCGATAATAAATATCGTTAGAGAGCCTATTTGACCTAAAGAATATGTGACTATCTTGGCAACAGTACTCATATTTGGCATTTTTTGTCCACGGGGTATAGAGCTAACCCCTCAAACAGCCCAAAACGCCTATTTCGATGCGCGCTCGGCCGCCTCGATCACGTGTTTGGCGAGGATCGCCGTCGTCACAGCGCCCACGCCGCCCGGCACGGGCGTGATGGCGTTAACGACCGGCTCCGCAGCATCAGAATCGACGTCACCCACCAGCTTGCCAGCGGCCTCGTCCCAATTAATGCCAACATCAATGATCGTCTGGCCCTCTCGAACCGCATCCACGCCAATCGTACGCGCGCGTCCAACGGCGGCAACCACAATGTCGGCAGCACGGCACTCGGCAGCAAGGTCGTGCGTATGCGTATGGCACGTCGTCACTGTGGCATTGCGAGCCGTAAGCATGGCGGCAACGGGACGGCCAATCACCAGCGACCGACCAACGACCGCGACCTTGGCCCCATCCAGCTCAACGCCGTAATGATCCAGCAAAGCAAGCACGGCTTCGGCTGTGCAGGGGGCAAAACCCTCGCCGCGCCCCGAAAGCGTGGTGAGCAGCGAAGCCGGCGTCATGGAGTCAACGTCCTTGGCAGGATCGAGTGCCGCGGCAACCGAATCCTCGTCAAGGCCGGCGGGCAGCGGGCGGAACATCAGGCAGCCATGAACAGACGAATCGGTATTGATGTCCTCGATGGCCGCCAACAGCTCGTCCTGCGAAACATCGGCGGGAAGCAAAACGCGGCGAGCCTCAATGCCAACCTTTTCGCAGCGCTTGAGCGCACCGCGCTCGTAGGATAGGTCGTCCTCGCGTTCACCCACGCGCACGATAGCCAGCGTCGGCACAACGCCGCGCTCGCGCAAAGCCACGCAGCGAGCAGCAAGTTCCTCAGTCAAAACGCGAGCAACGGGGGCACCCTTCAGCAGTTCAGCCATGGCTATCCCCTCTTCCTTGCGGCGTCGGCGGCGCGGCGCGCCAGCGCATCGGCGCGCGGCAACCACATGTCGAGCAACTCATCACACGCCGTCTCGAGCTCCTCGGCGCGTGCACGATCCTTCATAGACGTGGTGTTCGCAAAGAGCGTCAAGCTCGCGCCCTGCATGGCGGCACGGCAGAACACAGCGCCGCACGCCACATCGGACAGCAGCTGACGCGAACCCTTGTCGGCCATGTCCTCGAGCAGCGCCAGTGCGCGCCCGCAGGCATCCATAATGCGATACGGCGGCATAGCGGCCACATGCAGCGCATCCTGAATCGCGGTCGCTCGAGCCGGATCGTCACGCGGAATACCGTACGCCGCGGACACCCGCCTGTAGGCACGAACGTCCTCGGAAACCAACTCGACAAGCTCCTGGGCCAGCTCATCAGCCTGGGCAAACGCGCGCGTCAGGTCATCCGCACGAGCAGCAAGCGCGGGATTGGTCGCACCGTAGCGCGCAACCATTCCGCAAAGTGAGGCTCCCAGTGCGCCCACAAAGGCGCTCGCGCTACCGCCGCCGGGAACCGGCTCGCGCGCGGCCAGCGCCTCGGCAAACCCGCGGCAGGTCTTGTCCATCATCTCTTGGCTCATGCGCATGCACCCTCAAGTCGTATACATCGGTCGGGTGGCAACCGCCGACCAACCGCGTCAAACACATAATGGTGCTTAGTCTAGCCCATAAGTACATAAGCGTCAGCGCAACTGGCCATCGCGGATTTCTATGACGAACGATAGGCCATGTCAACGCAAGCATGGGACACATGGCCCACCTTTCGAGACTTCCGGGCAGCGGCAACTGGGGCATACATATAGGTAAGGAGCCCTATGTTGGGGCAAGCTC
>CAJMMX010000106.1 GCA_905214615.1 uncultured bacterium | reverse complement strand
AAGAAGCCCTCGCCGCACGAAGTGCGCAGCGAGGGCTTCTTGCATGTCCGAGGACGTTTTGGGAGGTAGCCCAAACAGCCCCGGCGATCCTGCGGGAGTTAAACCCCTTTAGAACTTGTTGTGGAAGGTACGCGAAATGACCTCGTCCTGCTGCTCCTTGGTGAGCGTGTGGAAGTTCACGGCGTAGCCGGAAACGCGAATGGTCAGCTGCGGGTACTTCTCGGGGTGAGCCTGAGCGTCGAGCAGCGTCTCACGGTTGAAGACGTTGATGTTCAGGTGGTGGCCACCCTTCTCGGCGTAAGCGTCGAGCATGTGGACCAGGTTATCGGCCTGAGTCTCGGAAACTTCAGAAACCTTCATAATGTGTCTCCTTCGATCGATAGGCGCCGGCCGAAACCGGCGCACTAATCAGTAATCGTTATTGTTAGTATAGCACTAACAATAGTTACTCGCCCAGCTGATCAAGGTCGATATCGCCAAAGAACACCTGGTCCTCCTTGCCGAGCGCACCCGGGATGATGGAGAAGGTGTTGGAGATGCCGTCCTGAGCATCGCGGAACGGGAGCTTGGAAACCGAAGACAGCGAAGCGATGGCGCCGTGGCTATCGCGCTTGTGCATGGGGTTAGCACCCGGGGCGAAGGGCTGGCCAGCCTTGCGGCCATCAGGCGTAGAACCGGTCTTCTTGCCGTACACGACGTTGGAGGTGATGGTCAGAACCGAGGTCGTGGGCACGGAGTTGCGGTAGGTGTCGTTCATGCGGATGTACTCCATGAACTGGTGCACAACGTCGTGAGCGATCTGGTCGACGCGGTCGTCGTCGTTACCGTACTTGGGGAACTCGCCCTCGGTCTCGAAGTCGACAATGATGCCGTTCTCGTCGCGGACGGGGTGGACCTTGGCGTACTTGATGGCGGACAGGGAGTCAGCCACGACGGAAAGGCCAGCAATGCCCGTAGCGAACCAGCGGTGCACGTGCTTGTCGTGCAGAGCCATCTGGATGCGCTCGTAGCAATACTTGTCGTGCATGTAGTGGATGATGTTCAGCGAGTTGACGTACACGCCAGCGAGCCACTTCATCATGTCGTTGTACTTGGCCACAACGTCGTCGTAATCGAGCGTATCGCCCTCGACGGCGCGATACTTGGGGCCGACCTGCTTCTTGGAGACCTCGTCAACACCGCCGTTGAGTGCGTACAGCAGGCACTTGGCCAGGTTGGCGCGGGCGCCGAAGAACTGCATCTCCTTGCCGATGCGCATGGAGGACACGCAGCAGGCAATGCCGTAGTCGTCGCCGTGGTAGACGCGCATGAGGTCGTCGTTCTCGTACTGAATCGAGGAGCTGGCGACAGAAGTCTTGGCGCAGAACTTCTTGAAGTTCTCGGGCAGACGGGTCGACCACAGAACGGTCATGTTGGGCTCGGGGCTGGTGCCCATGTTCTCGAGCGTGTGCAGGTAGCGGTAGCTCATCTTGGTAACGAGCGTACGGCCGTCAACACCCATGCCGCCGATGGACTCGGTGACCCACTGCGGATCGCCGGTAAACAGGGCCTGATACTCGGGAGTACGGGCGAACTTGACCATGCGAAGCTTCATGATGAAGTGATCCACGAACTCCTGAATCTGTTCCTCGGTGAAGGTGCCGTTGGCAAGGTCGCGCTCAGCGTAGATGTCGATGAACGTGGAGGTGCGGCCGATGGACATAGCGGCGCCGTTCTGCTCCTTGACGGCAGCGAGGTAGGCGAAGTACATCCACTGGATGGCCTCCTGCGTGTTGGTAGCAGGGTTGGAAATGTCGAAACCATAGGTCTCGGCCATCATCTTGAGCTCGCCGAGGGCGCGGATCTGCTCCTGCAGCTCCTCACGATCGCGAATGTTGTCGGCGGTCATGACCGTCGGGGTGGAAGCCTTCTGGGCCTCCTTGTCCTTGATCAGGTAGTCGACACCGTACAGGGCGACACGACGGTAGTCGCCAATGATGCGGCCGCGGCCATAGCCATCGGGCAGACCGGTGATGATGTGGGCCGAACGGCAGGCGCGCATCTCGGGGGTGTAGACATCGAAGACGCCGGCGTTGTGGGTCTTGCGCTCGAAGGTGTAGCGCTCGACAACGTTCTCGTCGATCTTGTAGCCGTGCTGGCTGGCAGCCTGGCAAGCGATGCGGATACCACCGTTGACGTGCAGCGCACGCTTGAGCGGCTTGTCGGTCTGGAGGCCGACGATGGTCTCCTTGTCGCGATGGGCGTTATCGATGTAGCCAGCGGGGTGGCTCACGATACCCGTGACGGTCTTGGTGTCCATATCGAGGACTCCGCCCTGCTCGCGCTCCTTGAGCAGCAGGTCGAGAACCTCGCCCCACAGCTCCTTGGTACGCTCGGTCGGGCCGGCGAGGAACGACTCGTCGCCCTCGTAGGGGGTGTAGTTCTTCTGGATGAAGTCTCGGACGTCAACCTCTCCCGTCCAGATGCCTTCCTTGAAGCCTTCCCATGCCTCCTGCATTGTGTAACCACGCTCCTAGTTACGTGTAATGCGGCGCTCTCTCACACCGCTGCTTATTGAATTCTTGAATTATCGGCTTGCACTACCGGCTTCTTCCGTTCTTCACCACACATTGGTACAGGGAAAAACGTTTGTCCACCTTGGAACTGCAACCCAAAACCCAAGATTTCACCCGTCTGAGAAGGATAACATAGCCACCCCCTTCATCAGGGCTGTTATATGTTTCTTTTTTTATACCATTAGGGCGTTTTTAACAAATCCGCAGGAAATACGAGTACGAACAACTACCGTTCACCGATTTGTTTGGTATTTTTCCTTGCCTTTGTACGACGTTCACTCTAGCTGTTATGCCAGCTTTAGCAGGGTAAAGTGCCCCAGAGACCCCACAGAAACTACAGGGCGGCCAC
>CAJMMX010000105.1 GCA_905214615.1 uncultured bacterium | reverse complement strand
TAAATATTTGTGCGTGATGGTATCGTTGTTGGGGCTTTTACTGATTACGGGATGTTGACTTTGGAGTTGTGGATGGTGTCCCAAATGGATTCTACGCTTGGTTTTATTACTGACCAGCTTAAGACGCTGACTTCTATTGCCTCGCCTACGGGCTATACCCGTGCGGCTACTGACTATCTAATGGAAACGTTGCGCGATATGGGCTTTGGCCCCGAGCGCTCCAATAAGGGCAACGTGTTGGTTGAGCTTGGTGGTGAGGGCGAGCCGCTTGTCCTGGCGAGCCATGTCGATACCCTGGGCGCTATGGTGCGCTCCATCAAGGACAATGGTCGCCTGCGTCCCACGACGCTCGGCGGGCATCAGTGGTCTACGGCCGATGGCGAGAACTGCACCGTTTATACGCGCGATGGCAATAACTACACGGGTGTGGTCCTCAATACCGAGCCTTCGGCGCATGTGGCCGATGAGCCGGTCAAAACCATCGAGAAGAACATGGAGATCTTGCTCGACGAGAATGTCGACAGTAAGGACGACGTGCTTGAGCTGGGTATTCAGACGGGCGATATCATCGCTATGGATCCGCGTACCACGGTGACGGAGAGCGGCTACATTAAGAGTCGCTTCCTGGATGACAAACTGTCGGCGTCGATTCTACTGGGTCTGGCCCGCGCCGTTGCTGACGGCGAGGTGACCCTTTCGCGCAAGGTTTCGCTGCTCTTTACGGTGTACGAGGAGGTCGGCCACGGCGGTGCCTTTGTGCCGGCTGACACGCGCGAGATGATCAGCGTGGACATGGGCTGCGTGGGTGACGACCTGGGCTGCACCGAGCGCATGGTTTCGATTTGCGCTAAGGATTCGGGTGGCCCCTACAACTACGACCTGGTAACCACGCTGTCCAACATCGCGCGCGAGCTCGAGCTCGATTACGCCATCGACGTGTACCCGCATTACGGCTCGGACGTCGAGGCCACGCTCTCGGCCGGCTACGACATTCGCCATGGTCTGATCGGCCCCGGCGTGTACGCGAGCCACAACTACGAGCGCAGCCACATCGACGGCGTGCGCAATACCTACGAGCTGGTTCGTGCCTACGTTCAGCGCTAGACGCATCGACAATGCTCATCGAGCCTGCCGCCCCGGTTGTTGCAGCGATGCCAGCCGGGGCGTCCTCTATAACTTGCGGTGGCGGGGAGCTGTTATTTGATGGCTGACGTAACGGTGCCGCCGCCCAGGACGATGTCGCCGCGGTAGACGACGACTGCCTGGCCGGGGGCGATGGCTCGCTGTGGCTCGTCAAAAGTTAGCAGCATTTGCCCGTCTTCGCCACGTGTAAGGGTTGCTGCCTGGTCCTTTTGACGGTAGCGGTACTTGGCGCCCACGCGGATGCCGCCGGCATCCAGCTCGGCCTCCATGCGGTCGGCAGGGGCGCTCCAGATCCAGTCGTTGGCCGTGAGCGCCGTGGCCGTCAGGTCCTCTGCCTCGCCCAGATGTACGGTGTTGTTGACGGCGTCGACACCCGTTACGTACACGGGATGCGCCATCGCGACGCCCAGGCCCTTGCGCTGGCCGATGGTGTAGCGCAGCGCGCCGTTGTGGCGCCCGACCACGCTGCCGTCGCGCCACACAATGTCGCCCGGTGCAGCGGGATGTTCGCAACGGCGCTCGATATAGCCCGCGTAGTCACCGTCTGGAATAAAGCAGATGTCCTCGCTTTCGGCCTTCTGGGCGTTGGTAAAGCCCTGCTCGGCGGCTATGCGGCGCACGTCGCGCTCTTTGTCTAGGCCTGCCAGCGGAAAGATCGTGTGCGCCAGGCGCTCCTGCGTGAGCGAATACAAAAAGTAACTCTGGTCCTTTTTGGGGTCCTCGCCGCGATGCAGCTGCCAGGTGCCGTCGGGCGCCTGGCTCGTTTTGGCATAGTGGCCTGTGGCGATGTAGTCGCAGCCCATATCCAGCGCCGCATCCAGCAACGCGCCAAACTTAATATGGCGGTTGCAGATGATGCACGGATTGGGCGTCAGCCCCTCCTGGTAGGCGTTCATAAAACGCTCGACAACGTTGCGGTCGAAGGTTTGCTGCAAGTCGAGCACGTGATGGGGTATCCCCAGGCGCTCGGCGACGGCCTTTGCATCGGCGATGTCGCGGTCGACCTTACTCATGCCCGTGGTGGGATCGGGCGCGGGGCAGGTGAGGCGCATGGTGGCACCGACACATTCGTAACCCTGACTTTTGAGCAGATACGCGGTCACGCTGGAATCGACGCCGCCGCTCATGGCGACGAGCACGCGCTTGTTGTGCATGGGGAGGTTCTCCTTGGTGGCATGTGGCCAAAAAAGAAAAGCGGCGCGGGAGGCTGGTTCCGCGCCGCAGACATTGTAGCAAGTTCGGGCGTCCTGTGGGACACCCTGTTGGGATGAGCTCAGGCTGCCAGAAGAGAGGGGAGACCGGCGTGCCTTGGACTCGTTCTAAGAACGAGAGCTCTAGTCCTGGAAGAGTGCCGTGGACAGGTAGCGCTCGCCGGTGTCGGCGAGCAGCGCCACGATGGTCTTGCCCTCGTTCTCGGGGCGCTTGGCCAGCTGCAGTGCGGCCCACACGGCGGCGCCGGACGAAATGCCCACGAGCACGCCCTCCTTGTGGCCCACGGCGCGGCCGGTGGCAAAGGCGTCGTCGTTCTCGACGGGGATGATCTCGTCGTAGACCTGGGTGTCGAGGACGTCGGGCACAAAGCCGGCACCGATGCCCTGGATCTTGTGCGGGCCGGCCTGGCCCTTAGAGAGCACCGGGGAGGTGGCGGGCTCGACGGCGACGACCTGAATCTCGGGGTTTTGCTCCTTGAGGAACTCGCCCACGCCGGTCACGGTGCCGCCGGTGCCGACGCCGGCGACGAAGATGTCGACCTTGCCGTCGGTGTCGTCCCAGATCTCGGGGCCGGTGGTGGCGATATGAGCCTTGGGGTTGGCCGGGTTGACGAACTGGCCGGGGATGAAGGAGTTGGGGATCTCTTTTGCCAGCTCGTCGGCCTTGGCGATGGCGCCCTTCATGCCCTTGGCACCCTCGCTCAGCACCAGCTCTGCGCCGTAAGCCTTCATCAGCTGGCGGCGCTCCACGCTCATGGTCT
>CAJMMX010000104.1 GCA_905214615.1 uncultured bacterium | reverse complement strand
CGTTTCACGTCACCTTGTCTCAAATGCGACCCGCTCGCTGTCGTTGCCAAAACACCGGCATTTCTTTGGTTGTCAAGAGGATGCCGCTCTAGCGGGTTTTCGCTGTCCGCGCCAAAACATCGGCGTCGCCTTTGTTGGCACTTGGGGACGTTCCTTATGTGCCGGCACCTGGGGACAGTCCTTGTAATCGTTGGGGAGTGGTTACTTGCTCGCGAACAGCCAGATCAAGATGATCACGAGAACTACGGCAACGATGCAGACGATGGCGCCGGTGAATTTGATGCGTGAGTCGCGGGTGCGCTCTCGTACGTCGTCTTCGGCGGCCTCGAGCTGGTCGACTTCTTGCTCGGTCTTGGCGTGTTCGGCTTTGTCTCGGGCCAAGGATCCTGCAAGCGACTCAGTGATTTCTGGGTGGTCGTGCACCTCGGTCGCCTGTTCGATGATCGACTGTGCATGTGCGGCATCTGCTTGGGCGTTGGCGATGGTCTGCTCCTGCTCGCGGCGTGCCTTGTCCTCCGCGGCGATCTTCTCGCGCAGTTCGCGCTGATGAGTCGCGGCGGCGGTCTTCGCCGTCTGCAGCTCGTCGCGCGCGGCATCGGCTTCGGTCGTCACGGCTTGGTGCGCGCGTTTTGCGTCGGCGATAGGGGCTTGAGCCTGCTCGACGGCCTGCTCGGCTGCGGCAAGCGAGTGCTCAAGGTCGGCGGTGATGCGCGGGACATCTTCTTCGGCTTTACGCAGGGCATCTGCCGTGTCGGAAATCTGCATCGAGAGCTCGCTGGTGCGCACCGTATAGTTGGCGGGATTTGCCGAGGGATTGCGTTGCAGCTCGGCATACTCATGACGCAGCGTCTCGAGCTGGGCGCGCGTGGCGTCGACGGTTTGTTGTGCGGCGGCAATGCCGGCGTCTCGCTCTGCCTTCACCTTGTCGCGGATGCGCTTGGAATCCTCAAGACGTCGAACGAGGCGGTTGCCGGTCTCGCGTGAGCTCGCCTCGCGGGCCTCCACGGCGTCGAGCGCGGCCTTCAGGCGGAGCTCAGTCGCGTCATCCTCTGTCTTCATTTGTTCGAGCTGACCCTTGAGCTCTGTCGCTTTGGAGGCGTGGGCATCACGGTCAATCTCGGCGGCCGCTGCAGTCTTTTGGGCCGTGGCAATCGCCTGGCGCTGGTCGGCGACGATCTGGTCGTAGCGGCCTGCGATATCCTGGCGCGTCTCGAGTTCCTCGGCCTGATCGGCAATGCGCTGCTCAAGTTCGGCCAGGTGGGCGCGGCCATCGGCAAGTGCCTTTTTCGCGGCGTTCATCTCGCGCATGGCCGAGGCGCCCTGGGCGATAAAGGTGCCCACGGCGTTCGCAGTGTTCGAGACAGCGGTCCCCAGATCGCGGCTCGCGGCGGGGGAGTGCGGGGCAGTCGGGCGAGCGGTGTCGGCAGCGTCCGTATCGGCAGCCTGCGGCACGGCGATATTGCCGGTACCGCCCTCGATCACAGAAAAGCCTGCTGCGTGCGGGTCGACCGCATCGGCGCCAATCGTGGGATGCTCGAGCTGCAGAAACGAGGGCATGGTGCTGCCCTGGTCGGCAACCGGAGTCTCGCCGGGTACGAAGGTCGAGGCTGCCTCGGCGGCCTCCTCTTCCTCGGCGTCAACGTCAGCGTCGGCCACGGCGTCTTTCATCGCTTTGACGGCATCCATCATGGAGTCCATGACGGCGTCGAGCTCTTCTTCCGAAGATACCTCGATGGGGCCTGCTGCTTGCGGGGCGTTCTCAGTCTTGGGCTCGGTATCGCTCGGGTCCGGCTGCTCTAGCTGCTCTTCTTTATCTTGCTCTGCGGTGACATTTGCGTCTGCGGCCTCGTCTGCGGCGGCAGGAGCCTCCTCGACAGCGGCATCAATGCCGCCATCGCTGCTGGCAGAAGTGTCGCAGCCGTCGATGGCGTCTGCGGAATGATCAATATGCTGCTGAGTCTGGGGGTCCAGCTCGTCTGTCATAGGCATGCGCTCCTCATCGTTGTTTGTCACCCTATGATAAAGTCTCGCGCCGACATCCCACGCGCCGCAGCAAAGTTTCAAAACGTGTTCGATAGCTCATTTGGATGACAAAAATTCGGCCTCTTTATCCGGTTCGTGCTTGACATCCCCTTCGCCGAATAACGTTGTGCCGTTCGCCTGCTGCGGTCTTTATTTTTCACTTGAACACGTTAAAGTTGCATTTCAGCTTTTGGCGCGTGAGTTTGGGTGCGCGCAGTCGGCGGGCGTGCCCGTCGTGATTTGAAAGGACTTTCTTATGGGACTTTTCACTGGCAAGACCGTGATTATCACCGGCGGCGGCAAGGCTACGCTTAAGGACGGCTCCGCTGGCTCCATCGGCTACGGCATCGATATCGCTTTTGCCAAGGAGGGCGCAAACCTCGTCATTACCGGCCGCAACGTCGCCAAGCTCGAGGCTGCCAAGGAGTCTCTCGAGGCGGGGTACGGCGTTAAGGTTCTGCCTGTTCAGGCCGATGTCTCGGCTGGTCAGGACAACGAAGCCGTCGTCCAGAACGTCATCGACAAAGCGATTGAGGAGTTCGGTCGCATCGACGCCGTCGTCAACAACGCTCAGGCCAGCGCCTCGGGCGTGACCATTGCCGATCACACCATGGACCAGTTTGACCTGGCCATTTACTCTGGCCTGTATGCCACCTACCTGTACATGCAGAAGGCCTATCCGCACCTGAAGGAGACCAAGGGCTCCGTGGTCAACTTTGCTTCGGGCGCCGGCCTGTTTGGCAACTACGGCCAGTGCAGCTATGCCGCTGCCAAGGAGGGCATCCGCGGCCTGACTCGCGTCGCCGCCAACGAGTGGGGCAAGGACGGCATCAACGTCAACATCGTTTGCCCGCTTGCCTGGACTGCTGCGCTCGAGAACTTCCAGGATGCCTATCCCGAGGCGTTCAAGGCCAACGTCCACATGCCGCCGGCGGGCCACTACGGCGACGTCGAGAAGGAGATCGGCCGCGTGGTCGTTCAGCTCTGCGGCCCCGACTTTAAGTACATGAACGGCGAGACCGTCACCCTCGAGGGCGGCATGGGCCAGCGTCCTTAGGGGTTCCGCCGTTCTACCGAACGGCGGACCGGCCGACGCTGCGCGGTCACCAGAGCGACAACTTGTCATTCAAAGAGGACGGCA
>CAJMMX010000103.1 GCA_905214615.1 uncultured bacterium | reverse complement strand
TCAACCGCAGGCAGCGCGCCTTGCTCTGTTTACAGGGGAAACTGCGTCCCGGTATTTCAGCTCAGAACGGGGCGCAGTTTCCCTCAGGCCCATCTTTCGGAAACTACGTCCCATTCTGGGCGCGGATTCTGGGACACGCTTTCCGAAACGGTCCCCTCACGGAAACCGCATCCCACTCTGGGCGCCAATTCCGGGATGCATTTTCCGCGGCGACGTTGGCTACCTGCCGTCGTCGTCCTGGGCTTCATCGCGGGCGTAGAGCTCCAGCATGCGGCGGCGGTACTCATGAACGGCGAGCTTGGCGCGCTCTAGGCGGCGACGCTCGCGCGCAGTCAGCTTGGACGGGTCGATCTCATCGCCATAGGTTTTCTCGGCCAGCAAATGGGCGGCATCGACAATACGGGCATCGATGCGTTCGCTCGCCGCTTCGGCCGAAAGGCGGTCAGCAATGGAATCAATCGTGGGCATACCGTCGAGCGAGCGACCATGCCCATGCGACGTCAATAGCTCGTGCTCGCGGGCGAGAAGACTTGCAAGGTCGTGATGGGCGCGCAGGATATTGAGCGCATCGGAAGGATGCTCGGCAACCTCCGCCACGGCGGCGACCGGCGCGGCATCGACCACGCGGTAGAAGAGCTGCGCGAGCAGTGGCATCAGGAACACCGTGATGGCGCCGGCTGCCACCATAACCGAAGCGACGCCCTGCGATAATGCGCCGGCGTTGACAGCGACGCTCGTCACGGCGACGATAATCGGCAGCGCCGTGGTGCAGTAGAGCGCTACGGTAATGCGGCCGTGGGCAGAAACATCGCGCGTCTTAGGGCAGATGCTCATGGAGACGACAATGGGCACGGCGCGGATAACCAGCAACGCCACGATAAAGCCCACGAGCAGGCCAGGGCGCGATGCTACAGCCGTCAGGTCGATCTTGGCACCCGACACGGTAAAGAACACCGGGATTAAAAAGCCATAGGCAAGGCCATCGAGTTTAAGCTCGAGCGTATGGTTGCCCTCGGGGATGATATAGCGCAGGACAAAGCCCGCGGCAAAAGCGCCCAACACGATATCGAGGCTAAAAATGGCGGAAAACGCCACGAGCGTGACCAGGATGAGCACTGTGAGGCGCACGAACGTCTGAGAAGTCGTATCGGCGCGCTCCTGAATAAAGGCAAAGAAGCGGCTGCCGATACGCTTGGAGCGGCTGGGGACCACGGCAAGCAGCACGCACACCACGGCGAACAGGCCCAAGATCAGCAACGTCTCGATACCCGTACGGGCAGACAGCAGTACCGACATGGCGAGCACGGGGCCAAGCTCACCCCACGTACCGTAGGCAAGAATCGAATCGCCGACGCGCGTCCCGGCAAGCGACCGCTCGCGCAAGATGGGCATGAGCGCCCCAAGCGCCGTCGAGGTCAACGCCAGCGTCACGGCGATGCCATCAAAATGACTGACCGAAAACCACGGGGTAAAGCGCACGGCAAGCCAGGCGATGCCAAACGTGACGACCCACGTCGCCATGCCGTAACGCCCCTCGATGCCCGTGATGTTCTTGGGATCGATCTCAAAGCCGGCAAGCAGGAACAAAAAGGCCAGGCCGAGCTCGGACACGAGCGAGACCTCGGCATCCACATGGATAATGCCGAGCATATGAGGTCCCAGCACCGCGCCAAACACGAGCAAAAAGACCGTCTCGGGAACGGGTTTTCCGGGAATCGCCGAGGCGATGAAGGGGCTTGCAAAGGCCACGAGTGCGATGATGGCGAGCGAAACAAATGCCATGTGATGCCTTTCTCTTGTTTGCGCTCCACTGTAGCACCCTCGCCGTCCTCAACGCGCCACGAGCTGTCGTATCATAGTGAGGTTTACAAACATGTGGCTCAAGGCGACCGCAGGGCAGACCCCGCAAACCGACCGCTGCCGCATACCGTACCGTACGCCCAACCGATCAGGAAGGCAGGAACCAATGGTCTCTCGTATCTACGTGGAGAAGAAACCCGGGTTCGACGTCGAGGCTCAGCAGCTCAAGGGCGAGCTGACCGAAATTCTCGGCATCAAGGGCATCGAGGCCCTGAGGATTATCAACCGCTACGACGTCGAGGGCATCGACAAGGAGCTTTTCCGGTCCTGCGTGCCGACCGTCTTTAGCGAGCCCCAGGTCGATGTGACCTACGACGAGCTCCCCGCAAGCGATGGCGCCGTCTTTGCCGTCGAATTCCTGCCTGGCCAGTTTGACCAGCGCGCCGACTCCGCCAGCGAGTGCGTGCAGCTTATCAGCCAGGGCGAGCGCCCCGCCGTGCGCTCCGCCAAGGTCTATATGATCTCGGGCGCTCTGGACGAGGCCGCCATCGATGCCATCAAGCACTACGTGGTGAACCCCGTCGAGGCGCGCATCGCCTCGCTCGACCTGCCCGAGACGCTGTACATGGAGACCCCCGAGCCCCAGCCCGTCGAGGTGCTCGACGGTTTCCGCGAGCTCGACGAAGCCGGCCTTGCCGCCTTTATTTCCGAGCGCGGCCTTGCCATGGACGAGGCGGACATCGCCTTCTGCCAGCAGTACTTCCGCGATGAGGATCGCGACCCCACCATCACCGAGATCCGCGTGATCGACACCTACTGGTCCGATCACTGCCGCCACACCACCTTCGGCACCGTCCTGGACGACGTGACGATCGACGACGCCGTGGTGCAGCAGGCCTTCGACCGCTACATGGAGATGCGCCACGAACTCGGTCGCGACACCAAGCCCGTCTGCCTCATGGACATGGGCACCATCGGCGCCAAGTACCTCAAGAAGACCGGCGTCATGACCGATGTCGACGAGTCCGAGGAGATCAACGCCTGCACCGTCAAGGTGAAGGTCGATGTCGACGGCGAGGACCAGGACTGGCTGTTCCTCTTTAAGAACGAGACCCACAACCACCCGACCGAGATCGAGCCCTTCGGCGGTGCCGCCACCTGCGTGGGCGGTGCCATCCGCGACCCGCTGTCGGGCCGCAGCTACGTGTACCAGGCCATGCGTGTCACCGGCGCCGGCGACCCCACCGTCCCCGTGTCCGAGACGCTCGAGGGCAAGCTGCCGCAGCGTAAGCTCGTGACCACTGCTGCCGCCGGCTACTCCAGCTACGGCAACCAGATCGGCCTTGCCACCGGTCAGGTCAACGAACTCTATCACCCCGGCTACGTCGCCAAGCGCATGGAGGTCGGCGCCGTCGTGGGCGCTACCCCGGCAAACCACGTGCGTCGCGAGTGCCCCGCCCCCACCGACAAGATCATCCTGCTGG
>CAJMMX010000102.1 GCA_905214615.1 uncultured bacterium | reverse complement strand
CCTGGTCCTTAACTTGATACGAGTTCCGCACGCAAAGGAGGCGCCAGTGGCGCCTCCGTCTTGCGCAGGACTGTTCGAAGTAGCAAGTTAAGGACCAGGGGCCCCCGTTACCCGAGCGTTTCTGTGCTAGTTGAATTTAAAGATCTTTGAGGCAAGATGGTATAGGCCGAGTGTGGTTTTGTCTCCAGCCCGTCCATGCAGGTTGGTAAAGAATCCAACCACGCCGTAGCGAGCGCGACGATACATGCGCTCGTCGTACTCCTTCAGGTCCTTCCACAGCGTCTTCAGGCGCTCATCGGCACAATCTTCCTCGGAAAGCTTGGTGAGCACCGAGCAAATCGCCATCATCATGGTGAAGTAGCCCATCATGTACGAACGCAGACGCGAGGACTCAACGTCCTGGTACAGGTGGAACGATTCCATCATGATGCGCGTTACGCGGAACTGCTGGCCCAAGCGCTTGACCATCGTGGCCTCGTTGACGCTCTGGCCCTCGCGGCCGATAAAGTAGCGATAGAGGTCGATGTCGGCGTAGTACATGGTCTTACAGCGCGGCAGCGGCACGTATGCGTAGATATTATCCACGTAGAACGTGTGTGCCGGCATAGGCAGATTGGACTCGCGCAGTACGTCGGTGCGATAGCACAGGCTGTGCATGAGCAGGTTCTGATCGGGACGGAAGTGCCCAATCTGGTCCCAAGAGAAAATCTTTTTGCGCGGCAGGGCAAACTTGTAGCCAATAGCGGTATGCGTGCCCTCGTAAACCTTCTCGTACACGTAGTTCGAGATAAACAGGTCGACGCGCTGGTCGCGCTCCTCAAAGCCACGCAGAATCGACAGCATAGTCGAAAGCGCCGCACCGTCGAGCCAGTCGTCCGAGTCAACGACCTTGTAGTACGTACCATGTGCCTCGCGCAGGCCCGAGAGGACGGCGATACCGTGGCCGCCATTCTCCTGGTGCACCGCGCGGATGATTCCGGGATAACGGGCCTCCCACTCGTCGGCCTTGGCGGCCGTCTCGTCCTTGGAGCCGTCGTCCACCACGATAATCTCGATATCGGTGGCGTAATTGCTCCCCTCCAAGATGGAGGTGATGCAATGGTCCATATCCTTGGCGGCGTTATATGAGGGAATACCGAATGTTATGACTTTATGCATGGCAGGCGATAATCTCATCCGAAAGATCGAGGGCAGAATTGGTCACGGCATCCATATCGTAGTAACGATACTCGGCCAGACGACCCACCGGGTGGAAGTTCGTCAGGTTCTGGACGCGCTCAAGATAGCGCTCGTAGAGCTCACGGTTCTCGGGCTCCAGGATAGCGTAGTACGGTGTCTCGCCCGAGCCGGGCGTATAGGCCTTGGAGTACTCCTTCATGATGGTGGTCTTGCCGGGCAAAACCTGACCGGTCATGTTCTTGAACTCGGTGATGCGCGTATAGTCCTCGCTCGTGGTGTAGTTGACGGTGCCCACGGGCTGGAACTGGTCCATATCGAGCGTCTCGAACTTCATATCGAGCGTGCGGTACGGCAGCGCGCCTAGGTCAAGGTTGAATAGCTCGTCGAGCGGACCGGTGTAGACAATCTCGCCACCATAGACCTTGCCGTCGATCTTGACGGTGGTCTCGTCGATTTCAAAGAGGTCACGGGCGTCTACGTCACAGAATACGTCGATCAGATCGTGATCGAGCATATGCTCGAACAGCGCGGTATAGCCGTCCTGCGGCATGCCCTGGAAAGGAGCCTGCGGGAAGTAGCGATCGTCATCGCCCACAAAGACGGGGACGCGGCCGGTGATCGAGGGGTCGATCTGGTCGGGCGTCTGGCCCCACTGCTTCATGGTGTAATGCAAAAAGACGTTCTCATAGACATAATCGGCGACCTCGGCAAGATCCGGGTCGTTCTTCTTGCGCAGCTCCATAATGGGCACCTTGACGTCCTTGCCAAAGGTCTCCACGAGCTTCTGATACAGCTCCTCGCCGCGCTCATCGCCAAAGGCGAGCTTGAGGCTCGCATGGTTAAAGGGCACGGGCATGAGGGTGCCGTTGATGTTGGCGAGCACCTTGTGCTGGTAGTCCGTCCACTTGGTAAAGCGCGACAGGAAGTTATGGACGCGCTCATTAAAAGTGTGATAGATGTGCGGACCGTACTCGTGGACCAGGATTCCGGCCTCGTCAGTGCAGTCGTAGGCATTACCCGCGATGTGGCCGCGACGCTCCAAAACAGCAACACGATAGCCGATAGTTTCGGCAAGACGGCGGGCGCAAACGGCACCGGCATAACCGGCGCCGACAACGATCATGTCATACGCACCGGCATTAAAGCCTTCAGGCAGGCCTGAGGTAATCTGCATCGATACTCCTTGTCAAAAGCCACACGCTTTTTAACTGGGCTTTTTCTCGAACATACGTCGAGACATATTTATCAGAGCGATTATAGCGCTAATGCGTCCTATAATGAGCTTGCCACACAAGGAAAGCTCAAGCACCGCGGCGTACATAATTGTAAGGTAAACCCGCTAGCAGCGGGTTTATTCGTGTACAGCCGAGGGCCTGGAGCTTAGCGAAACGCTTGTAAGGAGTATCATGAGCGATTTCCTAAACCGTATGAAGTCTGCCGCCAAGGCCGACCTTAAGACCATCGTCCTGCCCGAGGGCGAGGATCCGCGTACCATCGTCGCGGCAAACAAAATCATCGAGGAGGGCCTGGCCAACATCGTCATCCTGGGCGATCCCAACGAGATCAACGTCCCCGGCGCCACCGTCATCGATCCGCGCAACGCCGAGAAGCACGAGGAGTACGCGCAGAAGTTTGCCGAGCTCCGCGCCAAGAAGGGCGTTACCATCGAACAGGCTCGCGCCCAGGTGATGGACGCCACCTACTTTGGCACCATGATGGTCAAGATGGGCGACGCCGACGGCCTGGTCTCCGGTGCCTGTCACTCCACCGCCGACACCCTGCGCCCCGCGCTGCAGATCCTCAAGACCGCTCCGGGCACCAAGCTGGTCTCGGCCTTCTTCGTGATGTGCACCGACACCCCGCAGTTCGGTACCGACGGCACGCTGATCTTCGCCGACTGCGGCCTCAATATCAACCCGTCCTCCGACGAGCTCTCCGAGATCGCCATCGCCTCGGCCCACTCCTGGTCCACCTTTATGGGCAATGTTGAGCCGCACGTGGCCATGCTCTCCTACTCCACCATGGGCTCCGCCGGTGGCGAGGTCGCCAAGAAGGTCCAGGAGGCCGTGAAGTTCTGCAAGGAGAAGGCACCCGAGCTCGCCATCGACGGCGACCTGCAGCTCGATGCTGCTATCGTCCCCACCGTCGCCCAGCTCAAGGCTCCCGGCTCCTCCGTCGCCGGTAAGGCCAACGTGCTCGTGTTCCCCGACCTCGAGGCCGGCAACATCGG
>CAJMMX010000101.1 GCA_905214615.1 uncultured bacterium | reverse complement strand
CCCGCGACCCCAACCTTGGCAAGGTTGTGCTCTACCAACTGAGCCATGTCCGCTTGCGGGTTATTAATTTACGCGAGTTGTCCAAAAGACGCAAGTACTTTTTTCAAAAAACTTGTCTGCCGCATGTTCTTAGTAGCTAAACGCGCTAAAGCGATTGGCTAGGCACACGATTCCAGCGCTCCGCTAAACAGCTTCACCATCTGCACGCGCGTGCCGGCGCCGTCCGTACGACGAGCAACCTCCACGTTATCGACGAGCATACGCATAAGCTTGATACCACGGCCGCGCTCCTCTGATGCGACCGGTTCGCTCGTTTCATCGATAGAATAGCCGGCACCTCGATCAAGCACCTCAACCACAACGCGATCGCTATAGGCCTGAACCGTCAGGACGCACCCGATACCGCCCGCATGGTCATAGGCATTACCCAGCGCCTCCCCCGACGCCAATGCGACATCGTAGCGCTCGTCACGGCGCAACGGAAGCGATTCAAGGAGTTCGGCGATGCGATGTCGGTAGTATGGAAGATTCTCGATACCCTGACGGACCTCGACGCTCTTACTCCAGCGAGGCAGCTCCCCCACCGGAATGGCGGGAATAGACTCCCGTGTCGGCCCCGCGACATGAAGAATATCGACAAGACGAGCAATCTCCAAAAAGCGAACAACTTCACCCGATGCATTGACGAGCGAAAGCAGGCCTTCTCGCCTCATGAGCTCACGAGCGCGCGTAAGCAGGAATGCCAAGCCCGTCGAATCGATAAAGCTAACAGCCTGACAGTTGATGACGACACGACGCACGCCGCGGCCAATCAAAGCATCCAACCGCCGACGCAGCGCAGGCACCGTGGCGATGTCGATATCGCCTGGTGGCGTCAAAACCGCTATGTCATTCCACTCATTCATACGACCATGGTTCCCCAAAAAAGCCCACTCGATGCATTCGTTTCCCCAACCGTACGGATTCAGCCCGCCCAGCGTCGTCTATGAACGACCCCGTAAAAACTCAAGGGACACCAATGCAATGTCATCGTCCAGCGCCGATTCGGTAAATCGGTCAAGCTCGCCCAAGACCTTGCCGCAAATGCCCGACACGCCCTCACCCGAGACAGAGAGCAGAAGGTCGCGAAGGCGCTGCTCGCCAAAGAAAGCACCCGAGCGGTCACGCGCTTCGATTGTTCCGTCGGTGTACATAAATAGCATGTCACCAGGAGCGAACGTAAACACGCCTGTCTCGTACACCATGCTCTCAAAGGCACCGATTACCCCCGATTGGCATCCAAGCAGCTCGACCTCTCCCCCACGAGCCTCGCCGCCACCCAGCGGCATCGACTCTGGCCTGATGACCATGGTCGGAGGATGGCCCGCCGAACAATACGTTGCGCGTCCGGCTTTAAGGTCAATCTTGGCGATAAAGGCCGTCACGAACGTCTCGACCCTCGAAAAGCCCATAAGCATGCTGTTAAGGGAGCGTGCCATGCGGGCCGGTCCAGCGCCCTCCCAGGCATATGCCGTCAGGGCCGTCTTGACGAGTGCGGACATCGATGCAGCCTCAATGCCTTTGCCAGACACATCGCCCAGAATCATGACGGCGCAATCGTCGGGAAGACGGATGAGCGTATAGAAATCGCCGCCGACCAACGCCGAGTTCGTGGCCGACAGGTACACCGAATCGGCGGCGATTCCCGGAACATCCCCCAGTGAATTTCTCATGCCAATCTGGAGGGTCTGAGCGATATGGCGCTCCTCACGCTTTTGAGATTCGCCTTCATAGATCAGTTCAAAGTCATGAGCCAAGTGCACCAAGTAGTCATATTCAAGGTCATCAATCGGCTCTTGGCTACCATCACGAAGCAGCAGCGCACGCGTCGTCGGCCCCTTCGCAACAGAAGCAGGAACGATTGCGTCGTTACTGTGCTTGCCATCGCCCTCAGGGCGTGGGCGCCCCGCCTCGATGCCGGCGTCGACGTAGAGACCCTGGCAAGGCAGGCCATGCGCTCTAAGCCAGCCTCCCATAGGCATCGATTCGTCAACGCGAGTTATACGGACGTGTTTAAGGTCCTCGGCACTCGTGCCGCCCAAAACAGATGCCTCAAAGCCATCAGGGGCAGCCCCCAGACGTGCCGCTGGCGCCGTCGTGGAAAAGAAAAGCTTCTCGGGATCGTCCGGCAAAGCAACGCGACTGCCGCCTTCAAAATCTATGACGTAGGAATCCAGACTGGCGTCATACTCAACAGGGAAAAAATGGCAGTTGAGCATATTGCAGATCTCGGACGACACCGCCTGGGTAGCCGCGGCGGAATCGTCTAGAAAGGTAAACAACTCATCACGCAGCACATTGAGGGAACGACCAAGCTCGGCCGTGCGACGGGAGCGAAGGCTCGATGCCATGCCGACCAGCTGGATAGACAGGTAATCGCAAATGACCTCGAGCACATTAACGTCATAGGCGAGCGGTGCCTGGGGGCGTTTCCAACCAACTTCCAGCACACCGAGGATCTGCGTACCGTAAAAAACGGGAAGACAGATTTCACTGCGGTACGGAGGCATATCCTGCATGCGCAACAGGTGCTTAGAACGATTATCCAGGTCCATGAACATACCGGAGGCGGCCTTATCGCCCTCAAGGTCCTGTTGAATCGACAAGCGACAAGCACGCGACTCGCGAAGAACATACGTCGGAATGCCAGCGCCATACGGCAAAAACTCGGGCAGGTAGCTGTCGTACAGCTCCTTGGAAACACCGCGAAGCTTAAAGCCGCCGCTCTCAGAAAAATAGATAGCGGCACCCGAAGCATCGAGCGTTCCTACAAGCTGGTTCAAAACGGTATCAAGCAGGCTGGGTAACTCATCGGAGCCCACAGTGCTCATAATGACCGAGAGCGTCCCAGAGAGACGCTTGTTCGCCACTCTAAGCTCCGATAACGCACGCTTGAGTTGCCGGTCGTGAGAATACTGTTCCTCGATACTGTGAAGCGCCACCAGGACACGTGGTGCGCGGCGCCCAAAGATGCGTGGAGGCGTTACGGAGCCCGCACGAACCAAGACGGGAATAAAAGAGCCGTCACTCAGCTTGAGCATCAGTTCGTTCTCGGAGCCATCAGTTTCAAATGGCAGACGATGTTCCGTCGCACGTTCAAAAGCGGACGAGTACAGGACGTCTTTAACATCTCCGCCGATGACGTCGGCGCGTTCCTCGCACATCAAACCAAGTAAGCGATTATTCACATGCAGAATGGTTCCGTCGAGCTCGCAGATGATGACAGCATCGCTCGTGATCTCGACTAGTTGGGCAACGTCTGCCCACTCGTTGCGTTCAAGCGTTTCCATCGTGGACCTCACCGTCTATCGGTAACAAAAAAGCCTCCGAAGAGGCTTCTCAAATGCGATGGTGTCGGAGGCGGGACTTGAACCCGCATGACCAAAAAGCGGTCACTAGCACCTCAAGCTAGCGCGTCTGCCAATTCCGCCACTCCGACATGCTATGTTGTTGATTCGCGGTTCGTTTTGTTGGACCCGCGCGTTCAACGAGGAAGATAATAACCTATGATTCGAGAACTGTGCAAGCACTTTTTTCAAAAAAGTTTACGAATTTGTAATTGCGCAGGTAGATCCGTATGCCCGGCCCCGAATCGGTGTTGCCTCCCGGCGCGTCCTCGGGCATGGGCGATATTTTGCTACGCACTTCGTGCTGCAAAATATCGCT
>CAJMMX010000100.1 GCA_905214615.1 uncultured bacterium | reverse complement strand
CATCCCTACGGATACCCTCTATGTCACCATCGACAAGGAGGCCGCGTTTTTTGTTGACGCTGCGCGAGCCCCGGGCACCCCATCTTGCCCCTCAATCGTCGGTCGCGTACATAAAGTACGCTTCCCTCCTCTTTCGCGGCAACCTGGGGCACCCGGAGCCCGCTCGCTGTCGTGGCCGGGGGAGTAAGTCTTCCGTTCTTTTCACTAATCGATCGATTCGTCCCAGGAGGCTCGAGCCCGAGAGGGGGCGAGCGTTTGGGGCGTGGCTGCGGCATTGTTTGCCGTGAATGTCAGCTTTGGGCGTATCATCGTGGGCATCTCGCAAAACCTCGTTGCAAGGGAGATTCATCCCATGGCTACAGAAAAGTCCTCTTCGCGCTCATGGATGTCCGATGCCGCGATTTATCAGATCTACCCGCGCTCGTTTAAGGATTCGACTGGTTCGGGTCTGGGCGATATCGCGGGCATTACCCAGCAGATGGACTATCTTGAGCAGCTGGGCATCGAGGCTATCTGGCTGAGCCCGTTTTACCCATCGCCTCTTGTCGATGGCGGCTATGATGTGGCGGACTACTGCGATGTCGACCCACGTCTCGGCTCGCTTGACGACTTCGATGACATGATCGCTGCGGCTCATGCGCACGGCATCAAGGTTATCGTCGACATCGTGCCCAACCATTCGTCCAACCAGCACCCCTGGTTCAAAGCCGCTCTTGCCGCCGGCCCCGGATCACCCGAGCGCGCCCGTTATATCTTCCGCGATGGTCGCGGCGAGCACGGCGAGCTGCCTCCCACCAATTGGAATGCCAACTTTGGCGGCCCCGCCTGGACGCGCGTCGCGGACGGTCAGTGGTATCTGCACATGTTTACGCCCGAGCAGCCGGACTTTGACTGGTCGTGTCCCGAGGTTCATGCGTTCTTTTGCGACGTCCTGGCGTTTTGGAGCGATCGAGGCGTCGATGGCTTTCGCATTGATGTGGCGCACGGTCTCGCCAAGGATCTCGACCGCGATGACCTCGACCGGTGGCATCTCGCCGAGGGCGATGACATGGTTGAGGACGGCACCCATCCGCTGTGGGACCGCAACGAGGTCCATGAGATCTATCGCGAGTGGCGCCGCGTGTTCGACCGTTATGATCCGCCGCGCAGCGCCGTTGCCGAGGCGTGGGTTCTGCCCGAGCGCCAGTATCTCTACGCACGCCCCAGCGAGCTTGGCCAGACATTCAACTTTGAGTTCGCCAAGGCCACTTGGACCTATGATGACATGCACGCTGCAATCGAGAAGGGCTTGAAGGCGGCCATCGAATCCGATTCCGCCTCGACCTGGGTACTCTCCAACCACGACGTGCCGCGCGTGGCGACACGCTATGCCCTGCCGCAAATCAAGGCGACGCGCTACCATCAGATTGCGCTCGACTGGCTCTTACGCGACGGGTCGTCTTATGACGAGGACCGTGAACTCGGCGAGCGCCGCGCGCGGGCAGCCCTTTTGCTTGAGTTGGCGCTTCCGGGCTCGGCATACGTGTATCAGGGTGAGGAGCTCGGCCTTTTTGAGGTGGCTGACATCCCGTGGGCTGCACTCGAAGATCCCACTGCGACCAATACGCACGGACCGAAGCGCGAGAAGGGGCGCGACGGCTGTCGTGTGCCCCTGCCGTGGGTGGCAGCGGACGATCCCGCGCAGGGCGGATCGTTTGGGTTTTCACCGGCGGACGCCGATGCGGCGCCCCATCTGCCACAGCCTGCATGGTTTTCCGATTACGCTGCCGATAGGGAAGAAGCGGACCCGGCATCGATGCTTGCGTTCTATCGCGACGCCCTCTGGCTGCGGCGCAAGCTGCGCGGGTGCGCCAACGATCTTGCGTGGCTCGATCTTGACGGGCGCACCGGCCTTGCGGATGGCGCCGAGGGCGCTGAGGGCGGCGTCATCGCCTATCGCCGCGACAACGGCTGGGCGTGTGTGACGAACTTCGGTGCAGCACCCGTGGAGCTGCCGGCGGGTAGGGTCCTGCTCACCTCATCACCGCTTGTAGACGGTAGGCTCGCGCAGGACAGCTCTGCCTGGATCATGCTCGGTGAGATGTAAGGGCCTCTTGTGGCGAGCTTGCGTTTGCCTACACCTTCCGTGGCGGCTGATGTCTTCGCGAGGTTCGCGAGGGCGTCGCAAAACTTTTCAAAAAAAGTTCTTGCATAGGATGCGGGCATCACGTAAGATTAATCCTCGTAAGCGGACATGGCTCAGTTGGTAGAGCACAACCTTGCCAAGGTTGGGGTCGCGGGTTCGAGCCCCGTTGTCCGCTCCATTTGGGCGTTTAGCTCAGGGGGAGAGCGCTTCCCTGACACGGAAGAGGTCAGAAGTTCAAATCTTCTAACGCCCACCAAATGTTCGCAGCTCAGAGGCTTAGCCTCTGGGCTGTTTTGTTTTGGTCGCCAAATGGGTCGCCAAATACGTCACCAAATATCGAGTTTTAATATCGAGTTTTTGATCTTCCGGGATGCTTCTCAGTAGTCATCCGAGGAAACTCTCATCTTCTCCGTTTGCATACACATATCTTTCAAGGATTCGTGCCGCGGTTGCATGAGGCTCAGCAAGGCACGACCGCTACATGTTGGTCAAGCATAATCTTTTGGATTCTTTTGGCGTGAGCGGCTTGGTTTTGGTAGGATTTGTCAGCGGCTTGACTAAGGGGGTTTTATAACTGCCATGCAGGTAGCCGTGTTGGTAACGTTTTACCGACTTACCAAGAACCCCTCATAATTAATGCGTCTACAAAATGACCAATTGCTTTGACCTGCTGAAACACTATATGTTGTGTTTGACCTAAAAAAAGAATACAGGATATAGATGCCTCTTTGTCGTATGATAGATGGCGGACAGAGAACGAAGACCTTAACTGCCTCTTTTGAACGTGTCCTTGAGCCGCTTGATCGGCTCCTGGGAATGTCCGCATGGAGGCTTATGGTTTATCGAGAACACAGATTGCGCGACGGCGCCGCAAGACGGGGGCAAGCCCTGCCGGGCATCGTTTGGCTCTGAAACGCAATGAGACTACGACGCGAAAGAGGCAAGAGGATGAAGATCATCAAGCGCAGCGGCACCGAGGTTGTCTTTGACATCGATAAGATCGTCAATGCGATTCGCGCCGCCAACTTGGAGGTCGAGGAGGGCTCTCGTCTTACCGACCGCCAGGTGGTTTATGCGGCGCAAAACGTCGCCGAGGCATGCGAGAACGCGGGCCACACTGTTTCGGTCGAGGAGATCCAGGATCTGGTCGAGGACGAGATCATGCGCCTCGACTGCTACGAGGTTGCTCGCCACTACATCATCTATCGCTATGTTCAGAGCCTGAAGCGACAAAAGAACACGACCGACGACAAGATCCTGTCGCTGATTGAGTGCAATAACGAAGAGGTCAAGCAGGAGAACTCTAACAAGAACCCGACCGTCAACTCCGTTCAGCGCGACTACATGGCCGGCGAGATCTCCAAGGACCTGACGCAGCGCGTTCTGCTGCCCCAGGAGATCGTGGATGCCCACAACGAAGGCCTGATTCACTTCCACGATTCGGACTACTTCGCCCAACACATGCATAACTGTGACCTGGTGAACCTGGAGGATATGCTCCAGAACGGCACCGTTATCTCGGGCACGCTGATCGAGAAGCCGCACAGCTTCTCGACTGCTTGCAATATCGCGACGCAGATTATCGCTCAGGTCGCCTCTTCCCAGTACGGCGGCCAGTCGATTTCGCTGACCCACCTGGCTCCGTTTGTCGAGGTGAGCCGTCAGAAGATTCGCGGCGAGGTTGCCCGCGAGCTTGAGGAGCTCGGCGTTTCCGCATCTCCCGAAAAGGTTCGCGAGGTTGTTGAGGACCGCCTGCGTGACGAGATCCGTCGCGGCGTTCAGACGATTCAGTATCAGGTCGTAACCCTTATGACCACCAACGGCCAGGCGCCGTTCGTGACGGTCTTCATGTATCTCAACGAGGCCCGCTCGGCCCAGGAGAAGCACGACCTTGCCATGATCGTGGAGGAGACGCTCCGTCAGCGCTATGAGGGCGTCAAGAACGAGGCCGGTGTCTGGATCACCCCCGCCTTCCCCAAGCTCAT
>CAJMMX010000099.1 GCA_905214615.1 uncultured bacterium | reverse complement strand
GTATGAGACCTGTCCGGTCGTTGTGGACCCGCTGGAAACTGCATCCTGAGAGAATATAACAGCCCCCGCAGAATCGTGTGCATCGGTGCACGGTTCCGCGGGGGCTGTTTGTCATCTTATCGGTTGTTTTCCTGAATGTAAGCCCAGATGTCCTCCGGCACGGCGGCCAGGGCGTCGGCTCCGGCGGCGGTCAGCTCTGCGCGGCCGCGGAAGCCCCAGCTGACGCCCGCGCTCTTAAGGCCGGCGTTGTGGCCGGTCAGAACATCGACATTCGAATCGCCCACATAGAGCGTGGTTGCCGGATCGGCGCCCAGCTCTTTCATCACATGCAACGTGACGGGTGCCTCGGGCTTGGGCGGAAATGCGCCCACACGGCCCTGTACCAGCGCAAAGCGATCGGGGCCAAAGTATTTCTCGATAAGCGGGGCTGCCGAAATATGATCCTTGTTGGTGAGCACGGCAAGCTGAACGCCCGCTGTGCGCAGACGGTCGAGCATCTCAATCGTGCCGGCGTAGGGTGAGGTGTGGTCCTCCTTGTGCTCGCCGTAATAGGCCCTAAACTCGGCAAGCGTCTGCTCAAACATACGGCCGTCGCCCGCGTACTCGGCGGGCATAAAGCGCTCGACCAGCTTGAGCATGCCGTTTCCCACCTTGTAGCGGTACTCGTCTACGGCAAACGTGGGCCAGCCGTGCATCTCGCAGGTATGGTTGCTGGCGGCCGCCAGGTCCTCGAGCGTGTTGAGGATGGTGCCATCCAGATCAAAGATCACATGGGAAAAAGCTGCTGCCATGGGTGCTCCTGCCGCTTGAGTTGTAAAACGCACCCCATGATACTGGGCATGCGTGCCGGGCATGTTTGGAATCTGAATATCTTTAATAGCCCTGAGCCTTTGTCGTTAGCAAATCCTCGGCAGTTGTTCTCCCACAAGCATGTCGAGGATACGGGTCGAGCCCCAGCCGGTGCGTACGCGCACGGCGGGACGGGCGCCCTCGGCAAGTGGCAGCACGCGACCGATGATGGCGGCGTTCTCGCCGTAGCGGGCGGCGCGCATGGCTGCCAGCGCGGCATCGGCTTGCTCGGCCGGCACCACGGCAACCATCTTGCCCTCGTTTGCCACCTGCAGCACATCGTAGCCGAGCATCTCGCAGGCTGCCTGCACGTCGGGGCGCACGGGCACGGCATCCTCGTCGACCTCCATGGCAACGCCGCTGGCCTGGGCAAACTCGTTGAGCGTGGACGCCAGGCCACCGCGCGTGGGGTCGCGGAAGCAGCGTGTGTCGGGTGCTGCGGCAAGCACATCGGCAATCAGGTGGTTGAGCGGCGCGGCATCGCTTTCGATGGTGCTCGAAAACGCCAGGCCCTCGCGTTGGCTCATGATGGCGATGCCGTGGTCGCCGAGTGTACCCGACACCAGGATGATATCGCCGGGCCGGCAGTTGGCGCCGCTGAGCGCCACGCCCGCGGGCACCTCGCCCACGCCGGCGGTATTGATGTAGACGCCGTCGGCCCCGCCGCGCTCGACCACCTTGGTGTCGCCCGTGATTATGGACACGCCCGCCTCGCGCGCCGTCTCGGCCATCGTCTGCACGATTTGACGCAGCTTGTCCATGGGATAGCCCTCTTCGAGGATAAAGCCGCACGATAGGTAGCGCACGTTGGCGCCCGAGGTCGCGACGTCGTTGACGGTTCCGCACACGGCGAGGCGGCCGATGTTGCCACCGGGGAAGAACTGCGGCGAGACTACAAAGCTGTCGGTCGACATGGCGATGCGCCCGCTCGCGGGCAGCGCGGCGACGCCGGCGTCGTTGCCTTCGAGCAGCTCGGGCGACCCAAAGGCATCCAAAAAGACCTCATCGATGATGCGTTTCATCATCTGGCCGCCAGAGCCGTGGCCCAACAGGACAGTGCTATCGGTGGCAGTACGGGACATATCGAAAACTCCAATCGAGGACGGAATTATATGGGTGAGGTGCAGCGTCGACCGGTCCGCCGTTCGTTAGAACGGCGGAACCTAACAGCCTCGGTAGCGGAAATATGCTGCACAGCTGCCCTCGGAACTCACCATGCAGGGGCCGATGGGATGCTCGGGTGTACAAGCGCGGCCGAACAGAGGGCAGTCGCTCGGCGTAATGGCCCCGCGCAGCACGTCGCCGCAGCGGCACCCACGCGGCTCGACCGTCGTCTCAACGGGCACGTCAAAGCGAGTGCGGGCATCAAAGCGCGAGAACTCGGGGCGGATGGAAAGGCCCGAGTTGGCAATCGGCCCCAGCCCGCGCCACGTGGTGTCGCATGGCTCAAACACCTGCTCGACCAGCTGGCGCGCCACGGGGTTGCCGTCTGCGTTGACGCCACGGCGGTAGGCGTTGTCGATTGCGGGCTGCCCCTCAACAACCATCTGGACCAGCATGCAGATGCCCTGCAGAATATCGACCGGCTCAAATCCGGTGACCACACCCGGGGTATTGAACTCGTCGACCAAAAAGCTAAAGGGCGCCAGGCCCGTGATGGTGGCGACGTGCCCCGGCAGGATAAAGCCGTCGATAGTGGTCTCGGGATCGTTGGCGATGGCGCGCAGCGCCGGCGGCGTGGTCTTGTGGGCGCAATAGACCGAAAAGTTCAAAAGTCCGCGCGCGTCTGCCTCCAAAATGGCGCCGGCGATGGTGGGCGTTGTGGTCTCAAAACCCACGCCCATAAAGATGACCGGGCGGTCGGGGTTGTGTTCGGCGATATCGAGTGCATCGAGCGGGGAGTACACAATGCGAATATCGCGCCCCGCCGCCTTTTGCGCGGCGAGCGAGGTAGACGACCCGGGCACGCGCATCATGTCGCCAAAGGTGGTGATGATGGCGCCGTCCATCTTGGCGAGCGCGATTGCATGGTCGATATCGCGGTTGGCGGTAACACAGACGGGGCAACCCGGACCGCTCAGCAGTTTGAGCCCGGCAGGCATAATGGAGCGAAAGCCATAGCGACCGATGCTCACGGTGTGCGTGCCGCAGACTTCCATAAGGTTGATGGCGCGGTCGCCGACAGGCTCATGAATACGATCGATGAGCTCGCGAGCCAGCTTGGGGTCGCGAAATGCCGAAAAGTCGATACCGGAGCGCGCCGGCTGTCCGGCCGCCACTAGTATGCCTCGGCCGGATTGCTGGCCAGTTGGTCTTCTTCGGCCAGTTCGGTCATGGCATTAACGAGCTCGAGCGTTTCTTGCGCTTCCTGCTCGTCGACGATCTGGATGCCAAAGCCGGCGTGTACGAGAATATAGTCGCCTACCTGTGCCGTCGGCACGAGGCGCAGCGAAACGGGGCGCTCGATGCCCATCATGTCGACGGTCGCCTTAAGGTCGTCGTCGCGTTTGACCACTTTACCGGGAACGGCAAGGCACATAATGTTCCCCTTTTATACGTTTTGCGCTGGATAGGCGCCTAATTACCCATCAGTTGATGGTAGCGCTCGCGGGAGTCACGAGCAAACGCGTTACACCTGTGAGACGGCGGCGCGCAGGCTGGCAAAACAGCCTATCGCGATGCTGTCTGCGCGAGGTGAGCGCGAGCGATGGCGGCCTGACCGTAGGCGATGCAGCCGTCGTTGACGGGCACGGAGCGGGGGACCAAGACGGCAAGACTGGCGTCTTTGAGTTCGTGGGTAAGGAGCCGAAGCAAAAGTCGGTTCATGAACACGCCGCCCGAGAGCACGACGGTGTCGAGGTCTTCACGGACGCAGATCTCGCTTGCGATGCGGGCCGACGCGCGTGCGATGGTGACATGGAAGTCGAGCGCGAGCTTGCCGGCGGGCACGCCGGTCCTGATTCCCTCCAAAAGCGCCTCAAAAAGCGGCCTGGAGTTCAGAACATGGCAGTCGTCCGGACGGGATGATTCGGTTACGGAAAAGCTGGCCATATTGCCGGTGGGGCAGGCACTTTCACTGCTGAACGCGCGCCAGGCGGCGGCTTCGAGTTCTATGGCGGGTTCGCCCTCGTAGGTTGCCTTGTCGCAGATGCCCAGAATTGCTGCCGCGGCATCAAAGAGACGCCCCATGCTGCTGGTACGCGGGGCGTTGATACCGCGCTCGATCATGGTGGCTGTCACGCGGCGCGTTTGCTCGTCGAGGCTGTCCAAAAGCCGAGCGGCACCTGGGTGCTCGAGCAGGCCGAGCTCGCTCAGCAGGGCAAAGGCGTTGCGGCGGGCATCGCGTACGGACGCTACGCCACCGGGTAGGGCCCAAGTGCGCAGATGCGCTGCGCGCTCAAAGTCAGCAAGGCCAGCAAC
>CAJMMX010000098.1 GCA_905214615.1 uncultured bacterium | reverse complement strand
GGGGCTCCTATCTTTTTAGTGCCCTCGGATTGGGTCATAGTGTCTGTCGTTGCCAGAACATCGGGGTACTCATTGGGGACAGACATAAATGAGTAGTCGTAGGGGGACACTCCTTCTCATTGCGCGGGGTGGCGTGTGCCGTTAAGCGGAGGGGGGGTGTATTCCCGACCCATCGTTTGGGCATACAATGGCTATTGGTTTGCTGCGGTGAAGGCCTGTCCGCTCCGTAGCTGTTTTCTACGGTTAAAGGAGAATGTATGTCCGTTGAGGTCATGAGGTCTGTGATCGATGCTGCCGAGGGGCGCGTGCCCGTCGACACGCTGTTTGCCAATGCGCAGATTGTCGACGTGTACGGTCAGCGCGTGGCGCCCGGTAGCGTTGCCGTCAAGGACGGTCTGATCGTCGGCGTGCTCTACGATGGTCGCGACGATGCCGCTGGCACCTACGAGGCAACTGAGGTCGTCGACTGCCAGGGTCGCTATCTCGCTCCCGGTTTTATTGACGGGCATCTGCACATTGAGTCCTCGAACATCCGTCCCGCCGAGTATGCTCGCATGGCCGCGACGCGCGGTACTACCACCGCCATTGCCGACAGCCACGAGATTGCCAATGTTGCCGGTCTCGACGGCCTGCGCTTTATGATCGAGGATGGTCGTCGTGCGCCCATCTCCATCAAGTACATGATGCCTTCGTGCGTGCCCGCACTGCCCGACGAGCAAGCGGGCGCTGTGATTACCGCCGCTGACATGCAGGCGTTTTTTGCCGAGCATCCGGGCGATGTCTTTGGTCTGGGCGAAATGATGAACCTGCCGGGCGTCTTTATGGCCGACCCCGAGACCTGTGCCCGCATCGATGCTGCCAACCAGACGCCGTCCAAGCAGGTTGACGGCCACGCGCCGCTCGTTGCCGGTATGGACCTCAACGCCTATGCCGCAGCGGGCATTATCGCCGACCACGAGTCGACGATTCCCGAGGAGGCGCTCGACAAGCTGTCCCGCGGCATGTATGTGATGCTGCGTGAGGGCACGTGCAGCCACGACCTGGCCAATTTGTCTCCGATGCTGCTGGAGAACCCTGCCCGCGCCCGCCGCTGCTGCTTTGCGACCGACGACCGCGCTCCCTCCGATGCTCTTTCGACCGGCATGATCGACAATGCCTGCCGCGTGGCCATCGAGGCCGGCATCGACCCGGTGGTCGCCATCTCCATGGCGTCCCTTTCCACGGCTGAGGCATTTGGCCTGGACCACGGCTGTCGCGACCCGCATGAGCTCCGTGGCGCGATCGCCCCGGGCAAACGCGCCGACCTGCTGTTGCTCGATGACCTGACGTTTGCCAAGGCTCCGCATCGCGTATATGCCGCCGGTGCTCTGGTGGCGCAGGACGGCACCTTTGTGGGCGAGATCGCACCCGAGATGGCCGAGGTTGCGGCCCTTGCCGATGAGCTGCGCGCCTCCGTTAAGCTGCCGAAGCTTTCGCTCGACGTGTTTGACTATGCCTTTAAGCCGGGCGAGGCCGTGATTGACGTGGTGCCGGGTAAGGCCATCACGGGCATGGCTCGCCCCGAGAGCGCCGAGGGCCTGCGCCGCATTATGCTGATCGAGCGCCACGGCCGCGGCGTGTCACTGCAGGCCGAGGGCGCCGACGGTGATGGTCCTGCGGGCCTGGGTCTCGTTGGCAAGCACATTGGTCGCGGCTGGGTGCGCGGCTTTACCATCACGGGCGGTGCCATCGCCTCGACGATTGGCCACGATTCGCACAACGTGTGCGTGGTGGGCGACAACGCGGCCGACATGATGGCTGCCGTCGAGGCTGTTGGCCAGGGCGGCCACGTGCTGGTACGCGATGGCGAGGTCGTAGCGCGCATCCCGCTGGCGCTCGGTGGCCTGATGAGCGAGGGCACGGCCGAGGATGTCGCCGCGCAGCACGACGACTTTATGGTCAAGGCGCGCGCCATGGGCATCGAGCCGCCGCTCGACCCCATCATGGGCATCATCTTCCTGCCCCTGCCGGTGATCCCGACGCTCCGCATCCGCCCCGAGGGCATGTTCGACGTCACCACCTTCACCTACGCCGACTAGTCATCGGGGACGTTCTTAAACGACTAGTCGTCGGGGACACTCTTCCGTGTGTCGCCTGCCGCCGCGGTCGTGGGCTCTCTGGCACGCGTGAGCTATTTGCCAGGTCTATGTAACGTTTACGCCCGCGGAGTCTTATTTGAGCTCCCTTTGGGTACGTTGGAATCGGATACACGTTCGATTCCAACAAGCCCGAAGGGAGCTTTTCTATGTTTAAACTGATTGCATCCGATATGGACGGCACACTGCTTGACGAAAACGGCCAGGTGCCTCCCGAGACCTACGAACTGATTCTGGCGCTACACGAGCATGGCGTGCATTTCGCCGCATCGTCAGGTCGTCGCTACGATCGCCTGTGCGAGTTCTTTGCGCCCGTTCGCGACAAGATGGACTTTGTCGCCGCTAACGGCGCCCAAGTCTACGCCGACGGTAAGATGGTAGACCGTGAGGTGTATTCCCACCTGGCGATTCGAAGGCTCGCCCAAGCCGTCAGGACGTTTCCCAATCTGCATCTTGCGCTCTTTGACCGAACCAAGTCCTTCCTGCTCGATGACGAGTGCAAGTTCGTGCGTGAGGTCGATAAGGACCTTCCCAATGCCGAGCGTATTTGGGAGCTGCCCGATCCCAGCGTAAATATCATCAAAGCGAGTATCTTTTGCGACGACAGTGCGGTTATGGACAGTGCGTACGTGCTACAGCGCGAACTTGGTCAGCTCTTTACTTTTGCGCCTTCGGGCAACGCGTGGATCGATGCCATGCAGCCCGGTGTGTCGAAGGCCTCGGGTATCGCGCAGCTCGCGGAGCATTACGGCATTGGTCGCGACGAGGTCATGGCGTTTGGCGACTCGATGAACGACTACGAGATCATTCGCTTTGTCGGCACGGGCTGCGCGATGGAAAACGCGCGCCCCGCGCTTAAGGCGGTGGCCGATCGCGTGGTGGGGTGCAACCGCGACCACGCCGTCCAGCAGGAGCTCCGTCGCGTGCTGGAGAGTCTCGCCTAATTCGGCAGATGGGGACAGTCCTTGCGGCGCCCCGCGAAGAGTGTCCCCAAATTAGCTACCCTGCCGGGTTGCTGTTGCTAGGCGAGGGCGTCCATGATGGTGCGGGCGACGCCGTCGTGGTCGTTGTCGTATTCGGTGATGGCGTCGGCGGCCTCGCGGTCCTCGGGCTCGGCGTTGATCATGGCCATGCCATGGCCCGCTGCCTGCAGCATGGGGATGTCGTTGATGTTGTCGCCGAACGCCCAGGCGTCGGCGAGACGCTCGCCCAAGTGCTCGCATAGCCACGTGAGTGCCGTTCCCTTGGTGGCGCCCTCGCCCATGACCTCGATATTCATGGCGTACGAACGCGTGACCTCAATGCCTCCGAGCGTGTCGAGCGCCGCCGCGATGGCGTCGCGATCGGCGGGGTCGTGCCAGTACATAGCGATGCGTTCGAGCGTCTCGACCTCGTCGATCTTGCTGTCGATATTCATGTCGATCGGCGTTCGTGTGCGCTTGAGCGAAGCCGCGATGTGGGGGTCGCCGCCACAGAACTCATCCAGACGCCCGTATAGCGAGCGGGGGAGGAAGCACTGCCCATCCGCGAAGATATCGAAGGTCACATCGTGGCCGGCGGCAATGCGATGGATGCGGTGGGCAATGCCACGGTCGAGCGGACGGCTCAAGATGCACGTGGCGCGCGAGGCGTCGGCGGGCGTATCCTCGTCGAGCTGCCAGACACTGGCGCCGTTGGCACAGACCGCGTAATGCGCGGCGGGATGGGCGAGAATGGGCTCAAAGATGCCCGACAGTGGACGTCCCGTGCAGGGAACAAACTCGATGCCACGACGTGCGAGCTCGTCGAGCATCGCCCAGGTGGCATCGCTCATTTGCTTATCGCTCGTCAGCAGCGTCCCATCCATATCGGACGCAATAAGTTTGACGGAATCCATAACGCTGCCAGAATCATCGTTTATCCTTACTTCCAGGGCAAGAGCGGCTTCAGACAGCATGGAGCGGACAGCGAAAGGAAAGACCAGGAGGCCAGCAGCAAGGATACAGTTCTCTCCATCATTTTACGGGAGAATCTCCATTTCTTCCATAAGTTTCAGCTTCCTTCATTCTACCGTGAGTGCAGCAGCGGCAAATGCAAATAATTTGAAACCATCCGCACATCCGCAATATTTAGCGTATCACACCGAATTGCAAATTCGGAGGAGAATTTTTTCCTCTTCATCTGGGAAAAAAGCTCGTAGATAAAGAGAATTACGAAGGAAACGGAAAATATGGTGTCATGGGCCGGACTTCACAAAAATTATGGAGTTTATGGCGTGGATCATTTAACTCCAATTATTTGAATTGTATCCGAA
>CAJMMX010000097.1 GCA_905214615.1 uncultured bacterium | reverse complement strand
TCGGCGAGCGCGGTCATCTTCTTGCCGGTCTCGTAGAGCGCCTTGCCGTCCTCGACGTAGCCCTCCTGGCTAAAGTGCATGATCTCGATCTTCTCGGTTTCCTTCATTGCTTTTCCTTTCTGTCTTGCACGCGAATCTATACATCGCGTTTCTTTTCGATACCAATTATAGACATACACCTAACGTGTTTTTAATACCACTTTTCAATATGCCCCAATCCTCGGTGAACGGTCGAAATTCTCTGGTGAGTGGTATTAAATTAGAATTTGATGTATAGCTAACGCCCCTGGCGTCTCCCTTGTGTGACAAAGAACAGCGTTCCTACCAGCGCAATAATGGTCGATGCCCCAAACAATACCGTCTGGACGCCCAAAGCCTCCGCCAAAAACGGAGCCGCCAGCAGCGGCACCACGCCGGCGCTCATCAGGCCAAAACGCACAAAGCCGGTAATGCGCCCCAGGTATTTGATGTCTGCGCGCTCCTGAATCAAGATCATCTGCAGCGGCTCCAGGAACCCCCAGGCCAGACCGTTAATCGCCTGACCGATAATCGCGACCCCCAGCATATCGGTGCCCACGTACACCATGGACCCAATGCCCACGGCCATGAGCGCGCCGAGTAACAATCGTAGGTTGACATGGCGGGCAGAAAGCTTGGTCAGGATGAACGCGCCCACCGAGGAAGTGAGGCCCACGACCGAGGACAGCCAGCCCAGCCAGACGATATCCACGTTGAGCACATCACGGTAGAACAACGACTCCAGCGAATCGAACGCGCCAAACGCAAAGAAACCCAAAAAGCCCGAGATAAAGATGAGGCGCAGGTCGTGGTCGCGAAACGTAAGTCGCGCACCCTCGGCCATGCCGCCCAGAATACCGCCCTTCGGCTTCTCCCCTTTTGCGGGAACAACACACTCGTGGCAGCCCAAAGAGAGCACGGCCGACACACCCATCATGCCCGCCATGAGCAGATAGACCGATTGCGTGGCAAAACAGCTCACGATGGCACCACCGAGCAGCGGGCCAGCGGTATAGGCGATATTGCTGTAAAACACCATGAGACCGTTCACGCGGGTACGGCCCTCGGTGGTCGACTCTAGGTATCCCGGAAACGCATGCGTGCAGGTGTTGATAAAACCGCCCGCAAGTCCCAAGACACACGCGGCAAACACAAGCCCGGGGACAGACAACGGCGCCAACCCCACGCCAAGCGAAAGCACCGCCGTAATCACGCACGTCACAAACGACGTCCGACGCGGTCCAAAGCGATCGATGACCGAGCCCGACACCATATTGCCCACCGACGTCATAAGATTGCGCACGAGCGTAATGGCGGCAACCAAAAAGGCCGTGCCAGCCAGATCATACGTGGCCGCACCGATAAGCCCTAAAAAGTAGACCGCGTTGTTGGCGCACCACTGCAGGGACTCAATAAGAATCAGCCTGACCTCTGCCGGCGTCAGGCGCATTTCTTCGCGATCCTTCGCGAACATACGAACTCCTTCTATACAAAAAGGGGATGGAGGGCATAGGCCCGCTCCATCCCCTTTCCAGGTTGCAACGAAAATCTATGCAGCCGGGTCCTTACGCCAGCACGCCGAAGAACGCGCCGACGATGCCCACGACCATGGTGGCCACGATCAGCGCCATGGGGTTGATCTTCTTGGACAGCAGCCAGTAGTACAGCCAGAAGGCGAGCATGCCGAGCATGCCGGGCATGATGCCGTCCAGGATGTCCTGGAGGGTCTGGGCGTCCTCGCCCGAGCCGATGGCCACCGGGATGCTGGCCCAGAACATGTCCTTGCACATGGCGCCCACGACCATGACGCCCACGATTCCCACGCAGGTCATGATCTTCTGCATGAGGCCGGTCCTCTGGGCCTCGTCCAGGAAGCCCACGCCCAGCTCGTAGCCCTTGACGGCGCCCCAGACGCGCAGCGCGAAGCCGGGGACGTTGTAGATGAGCAGGAAGGCGATGGGGCCGAAGGGGTTGCCGGCCTGGCACAGGCTGATGCCCACCGCGGCGGCGACCACGCGCAGCGTCGACAGGAAGATGGAGTCGCCGATGCCGGACAGCGGGCCCATGAGGGCGGCCTTGACGTCGTTGACGCTCTCGGGCTCGATCTCGCCGCGGGCGACCTTCTCCTCCATGGCCATCGCGATGCCGCCGACGAACGGGGCGAACTGGACGGTGATGTTGAAGAACGCGCAGTGGCGGTGCAGGGCCTCGGCGTAGTCGTCGGGGCGGCCGGCGTAGATCTTCTTGAGCATGTTGGCGACCATCAGGCAGAAGGCGATGTTCATCTGCTTGTAGTAGGTCCAGGAGAACTCCATGCCCAGGGCGCCGGTGTTGACGGCGCTCTTGACGAGGTCGGAGCGCGTGATCTTGTTCTCGGGACTAGAAGTCATCGTCCTCATCCCCTTCCGCGGAGAGCTGGGGCTGGGCTCCGCCCAGGCCGAGCAGGTCGAACTTGTCGATGCCGATGATGATGGCGATCAGGGCGACGCCCAGGACGGGCACGTTGGCGTAGGAGCACAGCAGGAAGCCCAGGAAGTAGAAGGGCACGAGCTGCTTGGTGAGCACCAGGCGGCCGAGCATGGCGAAGCCCATGGCCGGCAGGATGTTGGCGGCAACGCCGCAACCGTCGATGATGAAGGGCGGGATGAAGTCGAGCAGACCCTGGATGGCGTCGGAGCCCAGATAGAAGGCGCCGCCGCACAGCAAGAAGTACTCAACGCAGCCCCAAATTCCAATTCCCCAATGAACGGCATAGACGCCTTTGAGGTTTCCCTTGAGGGCAAACTTGTCTGCCATATCGACAAACACAGGGAACAAAGCATTGGTAATGTTGCCGATCGTCAGCGAAAGGACGGCGATGGGCATGGCGAGCGCGATGGCCGTCTCGGTACCCTGGCCGAGCTGGATGGCAAACGCGCAGGCGAGCACGCCGCCGACGGTTTCGTTAGGCGGCACGTAAGCGCCGATGGAGATCGAGCCCATGAACAGCAGCTCAAGGCTTGCACCTACGGCAAGGCCAGTCTGCAGGTCCCCCAGCACCAGGCCCACGAGCGGGCACAGGACGATGGGACGGAACGCGTAGAGGGTGCCGAGCTGGTAGTCGAGGCATCCAAACGCTCCGACTAAGCCAACGAGGATTGCTTGGACAAGCATAATTCCTCCCAATAAGGAATATCGAACCGTCGTCACTCCCGTCGCGCGCGTTGTTGATATCAATTCCGGGAGTTCGATCACACGGCTCGAAGCGTACCTGGTGTGCTGCTAACACCCATGCCAGGTACAAATGATTTGATACCAATTATAGGTATGCAGGTTCTTACTATTTAATACCACTCGCCCAGCGGGGTGTTTTTTACCGTAAACGGCAAACGCATCCCATCAGGCATGTTCCTTGTTTCGATGGCGGACAAGCGCCACCAGAAAGCCATCGCCAAAGGCATCAGATGCCAAGTTGGCTACAATTACCAAAACGATAATCGCCGCGCCCAAAAACTCGTTCCAGCGAAAGACCTCGCCAAAGAGGAGCGCCGACCAGCAGGGAGCGAGCACGACCTCACTCATGCAGACCAAGTTGGCCGCAAACGCGTTGGTGCGCGCAATCCCTTTGGCATACAGCACGCTCGCAAGACCGCTGCAAAAAAGGCCATGCACCAGCATGAGCCCCCACTCAAAGGGTCTCACGGAGTCTAGGGTGCCGGCAAAATAGACGATTGGCAGCATCGAGATACCGCAGGAGATGAGCGAGGACACCATGGGCGACGCATCGGGGCGAGAGTTCAAAAAGAAACACAGCCCAAAGGTGGCGCCCGAAATGACGGCAAGCAGGTTGCCGAGCATGCCCTCGACACTCAAATCACCTAAAAAGAAAAGACCCATACCCGTAAAAGCAACCACCACGGAGGCAATCTTCGCAGGCGAGGGCAACGTGTGTGTTGCGAGCGATTGATATACGATAACGAAAATCATCGAGGTGTACTGCAAAACGATTGCGTTGCCGACCGTCGTGAGCTGGTTGGCAAAGTTAAACGTGGTGCCCGTCACGAAGTTGCAGACGGCCACAAGGACAATAAGACGGCTGACGCGGAGGACAGGCCTGCCGACGAGCAGAATAAAGAGCGCCATAAATATTGCCGTGACGGCACCGATCAATAGAGCTGACTGCGAATTGGCGTGAACGAGTATGCCGATAAAGCTCCACAAGAGCGCCGTGCCAAATAGATACATCGCCCCGCTCACGCCATTATCGGGTGGATTGTCAGATTGAATCACGAAGCACCTCCAGCTAGCTTTCGATAATAAAAAACGGCGACCACAACGGGTCGCCGTTTCCCTTGGGGGCAGATAATAGGCCGGGCCCTTACGCCAGCACGCCGAAGAACGCGCCGACGATGCCCACGACCATGGTGGCCA
>CAJMMX010000096.1 GCA_905214615.1 uncultured bacterium | reverse complement strand
AGGACGCCGACAGGCGACCGAAGCCGGTGCGGATCCGCGCAGCGGATAGGCGGACGTCCTTTCGCCCGCACCATGGATTGAAAGAGCTCCCAGCAATGGGAGCTCTTTTTGTTATGCACGATCTCCTTGGACGGGTATCCTAGTACCAACGTGTGCCTATCAGAGGAGAGACCATGCTGTTTTCCGGTATCATCGCCGCCCTTACCAGCCTTTTGATTCCCATCATCATCCTGTTGCTGCTGCTCCCCAACGCCTGTTATGTCGTTGAGCAGCAGCACGCCGTAATCATCGAGCGCTTGGGTAAGTTCAACCGTATCGTCAACGCGGGCTTCCACGTGAAGGTGCCCGTGATCGACCGCAAGGCCGCCACGGTGAGCCTGCGCACCATGAAAAACGGTTTTGGCATCGACGTTAAGACCCAGGACAACGTGACCATCGGTCTTGAGGTCTCCGCTCAGTACCACGTGAGCTACGACATGGGCGCCGGCCCGGCAGATTCGGGCATCTACAAGAGCTACTACATGCTGCAGGAGCCCGTCGACCAGATGCGCGACTTCATCACCGACGCCCTGCGCTCCTCCATCCCCGTCTACACACTCGATGAGGTCTTTGCCAAGAAGGATGACATCGCCAAGGATGTCAACGCTACCGTTTCCGAGCAGATGGCCGCCTACGGCTTCACCCTCGTGTCGACGCTCATCACCAAAATCGCACTGCCGACCGAGGTTGAGAACTCCATGAACGACATCAACGCTGCCCAGCGCAAGCGCGCTGCCGCGCAGGAGCTCGCCGAGGCCGACCGCATCAAGCGCGTCACCGAGGCGACCGCCGAGGCCGAGGCTATGGAAAAGGCGGGCGAGGGCATCGCCAACCAGCGCAAGGCCATCGCGCTGGGTATCAAAGATTCGCTCGAGATCATCCAGGAGACGGGTGTCGGCAATGACGAGGCCAACCAACTGTTCATGTTTACGCAGTGGTCCGAGATGATGACGGAGTTCGCTCGCACGGGTAAAACCTCGACGGTCGTGCTGCCGAGCGACTTTTCGCAGTCGGCCTCGATGTTCGAGCAGATGCTGGCCGCCGGCAAAGTTCAAAACGATTCGAAGGAGTAGACGCGCGTGAAATACACCGTCGTTTGCGTCGGTAAGCTCAAGGAGCGCTTTTGGAAGGACGCGTGCGCTGAGTACACCAAGCGCCTAGGTGCCTATGCCAAGGTGGATATCCGCGAGGTGGCCGATATCGACCCGGCTAAGGCGGGCGGCGTGGATGCCGCGCGCGACAAGGAGGGGGCGGTGATTCTTGCCGCCTTGCCATCTCGAGCGCATGTGATCCTGCTGGCTATCGAGGGCAAGGAGCGCTCGAGCGAGGAGTTTTCGGCGAGGCTCGACGATCTTATGCTGCGAGGCGGCAGCGACATTGCCTTTGTAATCGGCGGTTCGGACGGCGTGAGCGATGACGTGCGCGCACGAGCCGACGAGATGCTCAGCTTTGGACGCATTACCTTGCCGCATAACCTGGCGCGTGTGGTGCTGCTAGAGCAGATTTACCGTGCCTGTAAGATCAGTCGTGGCGAGCCGTATCACAAATAGGTCGGCAATACGAAACAATGGCGTGGGACAATACCTTTCGTTTTGAGGAATGTGTCTGAAAGGACTATGCGATATGAAGATTGGATTTGTCGGTTTTGGCAATATGGCGAGCGCTATGGCCGATGGCTGGATCGCTGCCGGTGTAGCTGCGAGCGACATGTGCGCCTGCGCGGGTCGCTACGACGCACTGGTTGAGCGCTGCGAGGCGCGCGGCATGGTCGCCTGCCACGATGCCGCCGAGGTTGTCGCCGCATCCGATATCGTGGTCGCTGCGGTCAAACCGTACATGATCGAGAAGGTATTCGCCCCGCTCAAGGATGCTTTTGCCAAAAAGGTCGTTCTGTCGGTTGCCTGGACCTGGGACAGTGCCAAGTGGGAGCAGGTCCTGCCGGGCGTCGCGCATATCTCGACGGTGCCCAACACGCCGGTTTCGGTGGGCGAGGGCGTCATCGCCTGCGAGAAGGCTTCCACGCTTAGTGATGAGCAGAGCGCAGTGGTGCTTGATTTGCTTGGCAAGCTCGGTGCGGTGGTCGAGCTCGATACGAGCCTGCTGTTCGTGGGCGGCACGGTGGGTGGTTGCGCTCCGGCATTTGTCGCTATGGCAATCGAGGCCCTGGGCGATGCAGCGGTCAAGCACGGTATCCCGCGTGCTGATGCCTATCGCATTGTGAGCCAGATGGTGCTGGGTACGGCAAAGCTGCAGCTCGCAACCGGTCAGCATCCCGCAGCGATGAAGGATGCCGTGTGCTCGCCCGGCGGTGCCACCATCAAGGGCGTCGTTGCGCTCGAGGACGCCGGCATGCGCAGCGCCCTGGTCAAGGCAATCGACGCAACCCTCCAGTAAAACCGACCAAAAACGGGACAGGTTTATGTTGGCAGGTATTTCCTGCGGTTTTGTCCTTTTAGCGAAAAGTGCCCCGCAACTGGCTCAATTCCAGTTGCGGGGCACTTGCGTTTGCCCAGATAAAACCGACCAAAATAAACCTGTCCCTTTTTGGCAGGTTAGTCCCAGAAGCTGTCTTCTTCGTCCTCGGACTTGGGGCCGCGGTCGACATACATCTTATGGGTGCGCTTCTCCATTACAAAGGCAATAATCGCAAACAGCAGGATGCCGCCGGCGAAAAGGATGGCAAAACCGGTGCGGGTGCCAAACAAAAAGGAAAAAACTGCGTCCATTGGGTGCCTTCTTGCGTAGTTGAGTTGGGTCGTAAACGCTCATAAGTATATACTTGCCCATACATGTACAAGGTTGCAACCTAAATGGAATGTATATCGCCGGAGGATCTAATGCTTGATATCAAGTTTGTTCGCGAGAACCCCGATGCCATCGATGTCGCCATGGCTAACCGCCAGACGTCTTGGGATCGCGAGAAGTTCTTTGAGCTCGACGACGAGCGTCGTGCCGTCATCACCGAGGTCGAGGAACTTCAAGCCACGCGCAATGCCGAGTCCAAGAAGATCGGCGCCCTGATGAAGGAGGGCAAGAAGGACGAGGCTGAGGCCGCCAAAGAGGCCGTGCGCGCCGTCAACGAGAAAATTGACGGTCTGGCCGAGCGCCGCACCGCCCTCGAGCAGGAGCAGTACGACTTCATGGCTCACCTGCCCAACATTCCTTGCGAGGCCACGCCGTACGGCAAGGACGAGGACGAGAACATCGAACGCCGTCGTTGGGGCACCCCGCGCGAGTTCGACTTCGACTTTAAGCCGCACTGGGATCTGGGCACCGACCTCGATATCCTTGACTTCGAGCGCGGCAACAAGCTCTCCGGCAGCCGCTTCACCGTTCTCGGTGGCGCCGGCGCCCGTCTTGAGCGCGCCCTCATCAACTTCTTCCTCGATACGCACACCAGCCGTGGTTTTAAGGAGTGGTGGCCGCCCATCGTCGTCAAGCGTCAGACCATGTTCGGCACGGGCCAGCTGCCCAAGTTCGAGGACGACGCCTATCACGTCTCGGGCGACAACTTCCTGATCCCCACCGCCGAGGTCGTGCTCACCAACCTGCACGCCGGTGAGGTCCTCGACGCCGATACCCTGCCGCGCCGCTACACCGCCTTCACCCCCTGCTTCCGCGAGGAGGCCGGCTCCGCTGGTCGCGATACCCGCGGCATCATTCGCCAGCACGAGTTCGACAAGGTCGAGATGGTCAAGTTTGCCAAGCCGGAGGAGTCCGACAAGGAGCTCGAGAGCATGACCGCCGAGGCCGAGTTCCTGCTGCAGCAGCTGGGTCTTCCGTATCGCGTGATTAGCCTGTGCACCGGCGACCTGGGCTTCTCTGCCCGTCAGACCTACGACGTCGAGGTCTGGCTGCCGAGCTACAACGCCTACAAGGAGATCAGCTCCTGCTCCAACTGCGGTGACTTCCAGGCCCGTCGCGCCAACATCAAGTATCGCGACCCCGAGAACTTCAAGGGTTCGCGCTATCTGCACACCCTCAACGGTTCCGGTCTGCCGGCTGGCCGTACCATGGCAGCCATTCTGGAGAACTACCAGAACGCTGACGGCACCATCACGATCCCCGAGGTTCTGCGTCCCTACATGGGCGGCCTCGAGAAGATCGAGCCGGTCGCGTAGATTGGCTGCATAAGCGATTTGCTAGGGCACTCCTTTTTGGGGTGCCCTTTTTGTGTGCGGCCATACCATGCTGTGCGGACAGCTCAATAGAAAACACACGAACAACTGTTCTGTATACAGCCATCTACCTGCTATGCTTTTGCTAAATAAGAGCGAGAGAAAGGGGACGCGATGGAGCTGTTTGATGATCGGGTGGTTTTGTTTGAGAGCGACGAGGGCGGGGAGTACCTGCTTGTGACGTGTGAGCCGTCTGGCATGGGTGGCCTGGTGGTTCGACAGACGAGCGAGGGTCCGTTGACCCAATGGTGCTACGAGGAGTCGCCGCATGTGGTTGAGACGTTTGTGGCGCACGAGGGGCTTGTGGCCCTGGAGCAT
>CAJMMX010000095.1 GCA_905214615.1 uncultured bacterium | reverse complement strand
CAACTGTCAACGCCCAATACCCAGTCTTTTTGGGACGCGGCTATTTTGACAACTTTTCGAGCAGGCGATCCTCTCGATGATTTTTTAATCCCCGTCCCAGAAAAATCATCGGCGAGCGCACTACTTTGCGCTGGTGAGGACGCCGGTGGTGTCGAACGCCGGGGTGAAGCTCTCGTCTACCGCTCCGCCTTCTTGCCAAAACATCGTCGTAAAGCCCAGGTCGTCGGCATGGTCGAGCACCTGCTCGTACTCCTCGCGCGTCACGGCGCGCGCCAGGTCGCCGCCTTGTTCGCGCATGAGGGCATTGGGCGTGTACTGGTTCATGACCGAGATCGGCACGTCGCCCATCGTCTGCCACACCAGGTCCAACACGCGGCACGAATCGTCCGCATGCCCCGGCAGCACCAGATGACGCACGATTATGCCGCGCTTCATGAGCCCGTCCCCGTCTACCAGCTCTCCCCCGCGGCGCTCAATTTCGCGCGCCATCTGGGCCAGACCCGACACAGCCACACGCGGGTAGTCCTTAATGTGGGAGAGCGACTGCGCAAGCCCGGCATCGGCATATTTAAAGTCCGTAAGCCACACGTCGACCAGGTCGCCCAGCGCCGCCACGGCACTCGCGCGCTCGTAACCACTCGTGTTGTAGACAATTGGGATGACCAACCCGCGCGTCCGTGCCGCGGCAATCGCGGCAGGCAACAGGTGCGCATAGTGCGTCGCCGTCACCAGGTTGATGTTATTGGCGCTCTGGTCCTGCAGCTCCAGCATAATCTCGACCAAACGCTCGGGCGAAATCTCAAGACCGAAATTGCCCGTCGAGATCTCGTGGTTTTGGCAGTAGATACATTTGAGCGAACAGCCGCTAAAGAAAATCGTACCCGAGCCGGCCTCGCCCGAAATGGGCGGCTCCTCCCACATATGGAGCGCCGCGCGGGCCACCTTGAGCGTGTCATCGGCACCGCATACGCCGTGCGCACCCTCGTCGCGCACCGCACCGCAACGGCGCGGACACAAATGGCAGGCGGGCGAAAAAAGTTCGGTCAACGGCGTCGACATAAAAACATGCTCCAAAACAACGATTCAGCAGCTCAAACGTAAAGGGACCAACCGCACAGACGGCTCGAGCCCAAGGCGCCGTAATCGTCCGACACGATTTTTGTAATGTCAAGACTGGAATCGATAAAGTGCCGCTTTATGATGTAGGTATTCCGCCCCCCGCGGAGCAACTGGGTGAACCGTCGCGTTTATTTAGGGAGCCCACACAGTCGTACCTAGTACAGGTATCCTTCGTTGTTAAGGACGCTGGAACAGTCGATGAGGGCACCCACCTGTTTTAGGTGGGTTCATTTTCGTAACGTGGGGGGTGGTTTTTATTTGCCGAAAACCACCATTACAGCCCATATGGATCCCCGCCGGTATCCCGACAATCCATCGACAACATCCCAATATCTGGTAAGCGCGTGATTATCGCTGCGTGCAATTCCATGCACCCCCCTTGGTCGAGTATCATGGTTCGGCTATGCCCTTTGCGCTTAGCAACCTTTGACCTTTTCCTTCGACGCTTGGCGGTTTTTAGATTCATGGCTTCATCCCCGAGCTACATACCGTATCTATGCGTGGCAGCGGCGGCCTTTATCACGACCTTCCTCACGGTGCCCCTGGTCAAGCGCTTGGCAATTAAGCTCGACGCCGTCGACTATCCTTCTAAGCGCCGCATTAACACCAAGCCCATCCCGCGTTTGGGCGGAACGGCGGTGTTTTTGGGCCTGGTCGTTGCCTGTATTGTGCAAATCCTAGGCACCTGGTACCTGGGTTGGCCGCCCGTTTTGGTGCCCCACCCCCGTCTGCACATCAGCTACCCCATACTTGCGCTTTCTTTTACCGTCATCTTTGCGACCGGCGCTATCGACGACGTCTTCCAGCTCAAGCCCAAGCAAAAGCTAGCCGGACAGGTCCTCGCCGCGCTTATCGCCTGTATCGGCGGCCTGCGGATCGGCGTCATCGTCAACCCGTTTGCCCCCGGCGAAATCATGCTCGGATGGCTCGCCTACCCCATCACCGTGATCTATCTGGTGGCATTCACCAACATCATTAACCTCATCGACGGCCTCGACGGCTTGGCCACGGGCATCTGCGGCATCGCGTCGTTCACCATGTTTTCGATGGCCGTTCTCTCGGGCCGCATCGACGCCGCCGCGCTCTCCATTGCGCTCTTTGGCGCCTGTCTGGCCTTTTTGCGCTACAACTTCAACCCCGCAAGCATCTTCTTGGGCGACTCGGGGTCGCTGCTTCTGGGCTTTGCGCTGGGCTCCATCTCGCTGCTCAACGTGAGCCGCACCGCCGCGCTCACCTCGCTCATCATCCCGCTCATCGTGGCCGGCGTGCCCATCATCGATACGTTTAGCGCCATCGTGCGCCGCAAGCGCGCCCACATTAGCATTGGGCAGGCCGACAAGGGCCACATCCACCACCGCCTCATTCAAGAGGGTTACAACCAAAAGCAGGCCGTACTACTCATCTATGCCTGGTGCATCATGCTTTCGGCCGGCGCCGCCGCGATTAACCAGGTCGAAGTGCCCATGCGTGTGCTCATCTTTACCGTGCTCGCCATTGGCTCGGCGGCCTTTGCCAAGCACCTGCACCTGTTTGAACCCGTGCTACGCCACCATTACAACAAGCGCACGCATGAGGACGAGCTCGTCACCCCCGACGACCCCGCCTTTAAGCAGGAGGAGCAGGCAGCCGAGGAGCGCAAAGAAGAGCGCCACCACAAGCTCTAGGGCAAGCTGCCGAGAATGTGCCAAGGCACCGTTAGCCAAGCGCGGCCGCGCCGCACCCATCGCACATGCCGCACCACGCGCGTCCCTCTCCCGCCCCTCGCCTACTTACGCACCGCCTCTCTAATAAACACGCTATCATCTTGACCCATGAACATACGTTAGGAGCAATCATGCCAAACGAGAACAGCTACGAAGTCGCGCTGCAAAAGAGCAACGCCATTCGCGAGGGCCTGGCCAAGACGCCCGAGAAGTTCACCATGCTCACCGGCGACCGCCCCACCGGCCGTCTGCACCTGGGCCACTACTTCGGTACCCTCAAGGGCCGCGTGGAGCTACAGAACATGGGTGCAAAGACCAACGTGCTCATCGCCGACTATCAGGTCATCACCGACCGCGACACCACCGAGCACATCCAGGACAACGTGTACAACATGGTCATGGACTACCTTGCCTGCGGCATTGACCCCAACAAGACCATGATCTACGCGCACTCCGCCGTGCCCGCCGCCAACCAGCTCATGCTGCCGTTCCTGTCGCTGGTCTCCGAGGCCGAGCTGGCGCGCAACCCCACCGTCAAGGCCGAGATGGAGGCCTCGGGCCATGAGCTCACCGGCCTTCTGCTCACCTACCCGGTGCATCAGGCCTGCGACATCCTGTTCTGCAAGGGCAACGTCGTGCCCGTCGGCCGCGACCAGCTGCCGCACATCGAGCTCACCCGCACCATCGCCCGCCGCTTTAACAACCGCTACGGCAAGGTGTTCCCCGAGGTCGACGCGCTGCTGTCCGAGACCCCGCTGCTGCCGGGCCTGGACGGTCGCAAGATGAGCAAGAGCTACGGCAACGCCATCAACATCTCGATGACCGCCGAGGAAACGGCCAAACGCATCAAGAAGAGCCAGACCGACTCCGAGCGCATGATCACGTTCGATCCCGAGAACCGCCCCGGCGTGTCTGGCCTGCTTTCAACAGCCGCCATCTGCACCGGCCGTTCCGAAGTCGAGATTGCCGAGGAGATTGGCATGGGCGGCTCCGGCCAGCTCAAGAAGTACGTGACCGAGGCCGTCAACGAGTACTTCGCACCTATCCGCGAGCGTCGCCAGCGCTACGAGAACGATCTGGACTATGTGAAGGACGTCCTGCATGAGGGCAACCGTCGCGCCAATGAGATCGCCGAGCAGACCCTGGCCGAGGTTCAGGACGCCATGGGCATGGTGTACTAGACCGATTTGTTGGCTTGAGCTTTCGATTGCTTTAGGGCGGGCGCTACGGCGTCCGGCTGGAAGCCTGTGCGCCGTCCATCCACATGATGAAGGCCACCATCCACACCGAGATCAGCCCCATTGTGGGCACCGAGAAGCAGAGCGAAGATCTGGTGCGCAGCCTGCTGGCAGATTTTGCGGATGACCCGGTCAAGCTGTGGCAGTCCAACATCTTTGGCAAAAGCCTGCATGAGTTGGTGAACGACGGGCTGCAGAACAAGCTGCTGCACATTCCGCAGGAGGCCCGCACCCAGCTGCAGGGCACGCTGGAACGGGTCATCAACGAGGGCTGTACCGGGCTCATCTGCATTCTGATCTGAACACAAAAAAGGCCGCCTGCCGGACAAAATTTCCGGCAGGCGGCTTCTGTATGCTTATGCGTTTTCTTCGGTCAGTTTGTTGACCAGAAGCTGATAGATCTCGTTGCCCTTCAGGATGAACTGCTTTTTCACCAGTTCAGCCGACAGCCGGTCCGGGGTGCCCAGATCCAGGCAGAACAGCGCCTCATCCAGGCCCTTTACGGTGCAGCG
>CAJMMX010000094.1 GCA_905214615.1 uncultured bacterium | reverse complement strand
GCTGAACAACATCCATGCCGGGGATGAGATCGTCATCACCATCATGGAGCACCACTCCAACCTGATTCCGTGGCAGCAGGTCTGCCGCGAGACCGGTGCCAAGCTCGTCTACCTCTACCCCACCAAGACCGGCCAGCTCACGACCGAGGAGGTTCTGGCCAAGGTGGGCCCCAAGACCAAGATCCTGGCCGTGGGTCAGGTCTCTAACGTCCTGGGCGTCGAGAATCCGGTCAAGAACCTCGGCAAGCTCGTGCACAAGTACGGCGGCTATCTGGTCGTCGACGGCGCACAGTCGCTGCCGCACATGCCAGTCAATGTGGCCGATCTGGGCGCCGACTTCTTTGCCTTTAGCGCGCACAAGGCCATGGGCCCCATGGGCATCGGCGTGCTGTGGGGCAAGATGGACCTGCTCAACGCCATGCCGCCCATGCTTACCGGCGGTGAGATGATCGACTCGGTTACCGAGCAGGACGCCGTCTGGGCGCCCGTTCCCGAGAAGTTCGAGGCCGGCACGCAGGACGCCGCCGGCATCTTCGCCACAGGCGCCGGCCTCGACTACCTCGTCAACACGGTGGGCTACGAAAACATCCAGGCACGCGAGCAGGCACTCGTCCACTACCTGATGGGCGAGCTCATGCAGCTCGACTTTGTCCAGATCATCGGCTCAATCTATTGGGATAACCACCACGGCGTCGTGAGCTTTAATGTCAAGGGCATCCACCCGCACGATGTCGCGAGCATCATGGACATGGACGGCGTCTGCATCCGCGCCGGTCACCACTGCGCGCAGCCGCTGCTCACCTGGCTGGGCGTCGAGAACCTCGCCTGCTGCCGCGCCAGCGTGGCCTTCTACAACGACAAGGCCGATATCGACAAGTTCATCGCCGGCCTGCATCACGTTTGGAGCACGTTCAATGGGTAATCTGTACACCTCCACCACATTTATGGAGCACAACTCGCACCCCGACTACAAGTACGAGATGGATGCCCCCACGCACGAGCACGACGGCATCAACCCCAGCTGCGGAGACGAACTCACTCTGCAGCTACGTGTCGAGAACAACGTGATCGAGGAGGCCTCCTTTACCGGTCACGGCTGCGCCATCAGCCAGGCAAGCGCCGACATCATGGCCGACCTCATCACCGGCGAGACCGTCGAGGAAGCTCACCGCCTGGCAGAGCTCTTCCTCGCCATGATCCGCGGCGAGCAGCTCTCCGAGGAAGACCTGGAAGACCTAGACGAAGCCGCCCAGCTCCAGGACATCTCGCACATGCCCGCCCGCGTCAAATGCGCCGAGCTCGCCTGGCGCACCCTCGACGGCATGCTCGAGGGGCAAGCAAACCAGTAGCGTATGCCCCGAATCCAAGGTTTTTGATTGCCGAGCCGCCCGATACGGGCGGCTCTGTTTCTTCTAATGAGCGCGAACGCACAAAGTCCGCGCGTCCGGCACCCCGTCTGTCATTTACCCCACAGCCAGACGCGAACACGGGCGTTTTCCACAGCACCAAAGGCCTGCGGCAGGGCCACGAGCACGCCTAGCATCGTCCCATGCCCCATCCAGCTGGGCTCCGATTCGCTTCGCGCCTGCTGCAGACGGGTCCCATAGGGAGCGGCGTGCATTTTTGCGAGTATTCAGCACGCCAAGCTGTGTGTATACGCATCGAAAGCGTTAATCAACGTCTCCAGGCGCATATATAGTGCGTTTTAGAACAAGCATCTTGGTCTCAGGGGCGCAAACATGAGCTTCGGGAGCGCATCGGCAGGCATAAATAGCTTCGGGGCCCGTATGTTGCAAAATTGCGACGGTAGTGGCAGCACCGCGATGCTGAAAACTCCGTTTTTTGCACGGCGCAGATGGGGGTAGGCACGGGCAAACCCGGACTGAGCCCTTATTTTATGCAAGATGGCGATTGTTCTATGCATATTAAGAAGTGCAGTTACCGCACCAAGCTTTTGAACGCTTGTTGCGGCGTATAGACGACCCCATCTGCGGTGTACAGGCGACCCTACATCACGTTTCCGCCAGTCCGCATCGCCGTCCGCGCGCGGGCACGCACAATACGAGAGACGGTACTTTTGCCAATCCCGGTATAGCGCTCAATCTGGCGCACCGTGAAACCGGCATCGTGTAATCCAACAATAACGGTATCGCGCCGCGCCGGCGGTGCGGCTTTAACCCCGCAGAGCGGAACCCCGAGACTCTTCGCCATCTTGTCGGCAAAGGCGTGGCGTTCCCATTCCGTCTCTTTCATATCGCACAGCGCTGGCTCACTGCCGTCGGGCGTCGAAAGCGAATAGGCAATAAAGCCCTCGGCAGAACCAAAAAGCTCAAGCACGCAAGAAGGGTCGGAAAATCCCCTCGTCGTATCGTTGTCATACGCTCGCAGATACTCGGCAAAGCTGCTCCAGGGATAACGCTCAATCAGGGCGATACCCGCCTCCTGCGGATTAGCGTGAACATAGCGAATGGCGGCCATTAGATAACGGTCGGTATCGAGCGAGCGCCGGTCAAAACGGTTCTGGAACAGATGGCCTGTGCGCCCCGTGCGTTTATTGAACCGCCGCGCGTACGTCAAAAGCAGCCGGTGCATGGCTGCGCTCATCGCGTCCTCGTAATCTGCAAGCACCAAATGCACGTGATTGCCCATAAGGCACCAGGCAATAACCGTCACACCCTCCTCGCGGCAGCAGTCGCGCATCAGCTCCAAAAACTCCCACCGGTCTTCATCGCCCTCAAAGATGAGCTGTTTGCCCATACCGCGGGCACAGACATGGTAAAAGCCGGTAACCGTTCTCCAAACGCGCTGCATGGCGCTCCCTTCGCCGGGATCTGCTTGCCATCCAATACAGCACGATTGAAGCGTGCCATCAAAACATTCACGCAAAACAATACACTCGCGCGGCCAAAGGCAGTAAACGGGCGGCGAACGGCACCATTGCAACAGGTCAGCCCCTACAACGCTTACAAGAGCTGACCAAAAGCTTGCCCAAGACGGACCCCCTCTACGGAAGTTCGCGACCACAGAACATAGAGTTAAAACGCTTCAATTGAAAGTTCCGCGCTTCTCGCTACGAAAACTGAGCCGTTCGCCGAATATTCCGTGCATTTCGCGGTATTATAGGGGCTGCATGTCATGTCCCTTTCGAAGGGTCGCCCGGCAATCGCCAGCCACGACCCCCAGACGGGACGCCAACACGATAGAGAGGAGAGGCATGCAGTACTCACAGGAAGTGGAGAACATGTGCCCCGTTGCCAAGGGTGCATACCACGGCCCCGCACCCATCCCCGAGGAGGGCAAGTGGGTCCAGGCTAAGGAGATTTCCGACATCTCCGGTCTTACGCACGGTGTGGGTTGGTGCGCACCTCAGCAGGGCGCCTGCAAGCTCACGCTGAACGTCAAGGACGGCATCATCGAGGAGGCCCTCGTTGAGACCATCGGCTGCTCCGGCATGACCCACTCTGCCGCCATGGCTTCCGAGATCCTTCCCGGTAAGACCATCCTCGAGGCCCTCAACACCGACCTCGTCTGCGACGCCATCAACGTTGCTATGCGCGAGATCTTCCTGCAGATCGTTTACGGCCGCAGCCAGACCGCGTTCTCCGAGGGCGGCCTGCCCGTGGGCGCCTCCCTCGACGACCTCGGCAAGGGCCTTCGCTCTCAGGTCGGCACCATGTTCGGCACCAAGGCCAAGGGCGCTCGTTACCTCGAGCTCGCTCAGGGCTACGTCACCCGCATGGCTCTCAACGACAAGAACGAGATCATCGCATTCGAGTTCCTGAACCTCGGCAAGTTCACCGACGCCGTCAAGGCCGGCAAGACCCCCGAGGAGGCCATCGCTGGCGCTATGGGCCACTATGGTCAGTGGGAGAACGCTGCCAAGTACATCGACCCGCGCACCGACGAGGAGACTCACTCCGTCGCCAGCGTGTTCCCGGTTCACGAGTAGAAAGGGAGGGAAATAACTATGACTGTTACGTTCGAAGGTTACGAGCGCCGCGCTGACAAGATCAACAAGTGCCTCGCCGACAACGGCATCGCCTCCCTCGAGGAAGCTCTGCAGATCTGCACCGACAAGGGCTTCAACCCGCGTGAGATCGTCAACAACACCCAGTCCATCGCCTTCCAGAACGCCGAGTGGGCCTACACCCTCGGTTGCGCTCTCGCTGTCAAGCGTGGCGCCAAGTCCGCTTCTGAGGCTGCCGCCATCATCGGCGAGGGCATCCAGGCCTTCACCGTTCCCGGCTCCGTCGCCGAGGACCGCAAGGTCGGTCTGGGCCACGGCAACCTGGGCGCTATGCTGCTCTCCGACGACACCGAGTGCTTCGCCTTCCTGGCCGGTCACGAGTCCTTCGCTGCCGCTGAGGGCGCTATCGGCCTGGCTCTGAACGCCAACAAGGCTCGCAAGAAGCCGCTGCGCGTTATCCTCAATGGTCTGGGCAAGGACGCCGCCCAGATCATCGCCCGCATCAACGGCTTCACCTATGTGAAGACCCAGTTCGACTACTACACGGGCGAGCTCAAGGTCGTCGAGACCATCCCCTACTCCGATGGTCCCCGTGCTGCCGTTAACTGCTACGGCTCCGACGACGTCCGCGAGGGCGTTGCCATCATGTGGCACGAGAACGTCGACATCTCGATCACCGGTAACTCCACCAACCCCACGCGCTTCCAGCACCCCGTCGCTGGCACCTACAAGAAGGAGCGCATCGAGGCTGGCAAGAAGTACTTCTCCGTCGCTTCTGGTGGCGGCACTGGCCGTACCCTGCACCCGGACAACATGGGCGCCGGCCCTGCCTCTTACGGCATGACCGACACCATGGGCCGTATGCACTCCGACGCCCAGTTCGCCGGTTCCTCCTCCGTCCCTGCTCACGTGGAGATGATGGGCTTCCTGGGCATGGGCAACAACCCCATGGTCGGTGCTACCGTCGCCTGCGCTGTTGCTGCTG
>CAJMMX010000093.1 GCA_905214615.1 uncultured bacterium | reverse complement strand
AAGCCACGACAGGCCCCGGGAGAGCGGGGACACCGGCTTAGGTTTATCGCGAGTTCCGCACGAACAGGAGGCCACTTAATGTGGCCTCCGTCGTGAGCAGGACTGTAGAGCAGGAAACCTAAGCCGGTGTCCCCGCTCTCCCGGGGCCGGCGGAATTTAGTTGTTCAGCATGCGGTCGAAGCTTCCCGAGTCGCCATCCCGATAGTCGGCGGTCATCAGAATCTCCTGCGGAATGCGCCCGCCCTCGCGCAGCACATTGCGGAACTGCACGCGCGTGACCATGGGCAGATCCTTGATCGTCGCCGCCAAGTTCTGCGGCACGCCCTGGTTGGCAGCCGCGGGCTCGCACTCTCCGCCGGCCTTCACGCGACGCTTGTGCTCGGCGAGCATGGCGCGGTACATGCCAGCATGCAGGCGAATCTCAACCACATTGGCATTGCGAGCCTGCTCGACGATGCGCGCGCCCTCGCGGTCGATATCGCCCACGTAGTAGACGTAGTTAAAGCGATAGCCAATCTCGGCCAGATAATCGTCCAGGGCATGCGAGACGCTCGCCTTGCATCCGCCGCCAAAAATCACGCCGCCCACCTTGATGCCAAAGAGCTTGGCGTGCTTGCGGCCACGCAGCAGCTTGACGATCTCGTCGTAGGTGTCCAGGTTTTCGACCATAATGAACGGCTTGTCGGCGCCCAGCGTAAAGAAGCCCGTAAAGTGCACGGGGCGATTGGGGGCGACCTTGATCGCCTGCATGCTGATGCCCTTTTCGGTCATGCGCCTTATCAGGCGCTCACCGTGCTTGCCGTCAAAAGCCTTCTCGTCGTTAAAGATCTGGTAGGCACGCTGGCGGCGCGAGGCAACCGGCGTATCGGCACCTCGGTTCTGCTCGATCCAAGCCTGGATGATTGCGATTTCCTCGGCAATCTTGCGGTTGGACATCTCGTTGTGCTGAGTGCGCTGCGGAGCCTTTTTGCCGTCCTTGCCCTCGACCTTTACGATCTGTGTCTGCTGCTCCTTGATCTTAGAGAGCGCCGTAGGCGTAGGGACAACCTTGAGCAGCTGCCTGCCTAAAACGCGGGCAAGGGCGAACGCCGATACCTCACCGCGAACGGCCGACTTGGGCTGCTGGGCAGCAGTACCTGCTGCGGAAGACTCCGGCTTCTTCTGAGACTTGCGTTTAGAATCGCCTTGGGAATTGCGCTCGCGCTTCGGCATAGACGCCTGCTTCTGCGGACGATCGGACTTGCTCTCCTTCGCCGGCTGGCGCTTAGGCTGCCCCGAAGAAACCTCGGCCTTCGCATCCTCGTCCTGCGGCGTGGTCCTCTCGGCTGCGGTCTCGGCATGGGAACTGCGGCCCCCACGATGGCGACGGCGGCGAGGCTTGCTCGACGCGCCCCGCTCCGTCTGCTCATCAGTAGGCTGCTGGCCCTTGGCCTCGGCATCAGCCTCAAGCTGCGGCTCAACAGGCTTTTGCTCGCGAGCCGCCGGCTCAACGGCCTTCTCGTCCTGGGTGGTCGAAACCGACTCGCCCTTCTCCTGACGCTTTACGGGATACGCGCGTCCCGCAAAACCGCGGCCGGGACGACACGAACCCGGAGCCTTCTTGGCAGACTCCTCAACATCGTCTGCAACCTCAGAAGACTCTTCGACCTCACGCGCGGCACCCTGCTGTGCAGCCTTAAAGTGAGCACCGCGGCGGCGCTTGGGCTCTTGGGCCTCCACGGGCTTTTGCTCCTTCGTGGGCTTCTGCGACTCGGCAGCAACCTCGGTCTCAACAGCCTCGGCATCCGTCTCGCCCTTTCGAGCAACGGCGCGACGGAAGCGCTCCTGCTGGGCGCGGCGCTGTGCATCGCGCTTGCCGCCCCCGCCAAAACCGCCGCGTCCTGCCTTGGCCGTAAAGGCACGCACAACGTTCTCATCGAGCAACTCATCGGTATCGACATGCTCACGCGGAGCAACTTCTTCCACAGCAGGCACGTCAGCGGAATCCTCGACGACAAAATCTTCGACGGACTCGGCAGGTTGCTCCTGGGCATCGCGGATCTCGGCATTGATGGTATAGAACGCCGGGCGCCCGTTAATGCCACTACCCTCGATCTTGGTCACGATATTTGCCGCGATAAGCTCATCGCGCATCGCCTTGGTGTCGCACTCCTTATCGACGGAGCGGAAAATCTGCGCCAGCGCACTCGACTTAATCTTGAGCGCCTTGCGGCAAAGCAGGTCGTAGGCAACCAGCTTGGCACGCTCGGCAGAAAGCGATGTCTGGCTGCTCAGACGCTCAGCCAGGGCATCGACATTGTTTTGATTATCGGAATATACCGTCTTGGCCACGGGGCCCCTTTCATATGCACACATATACGTCCATATGGTACAACGCACGAGCCTATCCACGCAAAACATCTGCGAGAACGCCCTTGCACCACCTGTTCTCACAAGAAAAAAGACCGGGTCCGCTTGATTGCGGCCCCGGTCTTTCCGAGTCAAATAGACGGGAGATTCAACCCGTCCGACCGACTAGGCCTTGGCGGCCTCGGCGTCGGCAGGAGCTTCAGCGGCAGCGGCGCGACCGTACTCGGCCTTGCCCATCTCGGACCACTCGGGCTCCTCGTCAGGCATGGAGCCGGCCTCCTTGCCAAAGAACTCCTTGAGGCAGTTGACGGCGACGATGAGGCCCAGGACCATCAGCAGGACAGCGAAGACGAGCTGCAGGCCCTTGGTGGCGGCGACGGAAACGGCGGCCGTGGTGGCGGTAGCCGGGATGGTACCGAAGAAACCGTAGGCCTGGACGGCGGTCATGCAACCCATGGCGCTCTGGACCAGCGAGGTGAAGGTGCAACAGAGCAGGAAGGCGACGGGCACGTAGAGCATCCAGCCCTTGCGGCCGGTGCACTTGCAGAACACGGCGAGGGTGATCATGGTCATGCCGCCGAGCAGCTGGTTGGAAGCACCAAAGAGCGGCCAGATGTTGGCATAGCCACCAAAAGCGAGGGCGAGACCGGGAAGCAGGGTGACGACCGTGGCGAACCAGGGGTTGCCGAGGACCTTCATATAGCCGGCCTTGGACTCGATGGCCAGAGCATCGTTGGTCTGGGCAAAGAACTCGGAGAACGAGGTGCGGGCGATGCGGGCGACGGCGTCGAGCGAGGTCAGGGCCAGAGCGGAGACGTTCATAGTCATGAAGACGGTAGCGAGCGTGCCGTCAACACCGAAGGCCTGCATACCGCGGGAGATGCCAGCGGCGAAGATCTGGAACGGGGTGGAAGCGACACCAGCGTTGAGGGCGCCGGTACCGGCGGTGTTCATATCGGAGAACATGATGCCGGCGACGATGATGGCAAGGATGCCGACGAAGGACTCGACGATCATTGCGCCGTAACCGACCTTGACGGCGTCCTGCTCCTTCTCGACCTGCTTAGAAGAGGTGCCGGAAGAAACGAGGCTGTGGAAACCGGAGAGAGCACCGCAAGCGACGGAGACGAACAGGACCGGGAACATCATGCCGGAGGCAGTGGAGAAGCCGGTGAAGACCGGAGCGGTGATGGTGGCCTGACCGTTGACGCCCAGGACGACGATGCCGAGGACAGCGCAAACGATCATGACGATCATCATGATGGAAGTGAGGTAGTCACGCGGGGTCTTGAGCATCTGGATGGGCATAGCGCCAGCGAAGACCAGGTAGACCATGACGACGGCGAACCACTGGAACTTATCCAGGTAGACCGGGAACTGCATACCGACGGCGAACATGAGAACCATGAGGACCACGCCGGTGACGAACTCGGTAGCACCGGTGAGGTTGAACTTCTTCTGGGCCCAACCAAAGGCGATAGCGACGAAGGTGAACAGGATGGAGATGGTACCAGCGCAGCCGGCGGCATAGGACTTGGTGAAGTCGATGGCACCGGTAGCAGCACCAGAAGCGTCAACGGCCGGGGTGAACATGAACGTCTTGCAGACCATGTCGGTGAAGGCGGCGATGACGATGATGCAGAACAGCCAGCAGAACAGCAGGAACAGGCGACGGCCGGTCTTGCCGATGTACTTCTCGATGAGCTGAGCGAGCGACTTGCCGTTGTTCTTCATCGAGGCATACAGGGCGCCAAAGTCGTGGACGGCGCCAAAGAAGATGCCGCCGACGAGGACCCAGAGCACGACGGGCAGCCAGCCAAAGGCCATGGCGACGATCGTACCCGTAACAGGGCCGGCACCGCAGATCGAGCTGAACTGGTGCGAGAACGCGGTGAAGGCAGAGACGGGCGAGAAGCTCTTGCCGTCCTTCATGCGCTTGGCCGGCGTGAGGGCCTCTTTGTCAACGCCCCACTTGTTGGCCAGCCATCGGCCATAGCCCAGATAGCCGCAGGCGAGCACCGCCGCGGCCACAACCATGAGCAAAACTCCGTTCATTACATTTCCTCCTCTAAAAAGAACTTCTCAGACATAAAAAATGAGGGCCGTCGGTTGCGCTCGACGGCCCTCATCTTCATCAGCCGCCCGTTATCGTACGGGCTAGCTGTATGTGCTAACCCGCATCAGATAATTACTACGCTGATAATGTTTAGCTGATGCGTGAACATGTCTAGGAAATCCTCTTCAATCATGATGCGAACAATCCGTGCGTGTTCACATCCCCCAGTGGATGAAAAGCAGTATGAAACTTTAGTTACCTAAAGTCAACGCAAATAAGTAATGAATTTTCAACTTTTTTGAATTTCTCGTTATAAAACGCCACTAACCTCGGACTTTACCCGACAAAAGTTTTTGCATGAGAGATGCCCCCTCGGGAGCCGCGGGAGCTCCCATCCCAAATGCGGAGCAAAGCTCCGCACACCAACTTTTTCTTTCAGCTAAAGAACGCCGGAAATTCGACGCAGGCTGGTTAACCTTGCTGGACGTTGTCGACGCCGATCCAGCCCAGAAGCCATATCGATACAGAAAGGTCCCCGGCCGGAGGGGCCGGATATAAGGTTT
>CAJMMX010000092.1 GCA_905214615.1 uncultured bacterium | reverse complement strand
GACGTGCCCTTCTCGGACTCCTGAACATCCAGCGTGTCGAGCGCAATTTCAAACGTAGGATAGCCCTCGTCGGCGACGCGAATCTTGTTGGAGTCGGTTGCCACGGCGATACCGTCAACGGCGACATCGAGCGAGCCGGCGATAACGTGGCCGCCTTCGTGATCGGTGTGATTGCCGCTGATCTCGGAACGGCCGGGCGCGTGCACGTAGAGCACTTGGCGGTCGCCGATGGGGTCAAACTCCTCCTCAAACAGCTTGGTGAGCGTGGCGAATGTCTTTTCGTCGGGGGTGGTCATGGGAGTCCTTTCCTTGGCGCGCACGGGCGAGTTTTGCGTCGTTATGAGTACGTTAACAACTTGAAGCGGCCTGAACCAGGTGTTCACGATACCGCACGTTACGGGCTATGTTAACGTACTCATAACACAACGCTTGTCACTTTTTGAGAATCTGGTAATCGGTAGATTTTCGGCCGTGAACGGTGTGGCCGTATGGACATATGGAGCAAAAGAACCGCTGATAGAAAAAGTAGAGTACGTTAACATGCGTCCGACGATAGCGGGCCTCGGCGCGGGATGTATTTCTGCCCGGGCCGGCATTCACGCTATTCAGATCTCGCAAGGGTGAAGGTGATCCTGTGGCAAGGCGCCCGTCCAACGATACAGGTACGCGTCCGGTCTCCATGGCCGACGTCGCCCGCGCTGCTGGCGTTTCGCAGCAGACGGTTTCTCGCGTCGCCAACGGCTTGCCTAACGTCAACGAGCAGACGCGCCAGCGCGTGCAAGCCGCTATGCAAGAGCTCGGCTTTCGTCCGAGTTATGCCGGTCGCTCGCTGCGCGACGGCCGTTACCATTCGGTCGGCCTGTGCGTCAACGATGTCACTAAGTTTGGCAACCTCTCAATGATCGATGGCATCGCCAGCGCTGCTCGCGAGCATAATTGCGCCATCACGCTGGTCGAGATGTCCAAGACCGAGGAGTTTTCGCTTGCCGAGGCAACGCGTCGTATGGCCGCGCTGCCCGTGGACGGCATCATTATCGGCATGAGCCGTATGGCTCCCGATTTTGAGACGTTTGATCCGTTGCCGGGTATCGGTACGGTTATCGTTACCATGTATGCGCACCCGCGGGTGACCACGGTCGACTCCGATCATTACGGCTGCTCGCTATTGCTTATGGATCACCTGTTTGAGCTGGGGCACGAGCAGATTCGCTATATTGGCGGCCCGTCGTTCTCGGTCGACGAGCAATTTCGTCGCGCCGGTTGGCAGGATGCGCTCGAGCGTAAACACATCGAGCTGGCAGAGCCGCTCGAGGGCGACTGGTCTGCCAACAGCGGCTACGAGGCCGGCAGATATCTGGCCGAGCACGATCGCACCATGACGGCGATCTATGCGGCAAACGACCAGATGGCAAACGGGGCCATCGCCGCGCTGCGCGATAGCGGCTTGCGCGTGCCCGAGGATGTGAGCGTAGTGGGCGTCGACGATTCACTCGATGATTTTGTGGCACACAACGAGCTCACGACCGTGCGATTCGATCTACATCAGCGCGGACGCGAGGTGTTTGAGCATGCGGTTCCCGAGGCGGGTACGGCGGGCAAAACTGTTGCCATTCGTATTCCCGGTCAGCTCATCGTTCGACATAGTACGGCGGCACCGCGCGCATAGTTTCCGCAGGTCAACGGTGATATGTTGAACATCAATAACAATCGGTAAGGATGTCGGTAGATAGCTGTTGGGTTGTAGCCGAGTGCTATGATAGACGGGCTCTTTTGTCTATCTAGGAGGCTTTGCCTGATGGAGATCACCAAGGATATCCGCTACATTGGCGTCAACGATCACGACATTGACCTGTTCGAGGGCCAGTACGACGTGTCCGAGAACGGTATGGCATACAACAGCTACGTTATCTTGGGCGATAAAATCGCTGTCGCCGATTCGGTCGACGCTGACTTTGTCGACGAGTGGCTCGGCAACCTCGAGGCCGTGCTCGATGGTCGTACGCCCGACTACCTGGTTGTCCATCATATGGAGCCCGATCACTCCGCTGGCATCGCCACCTTTATGGAGCGCTATCCCCAGGCACAGATTGTGGCCAGCATGGGCGCCTTCCGCATGATGGTCAACTACTTTGGCACCGACTTCCCCGAGCGCAAGATGGTCGTCAAAGATGGCGACGTGCTCGACCTGGGCGGCCACAGCCTGACGTTTGTCGGCGCCCCCAACGTGCACTGGCCCGAGGTGCTCTTCTCCTATGAGGCTACCGACAAGGTGCTCTTTAGTGCCGACGGTTTTGGCAAGTTTGGCGCCAACGACATCGAGGATCCCGAGGGCTGGGCTTGCGAGGCGCGCCGTTACTACTTTGGCATCGTTGGTAAGTTCGGCAAGTTTGTGCAGGCCGTGCTCAAGAAGGCCGCCGATCTGGATATCCAGATCATCTGCCCGCTCCACGGTCCTGTTCTTAGCGAGAACCTGGGCTATTACCTCGACACCTACAACACCTGGTCGAGCTACCAGCCCGAGGACGAGGGCATCACGATCGCCTATGCGAGTGTGTATGGCCATCTGAAGGCTGCCGTTGAGGAGCTCGCTTCTGCGCTCGAGGCCCGTGGCCAGAAGGTTTCCGTCTTTGACCTAGCTCGCGACGATATGGCCGAGGCCGTTGAGGACGCGTTCCGCTATGACCGTCTGGTGCTTGCCTCCATTACCTATCAGGGCGAGATCTTCCCGTTCATGAGCACCTTTATCCACACGCTTGCCGAGCACGCCTATCAGAACCGTACGGTGGCACTCGTCGAGGGCGGCTCCTGGGCGCCCACTGCCGCCAAGGTTATGACCAAGGAGCTCGAGGGCATGAAGGACATCACCCTGGCACAGAACAAGGTGACCGTCCTGGGTTCGCTCAACGACGCCTCGCGCGCTCAGATTGAGACTCTCGCCGACGAGCTTTCCAAGTAGCGATATTTCGCTTTTAACGAGCAAACCACCACAAAGGGGACAGGCACCTTTGTGGTGGTTTTTGTTTAAGTGCCGGCGATGAGGAGATTTGGGCGGGCGTCGTCGGCGACCTCGGCGATTGAGGTGGCGACGGCGTGATCGGGGTCACGGTCCATCACGATGGCGTTGACGTCGGTCAGCTCGGCAAAGCGGTACATGCCACGTCCGTTGACCTTACTGGCGTCCATGAGGGCGACACTTTGGCGGGCGGCACCGGCCATAGCCGCTTTGGTCTCGGCCATCTGCGGAAAGTCGGTCGTAAAGCCGCAGCCGGGAACGAAAGCGCCAGGGCACATGACGGCCAGATCGGCATGGACCATTTGGAGCGCCTGCATGGTAAGTGGGCCGTACAGATAGCGATGACCTTTGCGCAGCGCCCCGCCCAGCATGACGACATCGACCGAGGGCATGCTCTCGTCGATGTAATCGGCAATGGTAATGTCGGCCGTGATGACGGTGATGCCATCGCGCTGGTCGAGGAGCCGGACAAACTCGAGCGCTGTGGTGCCCGAGTCGACGAGCAGGGTGTCACCGTTGCCGACGAGCTCGATGGCGCTTTGCGCGATGGCCTGCTTGGCAGCGACATTGACGTTGATGCGGCGATCCTGGGTGGATACGGTCAGTCGCTTCTGGAGCGACACAGCGCCACCATGCGTGCGGCGCAGCTTGCCGGACTCGGCGAGCGCGTCTAGGTCGGCGCGGGCGGTAACGGAGGACACGCCAAAGGTCTGGGCGATTTCTGCTACCTGCACCGAGGCGTTATGTTCGAGCATCTCCATGATGGCGGCACGCCGCTCATCGGCGAAAGCTCGGGTTGTTGCATGGGCCATATCCGCTCCATCATCGTCTGAAATTTGCAGGAATTGTGTTGAGTCTATTTTCGTTCATTTTCTTTTTAAGTAAGAAAACGCCTTTCGATTACTTACTTTTTCTATAAAAGAAAGACGCTGAACGCCCAAAATTCAAAATCGAACACGCCCGCTCGGCTCCAATTCCTTCCGTTTACTTTTCAAAAGCGACTGTATTGACCTGCATGGGCTCAATATCTCGCACATGCAAAGCCGCTGAATTTCATACAATGGACGCAGCAAAACGCAAGGTAAAACGCCTTGTGAACAACTACGCCCGATGTCCAGATGCGGGCGAGGGAGAGGAGCAAACGCTCATGGCACTTGTTACCACCGAAAAGATGCTCAAGGACGCTCAGGCCGGCCACTACGCCGTCGGCGCGTTCAACGTCGAGAACCTCGAGTTTGTTATGGCCGTTCTGGCCGCTGCCGAGGAGACCAAGTCCCCCGTCATCATGCAGACCACCCCGGGCACCATTAAGACTGCTGGCCTGGACTACTTCTACGGCATGGTCAAGGCTGCCGCCGAGCGCGCTTCTGTGCCCGTCGCTCTGCACCTCGATCACGGCGACGGCTATGACCGCTGCATGCAGGCTTTCCGCACGGGCTACACCTCTGTCATGATCGACGGCTCGCACGAGTCCTTCGAGGACAATATCGCCCTGACCAAGTCCGTCGCCGACGCTGGCCGCGCCATGGGCGTGCCCGTCGAGGCCGAGCTCGGCAAGGTTGGCGGCAAGGAGGACGACGGTCCCGCGGTTGAGGGCGAGAGCCCCTACACCGATCCTGCCGAGGCTAAGGAGTTCGTCGAGCGCACTGGCTGCACCTCCCTCGCTATTGGCGTTGGCACGAGCCACGGTGTGTACACGAGCGATCCGCACATCGAGCAGTCCGTGGTCAAGGCCATTCGCGACGCCGTCGACGTGCCGCTGGTTCTGCACGGCACCTCCGGTGTGCCCGATGAGCAGGTTGCCGAGGCCGTGAAGAACGGCATCTGCAAGGTCAACTACGCCACCGAGCTGCGTCAGGCCTACACCAAGGGCTTCATGGCCTACATGGCCGAGAACCCCGCCTGCTTCGATCCCAAGAAGCCGGCCAAGGAGGGCATGCGCGAGATCACCGAGCTGGTTAAGATCCGCATGACCAACCTCAACTCTGTGGGCAAAGCAGAGTAACGGCAAGGGTACTCTGATCCCACCGGACGGTTTGGGCGGGTCCCGTACTTAGTTTCCAAAACGTCCTCGCGCATGAAGGCCCCCGTTGTCTCG
>CAJMMX010000091.1 GCA_905214615.1 uncultured bacterium | reverse complement strand
CGCGGCGCCCTCGCCCGCAGGCGCACCGGCGCCCGCAGCGGCGCCCACCACGTTGCCCACCGTGGGCAGGTGGTCGTCGGCCAAGGCCGAGGCGCCCACGTACGGAATCTGCTTGGTGCCGCCCATGGCATTGACCTTGAGCGCCAGCAGCTTGTTCTTCTCGTCCATAAGATCGAGCACCTGCTTGTTCAGGCGGCCGATCTCGCGATAGAGCGCTTTGTTGGACGTGTCGTCGCGATGCAGGCGGCGGTTGATGCGGTAGCGGTGGACCAGGATGGCCACGATCAGCACGGGGACCGCGATGAGCATGGCAAACAGGATGACTGCGCCGATCTTGCCCACCAGGTCAAACGTGGTGAAGTAGGTCATAAAGATGTTGAAGTACTCAACCCAGCCAAACACCAGCAGGTTAAGGATGGAGCTCACAACGGCAACGACGTTGTAGACAACCTTTGCCAGCAGCTCCCAGGCAAATCCCAGAAACTCACTCACCGTCGGTACCCTCCTGCTTGGTCGCGTTCATCGCCGCCTCGGCCTCGGCCTTCAGACGACGAGCTTCCTCGAGCTTGGCCTCGGCCTGGGCAAGCTGCTCGGCGGCGTTATCGGCCGTGACGGTAGTGTCACCCTTGCCCTCGGCGTCCACGATGGCAGCCGCGGCGGCCAGGCGGTCCTCCTCGGCCATAGCGCGCTTGAGGTTCATGCCCACCACGATGAGGTGATACACCTGGTAGATAAAGAACAGCAGCATGGGCAGCACAATCACAATGAGGAAGCCCATGGAGCTGGACAGGAAGTCCATGACCTTGCCCATCTGCGGCAGCGCGAACACGTACTTGCCCACGATGTCGCCGTCGCTGATGATGTGCGAATCGGCCACGTCGTTGTTATCGCCCTTGGTGGTAAAGCTGCGCATGCCGTTGATCTCGTCGATGGCGGCGATGCGGTGCGTGTTGAGCGCGTACTCGTTGTCGATAATGGTGTGGAACGTCACGATGTCGCCCACCTCGAGCTTGGAGGTGTCGCACTTTTTGATGACGATGAGGTCGCCCTTGTTAAACGTGGGCGCCATGGAGTCGGACTGTACGGCGAGCGGGGTGAAGCCGGCGATGTCCGAGACGCTGCCGTCCTCGCGCGTGGCGAGCGTGGTAAACGCGTACAGGGCCGCCACCAGGATGATGATCCACATGACGACGCTCAGTGCGATGGATGCGGCCTTTTTAACAGATTGCATGATGTCCCTTACTACCGTGTCTGACTAGGTCGTGCGCGGCCCGATGGCCGCCGTGCATATCTACTGTTCCTCGATGCCCTCAAAGCGCATCGAAACCGAATAGTTAGCTCCCTTTAGCATATTAGTGCAATTTGGGTCCGTTCCCTCGAGCCATATGCGAACGGCTACCGGCTTGTCCGTATCTTTTATTAGGTCGAACATGTCGCTGGCCGCGTTCGCTACTCCCGAGTCGAGCCCAAAGACGGTGGCCGAACCGGACGAGCCTCCGCCTCCGTTGGGGTTGTAGACCCAGGTGTGACCGTCGGCGGTAAAGCTCATGCGCATGGCGCTGGCCATGCCCTGCGTGTCGGAGCTAAACCGCGTGCCGGACGCGCCACCGTCGCCGTCCTGCCCGGTCAGGCGAACGCGCAGGTCCGTACTGCTCATAAAGTGCAGCGTGAACTCCAAGTAGGCGCCGGTCGCGGGATCGGCGGTGGAGCCGTCCTCGAAGGTAAAAGTCTGGTAGTCGCTCGTGGTGACGGGCTTGAGCCTGGATGCATCGATGTCCACGCCCTTTCCGCTGGCGATGCGTGCCGAGATCTGGTCGAAGCCCAGGCTGTGGACGTATTCGTCAAACGTGGAGTGCTCGTCCAGGTCAAAGCGCAGCGAGCCGTCGGCGTTGGCATCAATCATGAGCATGCGGGTCTTGGCGCTATCGGCGATGGAGAACCAGGCAAAGGTTGCCATGACTATCGCCACCAGGGCAAACAGCACCAGCACCACGGTGGTGGTGAGCTTGCGGCGCAAGTCGGTGTCGGCAGGTGCGGCGGCGCCGGCGGGCTTGCCGGTGGCGGGCGTGCAGCTGGCGGCGGGTTGCTTACGCGTCATGGCTACTCACCGTCCAGGGTCGCAAAGAGCGCCAGGTGCAGGGTGCCCGGGTCTTGATGCAGGTAGTCGGCGCTATCGGGGTCGGTTCCCTCGATGTAGTAATAGATGTCCAGGCGATAGGTCTGGCCCAGCGCCAGCGTGGCGAGCGAGTTTTGCGGGCGCTCGGCCGTCTCGCTCGTGTCCAGCGTATAAGCGGCCGGGTCCTGCGTCACGTTGGCACCGCAATCGAGCTGGCCGTTTTGCCAGCCCAGGAGCATGCCATCGGCGTAGCCGGCAAGGCCAGCCGGGGCGGTCGTGGGATGCTCGCCGCGATGGCCGCTGTCGGAACTGTCGAGCTCAAAGATGTTGGTGGCGAGCACCTGGTTGCCGCTGGAGATCTTAATGCCCACGCGGGCCGCGCGCAGCAGCTCGGCGTTGGCGCCCTGCGGGACCAGCGATTCGGCCAGATACAAGTTGACCCTGCCCTTTACTTTGCTGGCACCCGTTCCGGTAATGGTGGGACGCAGATCGATCCAACCATGGTAGAACGCGGAGCCGTTGTCTTTTGCCTGTTCAAACACCGTGGCATCGCCGGCTGAGTTGTTTTGTGCGCAGGCAGCAAAGCCGTTGAGGTCAAAAGTCGAGACCGGGTAGAGCGTCGCGGCGCCGTTCGCGTTGGAAGCCAGTGAAACGTCGCCTTGCTGCGTCCAGCTGCCGGCATCGGCGTCGCCCAGCTCCAATACCAGCTTGGACGTGTCGCTGTGCACGCTCACCGAGTTGGTGTTGACCTTCATGTTGCTGGTGAACCAGGCATAGGTTGCGGCACTCAGCGTGGCGGCGAGTGCCACCATGACGAGCACGATGTAGGCACGCGCACGGCGAGCGTGGCGGCGGGCGGCGGAGTCCGAACCCACAGCGCGCTCGGCGGCTGCGCTGAAGGGGGCCGCGGGGTCCGTATTCTGGGTTTTGGCCTCGCAGCCATCTGCTGGCATGTGCTTCTGATCTTCCATGTCGCTCGCCCCCTTACGCCTTGGCCGCGGCAAAGGCAAGCTGCAGCACCACATCGCGGGCCTGGGCCTCGTCGATGCAATTGGCGTCGCAGCCTTCCATGTACACAACGTAGTGAACGCCTGCCACCTCGTTGGCGGCCAGCGTGCAGATGGGCGTGGCGCCCGCGCGCGCCGTGGGCGTGTCGCCGGTGCCGTCCATGCTGTAGGCGCTTATGGCGCGCGCAGGGTCGGCGGTGTAGGTCCAGCCCGAGGCGCCCGCCGCCACGACCACGCCGTCTTGCGCGGTGGTGCGCCTGCTGGTGGCGCCCGCGGTGCTGCCCAGGTCGTCGCAGGTAAAGATGTGCGTCTGCGTACCCGACTGGGTCGTGATCACAAGCCCCAGGCGCAGTGCGGCCAGCAGCTGTGGGTCGCTCGTCACACTCATCTGACCCGGATGCAGGTACACGTTGAGGGCGCTGTCGCCGCCCTTAAGGTACAGCGTGCCCGAAAGGGCATAGTCGTCCAGCTGCGCGGTGCAGTCGGCGTAGTCGGTCGTGATGCCCGCGGCGTTTTGGAACGTGCCGCGCCAAAAGCGGGAAAGGTCCGACGTCGAGATGGGATAGAGCGTCTTGTCGGCGTCGGCAAGCGTGGCCGTCGTGTCCCAGGGCCCGTTGGCCGAAAGGCCAATCTGCAGGTCGGAACCCTCGTCGCTTACCGCGTGCGCCACGGGGGTCACGTTGGTGTAGCGCGAGTTGCTAAACCAGGCGTAGGTGGCGGCGCTCAGGGCGGCTACCAGCACCAACATCCATGCGGCCGCGGCAACCATGCGACGACGCGAGATTAGGATATCTTTGATGTTCGATGCACTCATCCCTGGCCCCCTTACGAACGCTTACCGGCAAAGCGCAGCGCCAGCGATTGCAGGCTGGTGGCGGCCAGGTTGTTGGTGCAGTCGGGGTCGCAGCCTTCCAGCCACACGTACACATCCACGCGCACGGGCGTGCTGCGATTGGCGCCCTCGGCCGCGGCGGGCAGGCTGCAGATCTTGGTCGTGGCCTCCTTGAGGCTCACGACACCGGTGTCTTCGTTATAGTCGCAGAAGTTAGCGCTGGTCAGCTGGTCAAAATGAACCGTGGCGCCATCGGAGCGGGTGCTGTCGAGCACCAGGTGGTTCTGCTCGCTCTCGCCGGCATCCTTGCCGTCGAGCGTGTTGTAGCGCGCCTGGGGATTGTGCTCGCCCGAGACCTCAAAGACGTACTGGCCCGTCACGGTATCGCCCTGCCCTGACGCATAGGTAACCAGTCCCACGCGCAGGGCGGTGGAGATGGGGTTTGCCGGATCCTGCTCGGTAAAGTCGATACCCGACAGGTACACGTCGGTCGCGGCCGAGTTGGTGGCCAGGTACAGGGAAGTCTTGTAGTAGTCGGAATGCTCGGCGGCACCAAACATGTTGGCAAAGAGCGAGTCCTGGGTGGTTCCACCGGTAAAGCCCGTTACCTTTTGAAAGCCGTTGAGCACGTTGTCGGTCGAGACGGGATCGAGCAGACCCGTAAAGCTCAGGCCGGCGTTGGTTTTGTATTCGCCGTCGTACTCGTTAGAGATAAGGAAGGTAACGCCCGTGCCCGCGGCCATCTTGACGTCGGTGATATGACGGTTGGCGTTGTAGATGTACCAGGCATACGTTACAGCTCCGGCAACAGCAAGGGCCACCAGCAACGTGGCGAGCATGCGATTGAACTGTTTTTGCAGCGAACGCGCGTCCGACATGCCCCTCCCCCAGATGCCGTGTTGCAAACTACCTGGACACCATTTGCCCATAATGGGCATTATTTTACGCGAACGTGCAGTTCATCGGGGGTACAAACGCGACTTTTCGTGTGCTGTTCGCGCTGCGACAGGCTCCGATGGGGCCACAATTCACCAGTTTTTTAAAATAGTTCTTGCCACCGGATGGGAGCTCCGTTATATTATTCCCTGCGCACTCGCGCACCCTTGATCGGGCGTTTAGCTCAGGGGGAGAGCGCTTCCCTGACACGGAAGAGGTCAGAAGTTC
>CAJMMX010000090.1 GCA_905214615.1 uncultured bacterium | reverse complement strand
AAGCATATTTGCTACCACCGATGGATGAGCCGCATGGAAGTGGGGGAGACGCACACCGTCGCCATCAGCCACGGTGAGGGCCGCTTTGTGGCACCCCCCGCGCTGCTCGACTCCATGATTGCAAACGGGCAGGTCGCCACCCAGTACGTGGATGCCGTGGGGCAGCCTTCCATGGACTTGGCGGTGAACCCCAACGGCTCGGTGCTCGCCATCGAGGGCGTCACGAGCCCCGACGGCCGCGTGCTCGGCAAGATGGGTCACACGGAGCGCGCCGGCGCGGGCCTGTACAAGAACGCCTTCGGCAACACCTACCAGCCCCTCTTCGAAGGCGGCGTCGACTACTTCCGCACGAAGTAGTTACTGCCACAGCCTCACTTCGGGCTCCAACTGCACGCCGGTGGTTTCGCGGACGCGGTGCTGCACCTCGGCGATGAGCGCTAGCACGTCGGCGGCGGTGGCGTCGCCGGTGTTTACGACGAAGCCGGCGTGCTTCTCGGACACCTGCGCGCCGCCGACGCGAAGGCCCTGGCAGCCGGCCTCTTGGATGAGCGCCCCCGCGAAGTAACCCTCGGGGCGCTTGAAAGTGGAGCCAGCACTCGGCATGTCGAGCGGCTGCTTGTCCTCGCGGCGCTGGCGGTAGTCGTCCATGTCGGCCTTGATCATCGCGGTGTTGCCCGGGGCGAGATTGAAGGTGGCCGAAAGCACGATGAAACCGTCGTCGGCAATGCGGCTCTTGCGATAGCCCAGGTTGAGCTCATCGACATCGAACTCGATAATGCTGCCGCTACCGCGGGTGCCGTCGTCGAGCATGCGGGCGGGCTTGTAGACGCGCACGGACTCCAGCACATCGGCCATGCAAGCGCCGTATGCTCCGGCGTTCATGTAGCAGGCACCGCCGACCGATCCGGGAATGCCCGAGATGGGCTCCATGCCGGTAAGGCCGGCCTCGGCTGCCGCGGCTGCGACATCGGAAAGCAAGGCGCCGGCTGCCGCCGTGACGTGCGTGCCGTCGACCGTAATGCCGGAGAGGCCCTCGCCCAGCGCTACGACGACGCCGCGGATGCCCTTGTCGCCGACGAGCAAGTCGGAGCCGTTGCCCACGATGGTGAGTGGTAGATTGCAGCGATAGCAGGTATCGAGCGTGGCGACGAGGCCCTGCTCAGTATCGGGCGTGACAAAGACGTCGGCCGGACCGCCGATCTTAAACGTGGTGTGCTCGCGCATGGGCTCGCTCATCAGCACGTTGTCCTCGCCGGCAACGCCAGCGAGCGCGCACAGCAGGTCCTCGTTAAAAAAATCGTTCTCGTGCATACGGATATCCGCCTTTTGGTGGTCGTTGTCATCAATCGATTGCAATATACCCCACCCGGACGGATTTGGTGCGCTGGCGGCGATAAAACAGCCGTCCACCGGATTGGTAAAGTGTTTATCACCGAGGTAGAGGGGTAGTCGCTATACTTTCAAGAGATTGCGCGTAAACCCGGAAGGAGCGAGATGGCCAACAAAGTCACCCTCAAGCAGATCGCCCAGGAGGTGGGGCTTTCCCCCTCGTCGGTCTCGCTTGTTCTCAATAATCGGCCCTGTCGCATCTCGGAAGAAAACCGCAAGCTCATCAAAGAGGTCGCGGCGCGCAACCACTATGTTCCCAACCAGATTGCGCGCAGCCTGGTCATGCGCGAGTCGCGCACGCTGGGCCTTATCGTCCCTAACATCGAGAGCCGCTTTTTTGCCTCGCTCGCCGGTAGCCTGGAAAAGCGCTGCCGCGAGGACGGCTATGCGCTCTTCATTACCAGCTCGGGCGGAAGCGCCGATGACGATCTGGAGCTGCTGCGCCAGCTGGTGACGCGCGGCGTTGATGGCGTCTTCCTGGTGGTGGGTGACGAGTTCTCCGATGACCGCGCCCTGCGCGAAGAAGTCAGCCACCTGCCCATCCCGGCCGTAATGGTCGACCGTGCCATTGAGGGGCTCGAGTGCGACAAGGTGATGTTCGACCACGAGATGGGCGGCTATATGGCCACCCGCTATCTGATCGAGCAAGGCCACCGCCGTATTGCCTGCCTGGTTAATGCCCGCCGTTCCAATACGGGTCGCAAGCGACTTGCCGGCTATGAGCGCGCGCTGCGCGAGGTTGGCCTGCCGATCGACGCGCGTTTGGAGTTTGAGAGCGAGTACTACATTCCGAGCGCATACGAGGCCTCGGAGGCAGTGCTCACAACTGACGCCACTGCCGTGTTCGCAAGCTCGGATAACATTGCCCTCGGTTTGCTCAAGCGCTTGCACGAGATGGGGAAGAGCATCCCGGGCGATATCTCGGTGGTGAGCTATGACAACTCGGCGGCCGACGTTCTCTTTGAGCCGGCGCTGACCGCGATTGAGCAGGACCCTGGTGTCCTTGCGGAGCATGCTTTTGGCTGCATGTCCAAGCGTCTTGCCGGTAGGGGCGGCAGGCGTGCCGAAGAGGTCGTTCTGGAGCCGGAGCTTATCGTTAAGGACAGCGTGCTCGAGCTTACTAAACACAACTAAACACGTTTATCAATTTGTAGAGATCGAATGTGGAGCACCTGTGACAGTCAATGCCGCAGGTGAATGTCGCGTTTTGTTGATCGATGCGATTGATAAGGGGATAAAACGTTTTTTCACCATGATAAAACGTTTTAGCAAATATACTAGTCCCAACGAAAGGTTGCCGTATTGGAGGGTGACCGCACAGCGAAGGGACATAAACAATGGCTAAAACACTGGGGACGCCGTGGCAAAAGCTGGGCCACGAGGTGCCGGCTTCCGAGCTCGAGGGCGTCGACCTGTATTGGCGCGCATCGAACTATCTGTCCGTCGGTCAGATCTACCTTCGCTCTAACCCGCTAATGCGCCCCGACTTTGTCGACGAGAAAACCGGTGAGGTGCGCGACTTCGGTCGTCCGGACGTTAAGCACCGCCTGGTTGGCCACTGGGGCACCACGCCCGGCATCAACTTCCTGTTCGGTCACGTCAATCGACTGATCGCCGACCACAACCAGAATGCTATCTTCTTGATGGGCCCTGGTCACGGTGGCCCCGCCGGTACTGCTCAGTCGCTGCTCGACGGCACCTACCGCGAGATTCGCCCCGACATCACCAATGACGAGGCAGGCCTGCAGAAGTTCTTCCGCCAGTTCTCCTATCCCGGCGGCATCCCGAGCCACTTTGCGCCCGAGACGCCCGGTTCCATCCACGAGGGCGGCGAGCTCGGCTACACGCTCAGCCACGCTTACGGTGCCGTCATGGACAACCCGAGCCTGTTGGCCGTGGCCGTGGTGGGCGACGGCGAGTCCGAGACCGGCCCGCTCGCGACCTCTTGGCAATCCAACAAGCTCGTGAACCCGGCAACCGACGGTATCGTTTTGCCGATCCTGCACCTCAACGGCTACAAGATCGCCAACCCCACCATCCTCGCCCGCGTGTCCGACGAAGAGCTCACCAAGTTCTTTGAGGGCATGGGCTATAAGCCGCACTTCTTTGTCGCCGGCTTTGACGACGAGAGCCACGCAAGCATTCATGCGCGTTTCGCTGCCCTGTTTGAGCAGGTCTTCGATGAGATCTGTGACATCAAGGCAACCGCGCAGGCCCAGGCCGCCGCAGGCGAGACCGTGGTCCGCCCGGCCTACCCCATGATTGTGTTCCGCACGCCCAAGGGCTGGACCTGCCCCAAGCAGATCGACGGCAAGAAGACCGAGGACTCCTGGCGCGCGCATCAGGTGCCGCTGGCGAGTGCCAAGGACACCCACGAGCACTTCCGCGTGCTGCGCGAGTGGCTGCGTTCCTACAAGCCCGAGGAGCTCTTTACGCCCGAGGGCCAGGTGCGCCCCGAGGTGACGGCCTTTATGCCGACCGGCGAGCTGCGCGTCGGCGCCAACCCCAACGCGAACGGCGGTAAGGTGCGTCGCGAGCTCGAGCTGCCCGATATTCATGCCCACGAGGTCCCCGTCGACACTAATGGTCATGGCTGGGGCTCCACCGAGGCCGCCCGCGTCTTTGGTGAGTACACTGCCGACGTTCTGGCCAAGAACATGGATGACTTCCGCATCTTCGGTCCCGACGAGACCGCGTCCAACCGCCTGCAGGCTGCCTACAAGGTGACCAAGAAGCAGTGGGACGCCGGCTTCTACGAGGACGAGGCCAACGACGAGCTGCTGGCAGGCTCCGGTAAGGTTGTCGAGCAGCTGTCCGAGCATCAGTGCGAGGGTTTCCTCGAGGCCTACGTGCTTACCGGCCGCTCCGGTGTGTGGAGCTCCTACGAGAGCTTTGTCCACGTGGTCGATTCCATGGTCAACCAGCACTGCAAGTGGCTCGAGGCCACCAAGCGCGAGATTCCGTGGCGTGCTCCCATTAGCGGCCTCAACATTTTGCTGTCGAGCCATGTCTGGCGTCAGGACCACAACGGCTTCTCGCACCAGGACCCCGGCTTTATCGACCTGCTGCTCAACAAGGCCAACGACACGCATATCGTGAATGCCTACTATCCGGCCGATGCCAACATGGCGCTTGCCGTTGCCGAGCGCGTCTACCAGTCCACCGACTGCGTTAACGCCATCTTCTGTGGCAAGCAGCCCGCCCCCACCTTCCAGACGGTCGACGAGGCCAAGTCCGAGCTCGCCGAGGGTGTGGCGACCTGGGAGTGGGCATCGACTGCCAGTTCGCTCGCCGAGGCCGACGTCGTGGTCGCCACGTGCGGCGACGTGCCGACGCTCGAGGCCCTGGCTGCAACCGATATGCTGCGCAAGCTGGGCATTAAGGTCTGGTTCGTCAACGTGGTCGATTTGCTCAAGATCCAGAACGTCTGCGAGAACGACCAAGCCATCAGCGATGAGCGCTGGGCCGAGCTGTTTGGCCGCGGTGAGAAGCCCGTGCTCTTTGCGTTCCACGCCTATGCCGGCACGATTCGCCGCCTGATCTGGAACCGCCCCGGCCACGACGCCTTCCGCGTCCACGGCTACGAGGAGAAGGGCTCCACGACCACTCCCTTCGATATGCTGCGCCTGAACAACATGGACCGCTGGGCCCTGGCCGCTGACGTGCTGCGCATGGTCGACGCCGACAAGTTTGCCGAGCAGATTGATGAGTGGGAGGCTTTCCGCACCGAGGCCTTTGAGTTCGCGTGCGACGAGGGCTTCGATCACCCGGCCTTTACCGACTGGGTCTGGCCCGACGCAGCAGCCGCAACAGCAGCCGACGGTGCGCTTTCCGCAACGCAAATGACCGCAGGCGACAACGAGTAGATAGGCATCCGGGACGATCTCGCGCTGGGGCCGCCTCCGGGCTGGTGCCCTTCCTCGGAGAAGTGGGCTTCGCGAACTTCTCCGAGGAAGGG
>CAJMMX010000089.1 GCA_905214615.1 uncultured bacterium | reverse complement strand
CTTGGACCTGACTACGAGAGTAAATTTAGTCCAAAACCTTTTGAAGACTAAAGAATTCCCGATAAAAACAGGTGCTGAGCTTCTTGGAATCAACCGCACCAGCGTGTACTATAATGGAACACCCATATCTCAGGAAGAGTTAGAATGCAAGGCTATCATTGATCATCTGCATACCGATAATCCTGCCTGGGGAGCTCGTCAAATGTCTTTACAGCTGAAAATGCGTGGTCATCAGGTGGGACGCCGGAAAACGCGCCGCTATATGATTGAAATGGGGATTGATCCGATCTATCCAAAGATGAATCTTTCCAAACGTATGCAACAGGCAAAAGTCTGTCCGTATCTGCTTCGTAATGCAGTCATAGACCGTCCAAATCAGGCATGGTCGATTGACATTACATACATTCCAATGAAGCATGGATTTCTTTATCTGACAGCCATTATCGACTGGTACAGTCGTTGTATCGTTGGTTGGGATGTTGATGATACTCTGGATACCACCATGGTCATCAATGCATGTAAAAAGGCATTTAAAATAGCCAAGCCGTTAATCATCAACTCGGATCAGGGCAGCCAGTTTACCAGCGACAAATACATCGACTTTATTCGAGACAACGGGATCCGGCAAAGCATGGATGGCAAAAGCCGCTGGGCAGATAATATCATGATTGAACGCTGGTTTCGCAGCTTCAAATATGAGGAAGCATATCTCACGGAGTATGCTAATCTCAAGGAAGCAAGAGAAGCCATCGGAAGATATATTTACAATTATAATTTTGAGCGATGCCATCAGGCAATCGACAATAAACGCCCTGCTGAAGTTTACTATCCGGCAATGCTTTTGGACCTGTATATCCAGGGCCGTCAGGAGGCAAAGCGCCTGCTCGCGGAAATCCAAGAGTTCGTTGAGCGCTAGCGACGGCGAACCCTCAAAAAATGACAACAGCTAAAGAGTTGGAAAAATCACGGCTCGTGGATGACATGTGCAGAAACTCTGGTCGGAGCCAAAATACCTGTTGACTCGTACGGCGAGCGGGGTAATATGGACGGGTTACTTGCAGAGCCCCGTGAATCTCTGTAACAACACGTACTGTACATGGAGGAGTCTAAGTGATTTCGAAATCGACTCACTACGCCAAGCAGGGCGAGGTCCAGCGCAACTGGGTTCTCGTCGACGCCGATGGTGCTGTCCTGGGCCGTCTTGCCACCCAGATCGCAATGATCCTGCGCGGTAAGAACAAGCCCCAGTTCACGCCCAACAGCGACTGCGGCGACTTCGTTGTCGTCATCAACGCCGATAAGGTCCAGCTTACCGGTAACAAGGCCGACACGAAGACCTATTATCGCCACAGCGGCTACAACGGCGGCCTCAAGGCTGAGAGCTTCCGCCAGGCTATGGAGAAGCACCCGGAGAAGGTCATCGAGCGCGCCGTTCGCGGCATGCTGCCCAAGACCACCCTCGGCCGTGCCCAGATGACCAAGCTTAAGGTCTACGCTGGTGCCGAGCATCCGCATGCTGCCCAGAACCCCACGAAGATTGAGCTGGAGGCTTAAAGATGGCTGAGAACACCGTTGTCTACCAGGGTACCGGCCGTCGTAAGAACGCCGTCGCCCGCGTCCGTCTCGTCCCCGGCACCGGCAAGGTGACCATCAACAAGCGTGACGCCGAGCAGTATTTCGGCCGTCATCAGCTCGTTGAGAACGCCCTTGCTCCCTTCAAGGTGACCGACACCGCCGGTCAGTTCGACGTTATCGCTCTGTGCGATGGCGGCGGCATCTCCGGTCAGTCCGGCGCTCTGCGCCTGGGCATCGCCCGCGCTCTTCTGAACGCTGGCGACTACCGTGCTGACCTCAAGAAGGCCGGTTTCCTTACGCGCGATGCTCGCGTGGTCGAGCGCAAGAAGTACGGCCTCAAGAAGGCCCGCCGCGCTCCCCAGTTCTCCAAGCGCTAAGGTTTTATCTCCTTACGAGATACAATGTACAAGCGGGGCCTGCCGATTCCTCGGCGGGTCCCGCTTTTCTTTTTCGACTAGGGTGGGCGGTTGCATATCGCCTGCTAGGGAAGGAGCGATCCTATGCCCCAGAACATCTTCGGTACCGACGGCGTCCGTGGCGTCGCCAATGCCGACCTCTCGTGCGACCTCGCGTTTCGCCTGGGCCGCGCGGCGACCAAGTTCCTTGGTCCGGATATCTGCGTCGGCCGCGACACGCGTCTTTCGGGTACCATGCTCGAGAGCGCTCTGACTGCCGGCATCATGGCCGAGGGCGGCCGTCCGCACTGCTGCGGCGTCATCCCCACGCCTGCCGTGGCGCTGCTCACCGTCCAGAACGAGCTCGACGGCGGCATCGTCATCTCCGCTTCGCACAATCCGCCGGAGTTCAACGGCATCAAGTTCTTTAGCCGCAAGGGTATGAAGCTTCCCGATGCTGTCGAGGAGGAGATCAGCGCCTGGGTCATGTCCGAGGAAGCCATGGCTGCCGATACGCTGCCGACTGGCGCCGGCGTGGGCCACATTATTAAGATGAAGGACGCTCGCAAGGCATACGTCGACCACGCCATCGATACGCTTGATGGCCTGAGGCTTGATGGCCTGGTCGTTGCCGTTGACTGCGGTCACGGTGCTTCCTGCCAGACTACGCCCGCCGCGCTGCAGCGCCTGGGTGCCACGGTCCATGCCATCAACACCGATTACTGTGGCACCGACATTAACGTTGAGTGCGGCTCCACCCATCTTGAGCCCCTGCGCGAGCTCGTGCTGCGCACCCATGCTGACATCGGTCTGGCCCACGACGGCGACGCCGATCGCGTGCTGTTCGTGGACGGCGAGGGCAATGAGATCGACGGTGACTACATCCTGGCTATCTGCGGTTCTGACCTCGCCGCCCGCGGGAAGCTCGCCAACTCCGAGATTGTCTCGACCGTCATGTGCAACCTTGGCTTCTCCATCGCTATGAAGGAGCAGGGCTTCGAAATGGTTCAGACCGCCGTGGGCGATCGCTACGTTCTGGAGCGCATGCTCGCGGATGGCGCCGTCATCGGCGGCGAGCAGTCCGGCCACATCATCTTCCTGGAGCACAACACCACCGGTGACGGCCTGGTGACGGCTCTGCAGCTGCTGGCCGTGCTCAAGCGCACCGGTCGTACCCTCACCGATCTTGCCGGCATCATGAAGAAGTACCCGCAGGTACTCGTCAACGTGCATTCCGACAACAAGGCTGGTCTGGACGATTGCCAGCCCATCTGGGATGCTGTCGCTGCTGCCGAGAAGGAACTTGACGGCCGCGGTCGCATTCTGGTGCGTCCGAGCGGTACCGAGCCGCTGGTCCGCGTTATGGCCGAGGCCGAGACGCACGAGCTGACCCAGCGCGTTGTTGACGACATCGTCGAGGTTGTCAAGCGCGAACTTCCCTAATGGTCAAAAACGGGTGCCAAGTGGTAAACTGTTAAAGCTATTTTGATTGATTGGTATGTCCGAGGGGGAGCATGTTCACTAAAGTCCTAAGGTCTTTTGGTATGCGTGGACGAGTTCTTACGCTGGATGCTCCCATCTCGGGCGACGTCATTCCGTTGTCCGAGGTCAATGACCAGACATTTGCCACCGGCCTTTTGGGCCAGGGCGTGGCGATTCAGCCTACCGGCACGCGTGTGATTGCGCCGGCAGACGCCAAGGTCGAGGCCATTTTTCCCACGGGTCACGCCGTTGCGCTCAACACGGTCGATGGCCTAGACGTGCTGATCCACGTTGGTTTGGACACTGTTCAGCTTGAGGGCAAGCATTTTAGCGTGCATGCACAGGTGGGCGATGTCGTCCATAAGGGTGACGTGCTCATCGAGTTCGATCGCGAGGCAATTGCTGCCGAGGGCTACGATGTGACGGTTCCCATCTTGGTGTGCAACTCCGTTGAGTTCTCGAGTATCAAGGGCTCCGTTGGTGCGCATGTCGAAGAGATGGACCAGCTCATCGTTGCTCGCGAGCGCTAGCAAGTGCACGTGGCCATTAGCCTACAATTCAAACACGTTTATGGAGGGCGCCCTTGAAAGAGGGCGCCCTCCGTGGCAAGATGGGATTTGTCCGAAGCTAAACGGCTTTGGGTCACCGTGGACGGGCAGGGGCCTCGACGCGGCTAGACACGAGACACATACATTACGCGACCTCGCCCTGGTGGCCGCACACGTTGGTTGCGGCCGACGCGGGCCGCGGGCAAGTGCTTGTAAGGGGAGCCTTGCCTCTCTTGTACGAGAAAGGACGCGTAATGAAGATCATTAAAGCTAAAGACTATGAGGATATGAGCCGCAAGGCCGCCAATATCATCTCGGCGCAGGTTATCCTCAAGCCCGATTGCGTGCTGGGCCTTGCCACCGGCTCCACCCCGATCGGTGCCTACAAGCAGCTCGCTGCTTGGTACGAGAAGGGCGACGTCGACTTTGCCGAGGTCAGCACCTACAACCTGGACGAGTATCGCGGCCTTTCGCACGACGATCCCCAGAGCTATCACTACTTTATGCGTGAGAACTTCTTCGATCACATCAACATCGACCTGAACAACACGCATGTGCCCGACGGTTCCAACCCCGACGCCGCCGCTGCCTGCTCTGAGTACGACAAGATCGTCGCCGCCGCCGGTTACCCGGATCTGCAGCTGCTCGGCATTGGCAACAACGGCCACATCGGTTTCAACGAGCCCGATGACCACTTCTCCAAGGGCACGCACTGCGTCGACCTCACCGAGAGCACCATTCAGGCCAACAGCCGCCTGTTCGACAGCATCGACGATGTTCCCCGTCAGGCCTACACCATGGGTACCCAGACCATCATGTATGCCCGCATGATCTTGGTCGTCGCCAACGGCGAGGCCAAGGCTCAGGCCGTGCATGACATGTGCTATGGTCCGGTTACGCCCGCGTGCCCGGCTTCGATCCTACAGCTGCACACCAACTGCGTTGTCGTTGCCGACGAGGCCGCCCTTTCGCTCTGCGAGTAGCGCGAATCCTGCATCTCGACATAGCCTTGCCTAAGGCCTCCGCTTTGCGGGGGCCTTTTTGTTTTCAAGACTTTAGTCTGCTGGCCGCGCAGCGGCCAGCTTTAAACCACCCGCTACGCGGGTGGAGACAAACGGCTTTACAAAGCCACCCCTCCGACCGATATTGACGATTGTTCAGGCCGTCAAGAATTCGAGTCGAAGGGGTGGTCGCCATGGCCCAGAAGGCCTACAGCCTTTCCCACACGAAGTGGATGTGCAAGTACCACATCGCGTTCACGCCGAAGTATAGGCGCAAAGTGATCTACAACCAAATCAGGAGCGACATAGGGGAGATCCTCAGGAAGCTGTGCGAGTACAAGGGGATCGAGATAATCGAGGGGCACCTGATGCCCGACCACGTGCACGTGCTGCTGGCGATCCCGCCGAAGTACAGCGTCGCGAGCGTCATGGGCTACCTGAAGGGGAAGAGCTCGCTGATGATATTCGACAGGCACGCCAGCCTCAAGTACAAGTTCGGCAACAGGAAGTTCTGGGCGGAGGGCCACTACGTGTCCACCGTCGGCCCGGACGAGGCGACGATCGCCAAGTACATCAGGGAGCAGGAGTCCCACGACATCGCGCTGGACAAGCTGAGCGTGAAGGAGTACGAGGACCCCTTCAAGAGGAGGTTATCCTGCCGGT
>CAJMMX010000088.1 GCA_905214615.1 uncultured bacterium | reverse complement strand
CGCTCACGCGCTTCGCGAGGGCCGCGTTCGGGAAAGGGTAAGCCCCGGGCTACATTTCTGCGTTCTCGTTGGGTCTTGAGGGACGCTAATAAATAGACTTGCTTGATGCCGCCTCTGTTATCGGGGCGGCTTCTTTTTGTTGAAAACCACCACAAAGGGGGCAGGCACCTTTGTGGTGGTGGGGACGAGCTCGATGCTGTTGTGATCGTTGAGCGGCATGTTAATGGGCGGCTCTACAGAATTTCATCTGGGCTGGCGGGTTTGGTTGTTTTGGGGATGCCGAGTTTGGATGACGCGAAATCGTCAACATTGTCCTTAATTCCGTCTTTGGTGTAGACAGTGACCATATAGGTGCTGTGTCCGAATTCGCCCTTGTCGCGTGTTGCCCAGGCATCCCAGTAGGCGGCCCCGTTTCGCCCTTTGATTTTTCCGACACGGCGGAGTTCTGTTCGCTTTAATTTCTGGTTGCTATAGATGGTTCGACCGGCCTCCTCGGTGAGCCCGCACTGTCCAAGCATCTTGTCGAGGACTTGGTTCATGTGACGCTCATCGGTGTTTGGTGCGTAGTCGTAGGCGAGGGTGATGAAGTCGAGTGGCTGGTCGTCGATTAGATAGTTTAGCGTCTGAGGTCCAAGGCAGAAATAGGGGGAGCATCCGTCGATCTGACCGAGCAGTGGCAACTTTGACTGCCAACTTCCGGTGGGAATTCCATCTTCGTAAAACACGCCGCGACAGATAAAGGAGAGCGAGGTGGCACGCGAGCCGGCGTCGACCATTCCGCATAAATCGAAGGGCGAGGTGATACCAAGGGAAAAGGGCGTGATGACGATAAGGAAGAGCATCACGATGGGTATGGCGAGAATGGCGATGACGTTGCGACCGGTGGAATGAGGCGGCTTCATATGCGCTCCTCGAGACAAAGATCTGTTGAGGATAGGCAGAAATGGATATGTTCAGAGAGCAATTCAAGTTTAATCTCATTGCGCGAGATGGTCGACCGTTAGCGTCGAAAACCACCACAAAGGTGCCTGTCCCCTTTGTGGTGGTGAGGAGCGCGCGGCTTCTTTTGGTAATAGTGTTAGCTGGCGGTATCATTAGTGCAGGTGGCGAAGGTTTGCATTGTGGGGTGTTTTGCCGTGAGCCGTTCTGCCCGTATTGGATTGATTGTCTTGGCGCTTGCGATCGCTGTGGTTGGCGCGGGCGCTGTCGGTATGGCATTTCTACCTGCTGCGGTGACGGAGCCGGTGGTCAAGCCTGTGACTCAATCTGTCGAACTTCTGACCGGCGACGACAAGCCCGAGACCATTACCGTTGATTTTGATGAGCAGCCGGCTGTGCTGGGTATTAGCAATTATCCGCGTATTCAGCTTGGGGCCATGCGCTATACCACGGATACAAGCCTGATCGATAGGGCGTCCGAGCTACTCAAGGGCAAAACATTTAAGCGTTGGTACGGATATGCGTCCTATCGGGCAAAAGCGAACGACATGGTTGGCGGATGCCACTCGTCCATCGAGCTGGACACTGCAAACGGCGCAAAGTTATGTGATGTCTCGTACGATCCGGGCTACGAGGGCAATGAGGGTCCGGGCATCTACATCATGGACGGCGATGTCGCCTATGTCATGGAGGGCGACCAGACCGAGCTCAACGATTTTATGGGTCAGTGTATCCAAGATGCCTATAAACAGACCTGCTTGCCTGACCCGCAGACTGCACGCGATAGTGGGTCTGCCCGTACATGGCTGTTCGAGGATGAGATGCCCTGGATCGTCGAATCGGGAAGTACGGGTTCGGCGAAGGAGTAGAGACCGCGACCACCACAAAGGTGCCTGTCCTCTTTGTGGTGGTTTTCGGTCTGTCTCGATCTGTAACATCTAGGATCAAAAATGGCTGCTAGATGTTACAGATCGAGACGGTAGTGCGCCTGGGCAGCGGCGGGCTGACATCTCAGTACCCTATCCATCAATCACTCAGAAAATCTTATATATAGAGACTTAGATTTGTGTATAAGATCGCGCAAAGCTGGCAACAATACTTCTCGAACAACGTGAAGCCGCCCCGTAGGGCGGCCGCCCCAAGAGAGGTGATTCCATGAGAATCGATAAGCTAGCAATGACGTCGCGCGAGGCGCTGCAGACCGCCATGAGCACAGCTGCCGACGCGCAGGCCGGCGCGGTGGAGCCGATTCACCTGCTGTCCGCCCTGCTTGGTGCCGGCGAGCGCAATATCTCCGTGATCATCGAGCGCATCGGCGCCGATCCGGCCCAGCTTGCACGCTCCACACAAGATGCCATCGACCGCGCGCCCAAGGTTTCGGGCGAGGGCCAGCAGATGGGCCTTTCCAATGAGCTCGTCCGTGTCATCGAGAAGGCCGAGAAGAAGGCCACCAAGATGGGTGACAGCTTTGTGGTGACCGAGCATCTGCTGATGGCGCTTGCCGAGGACAAGGGCGAGGCTGGTCGTGTACTGCGTGACGCTGGCGTGACCAAGGAGCGCATCGAGCAGGTCTACGAGGAGCTGCGTGGCGATGACCGCGTGACGTCTGCCGAGGACAAGACCCAGTTTGAGGCGCTGGAGCAGTACGGTCGCAACATCTGCGATCTGGCCCGCGCCGGCAAGCTCGACCCGGTCATCGGCCGTACCGACGAGATCCGCCGTACCATCCAGGTTCTGTCCCGCCGCACCAAGAACAACCCCGTGCTCATCGGCGAGCCGGGCGTCGGCAAGACGGCCATCGTCGAGGGTATCGCCCAGCGTATCGTGGCCGGCGACGTGCCGAGCACCCTGCGCGACCGCGACCTCATCGAGCTCGACATGAGCGCGCTGGTCGCCGGCGCCAAGTATCGCGGCGAGTTCGAGGACCGCTTGAAGGCCGTGCTCAAGGAAGTGCAAAAGGCGCAAGGCAAGGTCATCCTGTTCATCGATGAGCTCCATACCATCGTGGGCGCGGGTGCCACCGAGGGCTCCATGGACGCCGGCAACATCCTCAAACCGGCGCTCGCTCGTGGCGACCTGCACGCGATCGGCGCGACCACGCTCGACGAGTACCGCAAGTACATCGAGAAGGACGCGGCGCTCGCCCGTCGTTTCCAGACCGTGATGGTCAGCGAGCCTACCGTCGAGGACACCATTTCAATCCTGCGTGGCCTGAAGGAGAAGTACGAGATCTTCCACGGCGTACACATCACCGATAGCGCGCTCGTGGCTGCCGCCGACCTCTCCGACCGCTACATCGCCGACCGCTTCCTGCCCGACAAGGCTATCGACCTGGTCGATGAGGCCGCGAGCCGCCTGCGCATGGAACTCGACAGCATGCCGGTCGAGATCGACGCCACCACGCGTCAGCTCACCCAGCTGCAGATCGAGGAACAGGCGCTCATGAAAGAGACCGACGACGCCTCTAAGGAGCGTTTGGAGGCTCTGCGCCAAGAGATTGCCGAAGTCCAGGAAAAGCTCAACGTGCAAAAGGCCGGCTGGCTCAACCAAAAGAACGCCATCGACCACGTGCAGGAGCTTAAGGGCCAGCTTGACGCGGCCAAGAGCGAAGAGGAGCGCGCGACGCGCAACGGCGATCTGGGCCGTGCGTCCGAGCTTCGCTATTCTGTGATCCCGGGTCTGCAGCAGCAGATTCAGGATTCCGAGGCTGCGCTCGAGGCGCAAAAGCAGCAGGACGGCGAGGGCCTCAACGAACAGGTGACCTCCGATGAGATCGCCGAGGTCGTGAGCGCCTGGACCGGTGTGCCCGTGTCCAAGATGATGCAGGGCGAGCTCGACAAGTTGAAGGGCTTGGAGGGCGAGCTGCATAAGCGCGTTATCGGTCAGGACGAGGCCGTCTCCGCTGTAGCCGCGGCCGTGCGTCGCAGCCGTGCGGGTCTCTCCGACCCAGACAAGCCCATCGGCAGCTTCTTCTTCCTGGGCCCCACCGGCGTAGGCAAGACCGAGCTCGCCAAGGCGCTGGCCGAGTGCCTGTTCGATGACGAGCGCGCGCTCGTGCGTATCGACATGTCCGAGTACATGGAGAAGTTCAGCGTCCAGCGTCTGATCGGTGCGCCCCCGGGATACGTGGGTTACGACGAGGGCGGCCAGCTCACTGAGGCCGTGCGCCGTCGTCCGTACTCCGTGATCTTGCTCGACGAGATGGAGAAGGCTCATCCGGATGTCTTTAACGTGCTGCTGCAGGTGCTCGACGACGGCCGTTTGACCGACGGTCAGGGTCGCCAAGTGTCCTTCAAGAACACGATTATCATCATGACGTCCAACGTGGGCTCCAAGGCTATCGCCGATCTGTCCGGCAAGGACGAGGAGGAGATGCGCCATCAGGTTGACGGGGCCATGGCTCAAACCTTCCGCCCCGAGTTCCTCAACCGTATCGACGATATCGTGGTGTTCCATCCGCTCGGCATGGCGCAGATCGAGAAGATCGTCGACATCCAGCTCGCCGACGTCCGCGCGCGTCTGGCCAAGGAGCGCATGACGCTTGCCATCACCCCGGCGGCCAAGCAGATGCTCGCCGTGGGTGGCCTGGACCCCGTGTTCGGTGCCCGTCCGCTCAAGCGCCTGGTCCAGCGCGAGGTCGTGGACGCCATCGCCGCCGCCATGCCCCTGCTCACGCTTCTCACGGCGCTGTTCCTTCTGCTGCTTGGCTGGGCGGGGGCGGGGCGACTCATCCGCCGCATGCCGCTGCCGGTCATGCACGGGTTCATCTTCGGCATCGCGATCACGGTGGTCATCGGCCAGATCCCGCTGCTTCTGGGCACGACGGCCGACACCTCCGGTACCATTGTGTCGAAGGTCGCCGCCATTGTCTCGTGCCTGCCGGGCGCCTCGTGGGCCTGCGCGGTGGTGTCGGCCCTGTGCATCGCCGGCATGTACCTCCTGAAGCGCTTCTTCCCGAAAGTGCCCTCGGCCATCGTGGTGCTCGTCGCGGCCGCTCTGCTGTGCAACGGGCTTGCGGCGGCGGGGCTTCCCATCGTCTTTCTCCCGCAGGTGTCGGGCACGCTCCCCCATATCGCGACGGTGCTGCCCGAGGGTCTCGACATTGTGGCGCTGCTCCTGGCCGCCTTCGCCATCGCGGTGGTAGTATCGCTGGAATCCCTGCTGTGCGTCGAGGCGTTCTCGGCGGGCGATGCCCCCGCACCGTCCCCCGACGGCGAGATGCGCACCTTCGGTCTGGCCAACGCGTTCGTGGGCCTCATCGGCTGCCCGCCGTGCTCGGCCTCCATGTCGCGCACGGCCGCCGGCATCGCCTCGGGCTCCCTCTCCCAGATGGCGAGCGTGTTCTCGGCCCTCATCGTGGCCGTGGTCGCCTTTGCCGCCGGCTCGTTCATGGGCTTTCTGCCCCGCTGCGCCCTGTCGGCCATCGTCGTGGTGGCCCTGCTCGACATCGTCGACTTCGGGAAGATCACCACCTACGCCTTCAAAACGCGCCGCGAGTTCATGGTCTTCGCCGCCTCGGCGGCCCTCGTCGTTTTGCTCGGCGCCGTGGCGGGCATTCTGGGCGGCTTCATTTTGGCGCTCGCCCTGCGCGCCGGCCGCGAGAAGATCGACACCTCCGGCCCCGAGCTTCTGGGCGCGGTGCCCTACAAGCCCGACGACCTGCCGGCGAAGAAGGACATCGAGGTGGGCTACGCGCTCGGCACGGTGAAGCTCTCGGGCGACTTGTCCTTCATGAACATCGCGAAGGCCCAGGAGGAGATAGAGGTGGCCGCCGCCGGCAACGAGGCCCTCATCCTGAAGCTGTCGAAGCTCGACACCATCGACACGACCGCCGCCGACAAGCTGGACGAGACGCTGGATTCCCT
>CAJMMX010000087.1 GCA_905214615.1 uncultured bacterium | reverse complement strand
GTATCAGGCAGCAGCACCACGATGTTCTTGCCAGCGTTCTCCGGGCGCTTTGCCAGCTGCAGGGCAGCCCAGACGGCAGCACCGGAAGAAATGCCCACCAGCACACCTTCCTTGTGACCGATCAGCCGACCGGTGGCAAAGGCGTCGTCGTTCTCCACGGCAATGATCTCGTCATAAACCTTGGTGTCCAGCACGTCCGGCACAAAGCCTGCGCCGATGCCCTGGATCTTGTGCGCACCAGCAGTGCCCTTGCTCAGCACCGGGGAGGAGGCGGGCTCCACGGCCACGACCTTCACGTCAGGGTTCTTACTCTTCAGGTACTTGCCCACGCCGGTCACGGTGCCGCCGGTGCCAACGCCTGCCACAAAGATGTCCACCTTACCGTCGGTATCGTCCCAGATCTCGGGGCCGGTCGTGGCCTTGTGAATGGCCGGGTTCGCGGGGTTCACAAACTGGCCGGCGATGATGCTGTTGGGGGTCTCCTTCTGCAACTCTTCGGCCTTGGCGATAGCGCCCTTCATGCCTTTGGAGCCGTCGGTGAGCACGAGCTGCGCACCGTATGCCTGCATCAGCTTGCGGCGCTCGACGGACATGGTCTCGGGCATGGTGATGATCACCTTGTAGCCGCGGGCGGCCGCCACCGAGGCGATGCCGACGCCGGTGTTGCCGCTCGTGGGCTCGATGATGGTGTAGTCGCCGCCACGCACGAGCTTGCCTGCCTTCTCGGCCTCGTCAATCATGTTCTTGGCGACGCGGTCTTTAACGGATCCGGCGGGGTTGAAGTATTCCAGCTTGACGAGCACGCGGGCCTTGAGGTCCTCATCGGCCTCAAAGTGGGTGAGCTCCAGAAGCGGAGTGTGGCCGATAAGCTGATCAATGGATGTGTACACATTGCTCATGGTGAACCTCCAAAGTGTTCAAATGACTGGATACCGTGTGGTTTTACGGTGTGTGTAGCAACGAAACCCACAAACCTTATGGGTTGTTCGTTTTGCTGTTGGCAAGCATAGTAGGCACTAAAGCCTAGTAATGCAATAGGAAATAGAAGATTATTACGAGTCGATTAACCATCTTGACGGGAATAGGTATTTTCAAAACCAATTTTTCGGCTAGAATTTCTACGAATTAAAAGACCGAAAGGCAGCAATATATATGTTGGTTTCCACAAAGGGCAGATATGCCCTGCGCGTTATGGTCGACTTGGCCGAGCATCAGGCGGCAGGCCGCATTCCCCTCAAAGAGATCGCCGCGCGTCAGGGGATTTCGGAGAAATATTTGGAGAACATTTTGGCTACGCTCGTGCGCGCCAATATGCTCTCGGGCATGCGCGGCAAGGGCGGCGGCTACGTGCTCACGCGCCCGCCCGAGCAGTACACGGTGGGCGAGATCCTGCGCCTGACCGAGGGTAGCCTAGCACCGGTCGCATGCCTGGACGGCGACTGCAAAGGTTGCTCGCGATCTGATGAGTGTCCTACACTCGATGTTTGGAAGAACCTGGACAAGCTCATCAACGACTACCTCGACGGCGTGACACTCGATACGCTCGTTGCCCCCAACGAGGGCTACGACTACGTCATCTAGCCCCACCTGCTATTGGGGGACGGGGCAGAAATGGTAGATTTTCTTGTCCTCTGAGGCTTGGCAAATGACAAGGCCGCCCATCGTTGCGATGGACGGCCTTCGTTTTGGCGTGTTGTGGCGGCCCGTATCCGGTCGCTTTAGTTCCTGGCGATGCTGTCGAGAATGCTGCGCATGATGGATACCAGGATGCTGCCCATAAACGCCGATCCAAAGCTGGCGATGGAGATACCCGCGCCCAGCAGATTGACCGACAGGTAGCTGGCCAGCTCGAGCATAAAGCTGTTGACCACAAGCTGAAAAATACCAAGCGTGATAATAGTGAGTGGCAGCGAGATGACCGTCAGGAACGGCTTAACGAGCGAGTCGACGATGTTGAGGAACAGTCCCACGAAGGCAAAGCAGACCCAGGCGTCGGCCATGCCGAAGGGCTGAATGCCGGGGACGAGAAACGTTGCGATCGCGATGGCGATTGAGGTCAAAAGCCAGTTGAGCATAAAGCGCATGGTGTGAATCCTTTCTTGCGCATGGCGTGGTGAGGGAGCGTGAGAGGCACATGCCTTTGCAACTCGGACAGATGCTCGGGCACGGCTCTGTTTGGGCGCCCATTGTCTCAGATATTCGTGGAGCTTGCATGCGCATTCGGTTTCAAAACGGCGTTCGTCCTAGAAAACGCGCCGCTGGCAGAGAGTTTTGTCGCTTTAGTTTGGTGGTGTGCTAAACTGCTACGGGCAAAAGCCACAGGCGTTGCCCTATTGCATAGAACGGGCGAACGATGCCCGATGTCAGTATCAACTTCGATGCCTTTTGGCGGGTTTGGCGGTGATCGATGAATATCGAGAACATGTTTGACAAGCCTGATGTCAAGCAGCTGGTCCACGCATTTAGCCTTTTGGACGACGAGAAAGATATCCAAGCGTTTTTGACCGATATCTGCACGCCGCGCGAGATTTGCGATCTATCGCAGCGTCTGCAGGTCGCGCGTTATCTGGACGAGGGCGAGCCCTATGTTGAGGTTCAGGCGCGTACCGGCGCTTCGTCCACCACGGTGAGCCGTGTGTCCAAGGCGCTCAACGGCGAGTACGGTGGCTACCGCAAAATCCTCATTAAGCTGGAGGATGGCGAGTAGGCCGCGCCAAAAACGAATTGTGCAAAACCGCTCCTCCGGGGGCGGTTTTTTGATCCCTTAAGGACGGAGGAAAACGGATCACCGGGTTAGACTGACCCCTTCGGTGATCCGTTTTCCTCCGTCCCCAAGGGATCAAATCTGTTGGCGTGGGGCAAATCTGTCCGCGTGGGCGGGTAGGATGGATACATTGATTATTGCGAACAGTTTGAGCGGAGGACCATGCCTGTTCGAATCTATACCACCAATGCCGGCACGGATTTGAGCGATGCCGAGTCGGCGTTGCTTGCCGACCTTATTGCCCGCCATGGACGTGCCGTGCTTCTGGCGTCAACGTTTGCCGAGCTCGACCTGTGTCGCCATGATGCGGCGGAAGCCGGGATTTCGCTGGGTATTGACTACAAAACGCCTACATCGTGGCTTCGCTCGCTTTGGGAGCTTTTGGGCGACGGGCGCGGTTTCGTCGACAACCTGCAGCGTCAGATGCTGTTCTCGGACATGGTCACGCGTCTCGACGATGCCGACCTGCAGCCGCTTTCGCGCAGCCAGGGCACAGTGCGCATGCTTGCGCGCATGGCCCGCGACGTGTTGCCGGGCGTTGCGGGGACGACGGCCGAGCGATGCCGTGGCAACAATTGCCAGCCTGAGCCAAAAAGCGATGCCGAGGCTCGTGTGTTCGAGCTTTTGCGTGCCTACGCGGGTGGTTTGGACCGTCGAGATATGGTCGAGCCCTGCGAGGCGGCTGACATTATGGCCGATGCCCTGGCCGATAACCTGCCGGCGTGCACCCGCGCCGTATGCGTGCGCGGTATCACGTCGATTACGCACGGCCTGCTCGAGCTGCTGTCTGCCGTGGCGAACAATGGGGGGGAGGTCGTCGTACTGCTTGCCTGCGAGCAGGCGGCGATGCGCGAGGAGCTTGCCGCGGCATTTGATGCCCGCGGTGTGCTGTTCGAGGCCGCGCCGCTGAGGGAGGACGCCGTCGCGTCTGATGCCGCTTGCGGGACCGCCGCTCAGCCTGCCTTTATTGAGGTCGCCGGCCCCCATGCCCGTGCCCATGCTTATGCGGACGCCATCGATACGTTGGTGAAAACGCACAAGGAGTCCAAGGACGATAAAGCTACTGCAACGCCCGCTGACCCCGTGCGCGTGCTCGTTGTTTCTGCCCGGGCACCCCAGCTGTTCGGTGAGCTCGCCTCTCGTCTGGCGGCCCGTCATATCGCTGCCGAGACAGTTGAGTTCACGGCGTTTTCTCAATCCATTGCGGGCAGGCAGTTCACGGCGCTCGCCAACCTGATCGAGCGTATGAAGGCCGCCGACGAAGGGGCAGCTTCTAAGACTGAGTGGTGGCCCGCGCCGGAGCTTACCGACTGGATTTACAGTCCGCTTTCGGGCGCTGATGCCGTCAATGCCCGTACCTTCGATAAGAATATGCGTCTCTCGCGCAGCAAGACTACCGCGGGCGTTAAGAGCCTGCTGCAGAGCGTCCAAGGCCAGGTGAGGGGCGCGCGCAAGGCGGCGAGCGACGAGAACTGGTTTAAGAACGTGCCGTGCGTGGTCTCGGACGTGTTCCAGGCGCTGTGGCGTGACAAGCCCGTGACGGCGCTCAAGGCCATGCTTGCCGTTGCCGAGGCACTGCCCGATCGCGCGCTTGGTGGTCTCGACGGCCAGGCCCGTCGCCAGGCGGAGGTGGCCCTGCTGCGCCACGCGATCGACATCCTTATGAACGATGCTCGCGCGCTCGACGTGTCGCAGGCCGCGACCGTGCCCGTGCTCGATGGCATTCGCACCAAGGTGGACAAGCGTAGCACCGCCTACGATTACGAGACCTACGAGGTTGACCGTGCGCCACGTGCCCAGGTTCGCTTTACTTCGCTTGCCGATGCGGCGGCCCTGCGCCCCGATAGCTACGATGCCGTGCTGTTTGCCGACGTCGACCTGGACAGTTATCCGCTCTCACATGAGGAGGGCCCGCTGGCAACGCTGACGGCGAGCCTCGGTCGCGAGGGCGTGACGCTTGAGCCTGCGGCCTTGCTGCGCGCACGCTTTGGCCGCGCGATACAAGCGTCGCGTGGTCCGGTTACGCTCGCCCGTGTGACCCACGATCGTCAGGCGCGCGAGTGCTATCCGGCGGCCGTGTGGACCGAGTTGCGGGCGCATGCCGAGGCCGCTAACGATGCTAAGGCCGCTGACGCCGACAAGGCCGCTGACGCCGACAAGGCCGCTGACGACGCTAAGGCCGTTGGCGCCGACAAGGCGAAGTGTGTGGGTGAGGGCGATATCGTAAGGGACTTCGATCCCGCGGCAGGCGAAGGTCTTAGGCGCGAGCGCGTGACCTGCGAAGCTCCTCAGCACCTGAGCGATGAAGCCATTCCGTATTTGGTCCTGCGTCGTCGCGATGGCGAGGGCGAGGATGCGCCGCTGGTGCCGCGCCTGACGTCTGCCTCGCAGATCGAGGCCTATTCGACCTGCCCGCTATGCTGGTTCGTCTCGTACCGCGTGAAGCCCCAGTCGATCGACGCTGGCTTTGGCAATATGGAGAAGGGCAACTTTGTCCACGACGTGCTGGAACACTTGCATGCCCGTCTGCCCCAGGAGGGCATGGAGCGCGTGACACCCATGAATCTGCCACGCGCGAAGGAGCTGCTGCGCGAGGTCTTTGACGAGACCTTGGCCGAGCATGCGGGCAAGCGCGGTACCGAGGGCCCGCTCGTGCCGCTCTCCCCGGTGGAGGAGCGCCAGGTGGCCGAGATTTTGCCGCAGCTGGAGGGCGTTCTTGCCTACGAGTCCGAGGCGCTCGCGCCCTTCGCGCCGCGCTACCTGGAGTTTGCGTTCAACGAGCTCCAGGTCGAGTATGCCGGCTGGCCGCTCGGCGGGCGCATCGACCGCGTGGATGTGGATGCTGAGAATCGCGCCGTGGTAATCGACTACAAGCATCGCACGGGCGTTGAGGAGTTTAAACTCGCCGACCCCACGGTGCGCGACGAGGAATCGGGCGAGGCCGCCATCGACGACCCGCGGTGGCTGCCGCCCCATACCCAGACGCTTATCTATGCGCAGGCCATGCGCCGGGCGCTGGGTGCGGCGGCGGAGCCGTACATGGTGCGCCGGGGCGAAAAGTGGCACATAGACCTGAAGGGCATCAATGCCCTGTGGCTGCGGCAGGCCGGGGTACAGCGCATCGACGTATGCCCCGACTGC
>CAJMMX010000086.1 GCA_905214615.1 uncultured bacterium | reverse complement strand
GCGAGCAACTTATGCCCGCCGGGCGCCTTGTTAAAAGAAGTGAAAGAAAGCAAAAGAAGTTAAAGCTTGCAAAAGAAGTGAAAGCGGGATGGCAGTAGTCATCGGGGACGTTCTTAAACGACTGGTCGCGGGGGACACTCTTTGTCGAAGGCACTCATTGGGGACAGACTTAAATGAGTGGCAGTTGGGGACACTCTTTGCCGAGCCAGCAGTCTACGTCGTGCCCCTTCTGGGCCGGGTGGCTCAAAACGCTGCACGCCGTGGACTGCTGGGGTCAAATATGCGGCATTTCGAGCTCGATTTTGATATTGGGACTGGTTCTCTATTAGAATTGATTTCCAGACATTTGAGTGCGCGGGGGGGGGGATTCATGAGAGGCATGGGAGACACAGCCGCATACCTGAGTCGGGGCATTCGGGAGATTATATGCCTGGTGCTGTTCTATTTTACGTATTTGGCTGGCGAGTATCTTTTTGACGTGCGCGTTGCCGAGTTTGTGCCGCCGAGCGAGGTCAGTGTCTACGAGAGCTTCATCGTCGGTGCGAGCGTGATCGGCTTTCTTGTGCGCCCCCTTCTGTACTACCGCCGCCCCCATGCGATCGATACGACGAGCGACGTCACGGGCGTGCTGCTGGTATCGGCATTGCTGCTGCTGATTATGGCTGTTCGGTTTGAGGTGGTAATCGCCGGCGGTTTGATAGCGTGCTGCACGCTGGGCTACTGCGGATCGACCGCCCATGCCAACTTTGCGCGACGCTTTGCACGGACGCCGTATTTGGCGCGCGCGGCGGCGCTTTCGTATGCCCTGGGCGTTCTGGTGCAGGTGCTCAACCATATGGTGATGCCCGCGGGGATTCCGCAACAGTTTGTTCTTGTTGCCTGTGCGGTTGTGCAGGTGGCGCTGCTCCACGACGCTCGTCGTGCCAAGCTGCGCGGTGAATCTGAGCCTGGGCGCGAGTCCGATATCGCCGAGCTTTCGGTGGATGCGTCGGAATTTGGCGCCAAATGGCAAGACGATTCTGAATCAACGGCGGCTTTTCGGCGCGCCGTGGTGCGTTTGACGGTCGCAACCGCCTGTCTTGCTGGCGTGTTTGCCGCCCTCAACGCGGGGCTCACGACCTCGCACGCCGCCGGGGCCATCGACTTGGGCGATTGGCCGCGCTTGCTGATGGGCGTGAGCGCTCTAGTCGCCGGCGTCCTATTTGACCTGCACGGTCGTTCGTATATGAACATCACCATGACTTGCACTGCCATGTTGTCCACGCTTTCGTTCTTTGTCTTGCTCATCGACGGCAATGGCGGCAATGCGCTTGCGGCCATGGCGATTTTCTATCTGGGTTCGGGCTTCTTCGTGGTGTTTTTCACGACGAAATTTGCTGCCATTTCGGTTTATGCGCACTGGTCGTATCTGTGGCCGTGCATGGGTCGTGTCATCAGCAACGTTTGCGCGATGCTCGTGACGGCGCCGGCGGTGGCGATTGTCTCGAGCCAGAACGTGCTGCTGGCGGTGAGTGCGGTGCTCGTGCTGTTTGTGGGCATTGCGATTTCGCTGCTGGGGCAGTCTGGGCATCGGACCGATGACGCTGCGGCGCCCGGCGAGCTGGCGTTTGCTGCCGATGATCTTGGTGCGGACCGCGCGTCTGCTCAGAGCGAGCCCGATTTCGCGGAGGTTCCGGAGCTCACGCTCGGCGAGCGGCTCGATGCCTTTGTCGCCGCCTTTGAGCTTACAGAGCGCGAGCGCGATATTTTGGAGGCCTTGGTCGCATCGCACGAGAGCGTTCAGGACATCGCCGCAAAGCTCTTCCTTTCGCGCTCCACGCTCTACCGCCATATCGCCTCGATCAATAAAAAGACCGGTGCCGAGTCGCGCGTGGCCCTTATCAATTTCTTCTGGTCTTGGACGCCAAATGACTAGCTCATTTGGGACGGGGCATTTTTAGCTGTTTTGGGCCGCTGCGGCCAGCAGGGACAGGTCGTAGCGGCCCAAGCATTCTTGACGATGGTACCTGCGGCACTACAGCAGCTCGCCGTGGCGGGCAATGTAGCGGCGCTTTGCCAGCTGGGTGAGCGCGATATAGGCGGAAACGATGCCGATCAGCAGCGCGAAGAAGCTCGTCGGCAGTGGCATGAGGCCCAGCGCATCGGCGATGGGGCTTGCCGGCAGCCAGGTGACGAGCGCCAGGCCCAGTACGGTGAGAACGCACAGTGCCGGCGCGGCGTGGTCGCGCAGGCTCGGCAGGCGCGGGGAGCGCAGCATGTGGATCACGAGCGTCTGCGACCACATGGACTCGACAAACCAGCCGCTCTGGAAGATTGCGGCGAAGGTCGTCATGCCCGCGACGTTGCCCGTGGCGGCAAGCTCTGCCCAGCTCGCGCCCACGGTTGCGGGGCACACCACAAAGAAGAGCGCGGCGAAGGTCACGATGTCAAACAGCGAGCTCACGGGGCCCAGTTCGAGCATAAAGTCCTTAATGGACGCGGCGTCCCAGGCGCGCGGACGGGCGGTCCAGGCGTCATCGACGGTGTCCCACGGCAGCGCGATACACACGATCTCGTAGACCAGCGACAGCAACACCAGCTGCAGGGCGCTCATGGGCAAAAACGGCAAGAACAGGCTCGCGACGGTCACGGACAGCACGTTGCCAAAGTTGGAGCTCACCGTGGTCTTGAGGTACTTGAGCAGGTTGCCGTAGGTGCGGCGGCCTTCGATGATGCCGCGCTCGAGCACGCCCAGGTCTTTCTGGAGCAAGATGATGTCGGCGGATTCCTTGGCGATGTCGACGGCCGAATCGACCGAGATGCCGCAGTCGCTCGCACGCATGGCGGCGGCGTCGTTGATGCCGTCGCCCATAAAGCCCACAGTGTGGTCGAGCAGCTCGCGCATGACGCGCACCAGGCGCGCCTTCTGCAGCGGCGAGAGCTTGGCGAAGAGGTGGGTGTGCTCGGCGCGCTCGGCAAGCTCGGCATCGTCGAGCGCATCGATCTCGGAGCCCAGCAAGACGTTGCTCGCGTCGATACCGATCTGCTCGCAGATGGTGGCGGCGACACGGTCGTTGTCGCCGGTCAGGACCTTGACCGCCACGCCCTTGGCCTCGAGGGTGGCGACGGCGCCCGCGGCACTCGCCTTGGGCGGATCGAGGAAGGCCAAAAAGCCCATCAGCACCATGTCGCACTCGTCGGCGATGCCAAATTCGCCCACGCAGCGCGGATTGGTCTTCTGCGCCACGGCAATCACGCGCAGGCCCTCGGCGTTGAGCCCGGCGACCTGCTTGCGAATCTGGGCGAGCTTATCTTCGGTGAACGGCTGGGCGGCGCCGTCGACCTCGACAAAGGAGCAGATCTCGAGCATTTCCTCGGCAGCCCCCTTGGTGACCATCTGGGTTTTGCCCTGGGCGTCGGCGACAACTACGCTCAGGCGACGGCGCGAGAAATCGAAGGGCACCTCGTCGACCTTGGTATAGCGGTCGCGCAGGCTCTGGCCCAGCATGGAATCGGGCACGACGGTCGAGGGCGTCACGTCGGCACGGTCGATTACGGCCAGGTCGATAAGGTTCTTGAGGCCGGTCTGGAAGAAGCTGTTCAAAAATGCATGGCGCAGTACGCGTGCGTCCTCGTTGCCGTCGGTGTTGAGGTAGCGCTCGAGCACGATGCGGTCTTCGGTGAGGGTGCCGGTCTTGTCACAGCACAGGACGTCCATGGCACCCAGGTTTTGAATCGCCGGCAGGTCCTTGACGATAACCTGGCGACGGGCGAGGTCCTTGGCGCCCTGCGACAGGCTCGTGGTCACGATGACGGGAAGCATCTGCGGCGTGATGCCCACGGCCACGCTCGTGGCGAACAGCAGCGCGTCGATGACGTTGCCCTTGGTGGCGGCGTTGATGGCAAAGACGGCCGGCGCCATAACGAGCATGAGGCGTATGAGCAACATGGAGACGCTCGAGACGCCGCGGTCAAACGCACTCTTCTCGCCGCGCCCGTTGAGCATCTTGGCGATGCCGCCCAGGTAGGTGTCCGATCCGGTAGCGACGACAAGTGCCATGGCGCTGCCGTTTTGCACGGAGGTGCCGGTAAAGACGATGTTCTTGCAGGCAGAGAGCGGTAGCGCGGAGCTGTCGGCACCCTCGATAACCGTGGCGGCAGCGGTCTTCTCGACGGCCTCGCTTTCGCCCGTGAGCGCTGACTCGATCACAAACAGGTCGCGCGCGGTGATGATGCGGGCGTCCGCCGGTACCATATCGCCGGCAGAGAGGTGGATCACATCGCCGGGGACGAGCTCGTCGAAGGGGATCTCGAGACGCTCGTCGTCGCGCAGGGCGCAGCAGGTGTTGGAGACCAGGTCCTTGAGGGCCTCGGCTGCATTGCCGCTGCGGGCTTCCTGGATAAACTTCATGCCGCCCGATACCAGCAGCATGATGCCGATGACGATGACCGTGGAAGGGTCGCGCTGCGGCTCGGGCACGGCGAGCACGTCGATGTAGAGCGAGACCAGCGCGAGCGCGGCGAGGATGCCGGCGAAGGGATCGATGAACGCGTCGGCGATGCGGCGGGCGAGCGTTTTGGTCGGCGCCTCGATGGTGTTGGGCCCGGTGGCGTCTAGGCGCTCGGCGGCGTGCTCGGCAGTGAGCCCGTCGGCCGTGGTGTCGAGCAGCACGAGGGCGTCCTCGGCGCTATGGGTGGCGGCGAATATGGTGTTCTTTGACAGGCCGGCGTGAGCGGCGGGGCGCGCCGTGCGGCGGCGCTTGGAGATGGCTTCGAGTACCGTGGCGGTTTTGAGCATCAGCATAGGGTCCTCCTTGTTGAAGGGAGTTAGCGTACGTGTCGTATTTGCTTTAAAAAACCTAGATGTCGCTCACGTCATACTCGCGAACCACCACAAAGGGGACAGGCACCTTGGTGGTGGTTTTGACGATCAGTTCGTGGCGCTTATGCGTGTGCGGAATCCTCGCGGCGTGCCGAGGGCGACATGCAGGTTTTTCGACTATGACTGCCTTCCATGGCACACCTCCTTAAGGCCGGGCGCAGCGCGCTTCAGGTATCTCATACCCGTTTTAATCCGACCGTATTTTTGATGAGGGGGTTTGCCGTGTCAACCCCATTGTTCGGAAAATCATCGCCCCTGACAAAGCCTTTACAGAATGTCGCGGTCTCAAAGCGCGCCCGCAATGAGCCCTGCCTGCGCTAAACTGGAAGGCACGTACGCGAACACGAGAGGAGCCCGCATGGAGGCTTACAAGCAAGAGTTCATCAAGTTCATGGTCGAGTCCGACGTCCTTAAGTTCGGCAGCTTTACGCTCAAGAGCGGCCGTCAGTCCCCGTTCTTTATGAACGCCGGCGCTTACGTGACGGGCTATCAGCTCAAGAAGCTGGGCGAGTATTACGCCCAGGCCATCCACGATAACTTTGGCGACGACTTTGACGTGCTGTTTGGACCGGCCTACAAGGGTATTCCGCTGGCCGTCGTGACCGCAATTGCCTACCACGAGCTGTACGGCAAGGAGGTCAAGTACTGCTGCGATCGCAAGGAGGCCAAGGACCACGGCGCCGACAAGGGCAACCTGCTGGGCTACGAGCCCCAGGACGGCGACCGCGTGGTCATGGTCGAGGACGTCACCACCAGCGGTAAGTCCATCGACGAGACCTATCCCAAGGTCAAGGCTGCTGCCGATGTCGAGATCAAGGGCCTCATCGTGTCCCTCAACCGCATGGAGGTCGGCAAGGGTGGCGTGACCACCGCGCAGAAGGAGATCGAGGCCAAGTACGGTTTCCCCGTCGCGAGCATCGTCTCCATGGCCGAGGTCGTCGAGACCCTCTACAACCACGAGATCGACGGCAAAGTCGTCATCGACGACGAGCTCAAGGCCGCTATCGACGCCTATTACGAGCAGTACGGAGTCAAATAGGTTACGCGGGTTTAC
>CAJMMX010000085.1 GCA_905214615.1 uncultured bacterium | reverse complement strand
GAAAGCACTTAATGTGCTTTCCGTCTTGCGCAGGACTGTAGAGCAGCAAACTTAACCGCCCCGCCCGGCAGGCGAGCGGACGACAACGACATCTGTCCAACAATTCGTGCGAAACACAATGAAAAACCGTTTGATGTGAGTTAATATAAACAACGTCGTGAATCTGACTCCTGCCACATGCATGACAGGGGTTAAACACAAAAAAGGAGTCAACTATGGTTTCTGAGAAGGCTACCCTCGTTAATCCTCAGGGTCTGCACATGCGTCCGGCTGGTCTGTTCGCCTCCACCATGGGCAAGTACGCCTGTGACGTGACGGTCGTCACCCCCGAGAAGGAGGTCAACGGCAAGTCCCCGATGGCCCTCATGGCTGCTGGTATCCCCTGCGGTACCGAGGTCGAGGTCAAGTGCGACGGCGCCGACGAGGCCGAGGCTCTGGCTGCTGCCATCGAGCTCATCAAGAGCGGTCTTGGCGAGTAGAACTCAAACGGGTCGCATGTTGAACAACTAAGTTCATATTTGGGGGCGCAGTGACCTGTTGTAAGGTAGCTGCGCTCTTTTGTCATGGATATGGCAAAACGCTTTATCACATGACACGGAGAGAGGAATGGGAATGTATCAGGGAGTCAACGCTTCCGAGGGCATCGGTATCGGCACCGTCATGGTCGCCGTCGATCCCGACTTGACGTTTGAGCCGCACGAGGTTGCTGATTCGGCAGCAGAGAAGGAGCGCTATCAGTCCGCTCTTTCGGTCTTCTGCGAGAAGACCCAGGCTCAGGCCGACCACATGAAGGAGACGGTGGGCGAGGCCGAGGCCGAGATCATGAGCGGACACATTGTCCTGGCTCAGGACCCGGGCATGACCGACGCCATCAACGCCGCCATTGACGGCGGCACCTGCGCCGAGCAGGCGCTCATGGACACCTCGACCATGTTCGAGAACATGTTCCTGTCCATGGACGACGAGATGTTCCGTCTGCGCGCGGCCGACATCGCCGACATCCGCACCGGTATTCTGGCCGAGCTGCTGGGCAAGGAGGTCGTCGACCTCTCCGTCCTGCCCGAGAATACCGTCGTTGTCGTGCACGACCTCACGCCGTCCATGACCGCCACGATCGATAAGGCCCACGTTGCCGGTATCGTCACCGAGACCGGTGGCCGCACGTCGCACTCCGCGATCATTGCGCGCGCCCTCGAGATCCCGGCTGTCCTTTCGGTTTCCAACAGCTGCACCGCGTTGCGCAACGGTATGACCGTTGTCGTCGACGGTGGCAAGGGTATCGTCGAGGCCGATCCCGACGAGGAGACGCTCGCTGCCTACACCGCCAAGGCCGAGGCCTTCGCTGCCGAGAAGGCAGCCCTCGAGGCCTTCCGTGGCAAGCCGTCCGTGACTGCCGATGGCATCAAGAAGATCATCGCCTGCAACATCGGTAACCCCGATGACGTGCCCAACGCGCTCGATCACGACGCCGAGGCTATCGGTCTGTTCCGCTCCGAGTTCCTGTTCATGGACTCTGCTGAGCTTCCTTCCGAGGAGGAGCAGTTCAACGCCTATCGTAAGGTCGCCAGCGCGCTCAAGGGTGCTCCGGTCATCATCCGCACGCTCGATGTGGGCGGCGACAAGGAGATTCCGTATCTGCACATGGTCAAGGAAGAGAACCCCTTCATGGGCTTCCGCGCCGTGCGTTACTGCCTGGCCAATCCCGACCAGTACAAGGTTCAGCTCCGCGCCCTGCTGCGCGCCAGCGCCTTTGGTGACGTCAAGATCATGATCCCGCTCGTCACCTGCGTCGAGGAGGTCGTGGCCGTCAAGGAGCTCGTCGAGCAGTGCAAGGCCGAGCTGACCGAAGAGGGTCGCAAGTTCAACGAGAACATCGAGGTCGGCATTATGGTCGAGACGCCTGCCGCCTCGCTGCTCGCTGACCGTCTGGCCGAGGTCGCCGACTTCTTCTCTATCGGCACCAACGACCTCATCGGCTACACCATGTGCGCCGACCGTGGCAACGACACCATCTCCAACCTGTACCAGGTGTACTATCCCGCCGTGCTCCGCTCGCTCAAGAACATCATCGAGAGCGGCGTGAAGGCCGGTATCATGGTCGGCATGTGCGGCGAGGCCGCTGCCGATCCGCTGCTTGAGCCGCTGCTGATCAGCTGGGGCCTGGAGGAGTTCTCGATGAGCGCTCCGTCCATCCTGCGCGCCCGCAAGACCATCAGCCAGTGGACCAAGGCCGAGTGCGACGAGCTCGCCGAGAAGGCGCTCGCCTGCAACACCGCTGCCGAGGTCAAGGCACTGCTCGAGTCCGCAGCTCGCTAATTTGGTATCAGAGGTAACCGCGTGGTTGGAATGGGCCGGCCACGCGGCCCTCACATATACAGGGGGTACTGTAAATGTTCTACACGCTAACCGCTAACCCGGCTGTCGACATGACGGTTTCGAGCTCTCCGCTCGAGCCCGACGAGAACGTCCGCACCGGCTCGGCCAGCTACACGGCTAACGGCAAGGGCCTCGACGTGTCCTTCGCCTTTAAGAAGATGGGCGTCGACACCGTCGCGCTCGGTTTCTTCGCCGGCTTCACGGGCAAGTTCATCGTCGAGGAGGTCATGAACCTGGGTTGCCTCTGCCGCCCGGTCTGGACCGACGGTATCACGCGCATTAACACCTACGTCAACGATGGCCAGCACGAGTACGGCATCCTCAACCCTGGTGCTCCGATCACGCCGCAGCACCAGGAGGAGCTCTACAACATCCTGGACACCGCGGGCGACCTTGAGTGCCTGATCGTCTCCGGCTCCGTGCCTCCCAAAGCTACGCCTGACTTCCTGGCTCAGGTCATGGAGCACGCTCAGGCCCGTGGCGCCGACGTCGTCCTGGACCTGTCCTCCGACAAGCTCAAGGAGCTCGCTCACAAGAAGCCGCTGCTCATTAAGCCGAACCATCACGAGATGAAGGCTATCTTCGGCGTGCCGGTCGACACCGACGACGAGGTCCGCGTTGCCATGAAGCTGGCTCACGAGGCCGGCGTCCAGAACGTGCTGCTCACCCGTGGTAGCCGCGGTGACGCTTACTTCTCCAACGGCGAGGACATTTGGTACGCCAAGCGTGAGTTCAACATCAAGCTTGTCTCTTCCGTCTGCGCCGGCGACTGCACCCTCGCTGCGTTCCTGCACAAGTGGTACAGGGATCGCGACAACGTCGAGGAGGCCATGAAGCTCGCTATGGCCACCGGCGCCAACGTTGCTGAGTCCGTCGGCATCGGCGACTTTGGTCACGTCGACGAGTACAGCAAGCGCGTTGCTGTCCGCAAGCTCGATCGCAAGTAAGCGAAACGCGACATATTCGTGCGCATGCGGCGCCCCGGTTTCGGCCGGGGCGCCTTTTTTGTTCCGCCACGGGGGAGAGGTGTTCCGCCGTACTTCATTGCTTCCACACCGTTCACCGAGTTGTCCTAGCCTTTTACCGATGCGTGGAATATACTTTCATTAACACGTTGCTTCGTGAAAGGAACATTCATGATTTACACGCTTACTGCAAATCCCGCCATTGACTACAACATCTCCTGCGACGGTCTTGCTGCCAACACCGTCACGCGTACCCGCAACGCCGTCTACACGCCCAACGGTAAGGGTCTCAACGTCTCGTTTACGCTCGACCACTACGGCGTCGACACCACGATCCTGGGCTTCTTCGCCGGCTTCTCGGGTGAGTATATCGTTAAGGGCGCCGAGGCCCTGGGCGTGCCCGTCAAGCCCGTGTGGACTGACGGCATCACGCGTGTCAACGTGTTCCTCAACGCCGGTCCCGACACCGAGTACAACATGGTCAACGCCGGTGCCGCCATCAACGAAGCCAACGAGCAGGAGATGTTTGAGCTTATCGATTCGCTCGATGACATGACCTGCCTGGTTATCAGCGGCTCGCTGCCCCCCAACACCTCCGAGAGCTTCCTGGCAGAGGTCCTGCGCCGCGTGAAGGCGAAGGGCGCCGAGTTCGTGCTCGATATCTCGAGCCATCAGCTGGCCGACCTCATTGCTATGGAGCCGTTGCTCATTAAGCCCAACGACGACGAGCTGCTCGACATCTTTGGCATTAAGGTGAGCGGTGGCGACGATGAGTCCGTCAAGGGCGCTATGGCCGAGCTGCATGCCAAGGGCGCCAAGAACGTGCTGCTGACGCTCGGCGGCGACGGCGCGTACTTCTCCAACGGCGAGCACATCTGGTTTGCCAACCGCACCTTCGACGTCAAGCTGCTGTCGACCGTCTGCGCGGGCGACTCCTCTCTGGCCGCCTTCCTGTCCGTGTGGCACGACGCCCCGGAGCGCGTCGAGGATGCCCTGCGCCTCTCGATGGCCACCGGCGCCAACGTGGTCGAGTGCCCGGGTCTTGGCGATTTTTCCAAGGTCGATGAGTATCAGAAGGGTATTGCAATCCGTCAGGTTTGCTAGTTCCGGCACCTTGCCTGAATAGTTCAATTATTTCGCATCCGTCTTAGACCAGGACGGATGCGTTTTTGTTTATCGGACTTGCGTGTGCAGTGGAGGCTGTTTCTTGCTAGACTTCTTGCAGACGCAATCGATAGCCAATTTGATAGTCGCAGGAGGCCATAGGCATGTGCAATGTTTCGCTCAACGGTACGCAGCCGACCGATGCCTCTATCCGTGTCCTGCGTGCGCTTGAGGCAGCAGGTCTTGAGGCTTGGTACGTGGGCGGTTGGGTACGTGATGCCCTGATGGGATGCCCCAGCCACGATGTTGACATGTGCTGCAGCGGCCTGTGGCAGGAGTCCAAAGAGGCGCTCGAAGCGGCGGATATTGCCGTGGTTGAGTCGGGCATAAAATTTGGCGGCATCACGGCTATTTGCGATGATGAGCGCATTGAGGTCACCACCTACCGCCTAGACGGCTTTTACACCGACGGCCGCCATCCCCAGAGTGTGGAGCGTGCAGCGTCGCTTGAGGACGATCTGGCGCGTCGTGACTTTACCGTTAACGCTATGGCCTGGCATCCCGAGCGTGGTCTTGTCGACCGCTACGATGGTCAGGGCGACCTGAAGCGCAAGCTCATCCGCGCCGTTGGAGATCCCAAGCGTCGTTTTAACGAGGACGCGCTTCGCATGCTGCGCGCGGTGCGTTTTGCCTGCCGTCTGGACTTTGTGATTGAGCCCGAGACCAAGTGTGCCCTTGCCGAGTGCGCGCCGCTGCTCGATGCCGTGGCGCGCGAGCGCGTGGGTATTGAGCTCGAGGGCATTCTATCGACCGGCCACGGGGGAGACGCGATGCTGCGCTACCCCGAGCTTGTTTGCGCCGCCGTGCCCGAGCTCGCGTCCGCTCGCGGGTTTGATCAACGCAGCGTCTATCATGCGTTTAACGTCTACGAGCATATCGCCCGCGTGCTGACGGTGGCAGGGGAGCTGGCGCTGTGCGACGGCGTCGCGCCCTCGTCGAGCCTTATGTGGGCGGCGTTTTTGCACGACGTTTCCAAACCCGAGTGCTTTACGGTCGATCACGACGGCAGCGGCCACTTCTACGGTCATCCCGAGCTCGGCGCCAAGAAGGCGCGTGTCATCATGGATCGCCTGGCGCTCTCGCACGATTTGGTGCGCGATGTGTGCCTGCTGATCAAATACCATGACAAGCCGCTGCGCCCCGAGCGCTCCTGCCTGCTCAATATGATGCGCGCGCTTTCGGGCGAGGGTGTCGATACGCCGCGCCTGATGGACGAGCTTATGGACCTTAAGCGTGCCGACACGCTGGGCAAGGCGCCGTCGTGCTTCTATTACGTCGAGACGATCGAAGAGATGCGCTCACTCGCCCATGATTTGTTGGAGGCGGGGGAGCCCTATTCGCTCAAGATGCTTGCTATCAACGGCGGCGACTTGATTCGTGCCGGTGTGAAGCCGGGGCCCGAGCTAGGCCAGCTACTCAACGCCGCCCTCGAAGCCGTTATCGAGGACAACATCCCCAACGATCGCGAAACCCTTTTGGTTCATCTCAACTTGAATTAGCTAATTAGTTGACCTGCGCGTTCCATAACCTGTCGACAATTTTTCGGCAATTTGGAATTTCTTCTTGCGCTGATGTTTTTTGTCCCGTAATATATTTCCTCGCAGCACGGCAGTGCAGATGTCATGTGGCCCGTTCGTCTAGCGGTTTAGGACGCCGCCCTCTCAAGGCGGAGATCACCAG
>CAJMMX010000084.1 GCA_905214615.1 uncultured bacterium | reverse complement strand
CCTCCCGGAGGGACCGAAAAATTTTTTCAAAAAAGTTGTTGCGCGCCGGACAGACTTCTGTGTATACTAATCCCCGCAGCGCACGCGAGCGGAAACAAACGCGAACGTCTGCCTGGGGAGTTAGCTCAGTTTGGTTAGAGCGCCGGCCTGTCACGTCGGAGGTCGCGGGTTCGAGCCCCGTACTTCCCGCCAACGCAATTAAAGCCACGTCTTCGGACGTGGCTTTTTGCGTTTGATGCACTTTGTTTCGATAGAACGATCGCCCTGGCGCATCTTCGCCCAGAATCCCCGCCCCTTCGGGAACGCAAGTAAAATCTAATAAGTATATTTGTCTGAACAACAGCTTTGTTGCGCAACACCTGTTCAACGAGACAGGGGGTTAGGCTATACTAAATTGCACTGTAGGCCGCATCTGATGCATTTCGCTCCAAGCGCGGCATTCAGTGGATATCCGATTTACCATTTGGATGTCCTGCGGTCATTTAGCGTCTCGACACAAGCTCGGCCCCGGAGCTCGTTCGAGCTGTTCGTATTCCTTGAAAGGGGAAAATGGACATATCGAGGAAGACTGATTACGCCCTTCGTATGTTGGCGATGCTTGCCGAGGATCCGGAGCGTTTGCTTTCTGTTCGCACCGCTGCCGAAGAGGTCAATGTCCCGTATTCGTTTGCCCGCTCGATTCAGCACGGTTTGGTCCAGGCCGGTATTGTGGAGAGCCTGCGTGGCGTCCACGGTGGCATGCGTCTCAAGGTCAGTCCGGACGACGTTACCATTCGTCAGGTCGTCGAGGCCGTTCAGGGCCCTATGGTTATGAATGATTGCACCGCACCCGATGGCGACTGTGCGCGCATGGGCACGTGCTGCTATCATCCCCTGTGGGCCGGAGCTCAAGCATTGATGCGCGACTACCTCGATTCCGTTTCGCTCGGCGACATCGTCGCTCACCGCCAGTTCCCGGCCGTCGATCCCAAGTTCGCCGACCGCGAAGCGTTTCCCGAGTACGCCACCTGTGCGTATACATGCCGGGAGGAATAGCGCCGCATAAGGAGCATAGATATGATTCAGGACCCCTTTCGTTCGATGATTCGTTCGGAAGGGGTCCTGCGTTATCGCGACCTTCCGTGGCGCCGCACGCGCGATCCGTACATCATTTGGCTTTCCGAGGTCATGTTGCAGCAAACACAGGTGCCACGCGTGGAGACGCGTATGCCGGCGTGGCTCGATCGCTTTCCGACCGTGCAGGCGCTTGCCCAAGCCGCGCCTTCCGATGTTTTGGACGCTTGGCAGGGCATGGGCTACAACCGACGCGCTCTGGCGCTCCACAAGGCCGCTCAGCGCGTTGTGGAGGACTGGGACGGTGAGTTTCCGCGTGAGACGCGTGACTTGGTCGCTCTGCCTGGTATTGGCCCGGCAACGGCGCAAGGTATCCGGTCGTTTGCGTTTGACCTTCCAGGCGTGTATCTGGAGACCAACGTGCGCACGGTCTTTCTGCATCACTTCTTTCCCGATGTACCGGCTGTTCCCGACCGCGAGCTGGTGCCGCTGATTCAGGCGGCCTGTCCGGCGGTCCCCGGTGCGGCGACCGACGAGATCGCTCCCTTTGCCGTGCCGCTCGATGATGCCGACACGCCGCGCGCGTGGTATTACGCGTTGCTGGACTACGGCGCATATCTAAAAAAGACGTTGCCCAATCCGTCCAGGCGCTCGGCGGGCTATAGCCGTCAATCAAAGTTTGAGGGCTCACGTCGCCAAAAGCGCGCGCATATCGTGCGCATGTTGCTGGCAGCGCGCGATGGCCAACCGGCGGGGATTACGCTTGCTGATGCCGTGGTGGGCGTTAACGATATGGAAGCGGCGGCTGGGCGCGGGCCGGTCGAGCGCGAGCTTGTCGCGGGCATTCTGGCCGACCTGGAGCGTGAGGGCTTTTGCCGAGCCGAGGGCGATCGCTGGCTGAGCATTTAGCCCGTGGAAATCTGAAGAACAGGATTGTAAGGTTTAGATTTCCGACATGAGGGCATCCTAAAGACGAGGCCGCTCGAAGCCTACGGGCGGCATGCGTTGAAGGGAAGTACACCTATGGATTTTGAGAATTCCCAAACCAAGAAGAACCTCGAGACCGCTTTTGCCGGTGAGTCCCAGGCACACACCAAGTATCGCTACTATGCCTCCAAGGCAAAGAAGGACGGCTACGTTCAGATCTCGAACATCTTTGCCGAGACGGCTGGCAACGAGTCCGAGCACGCCAAACTGTGGTTTAAGTATCTGCACGATGGCGCCGTCCCCGATACCCTGGACAATCTGCGCGATGCCGCCGCGGGTGAGAACTACGAGTGGACCACGATGTACGACGAGTTTGCCAAGACCGCCGAGGAAGAGGGCTTTGCCGAGATTGCCGCAAAGTTCCGTGGTGTCGCCGCCGTCGAGAAGGCCCACGAGGAGCGCTACAACAAGCTCGTCGAGCGCATCGAGTCGGGCGAGGTGTTTGAGCGCGAGGGCGTGAAGGTGTGGAAGTGCCTGAACTGCGGACATCTGCACGTTGGTGCCGAGGCACCTGAGGTGTGCCCGGTGTGTAACCACCCCAAGGCGTACTTTGAGGAGCAAGTGGTGAACTACTAGCGCTTGGCGCTGGCTGCTGCGGAGCGCGGGGCGGGGAAATACCTTTCCCTCTCGCTCACGGCTCCGCAGGGTCGCGTTGAGGGAAGGTAATCCGGCCCTCCCGGCCCGCTTTGGGTCGTCGCGTGCTCGTTACAGAAAAGCTGATATTAAAGGTTGTGTGCCGCCCCTTTTTGGGACGGCACGTTTTTGTGGGGTCCCGGTCTCCACAATTTTCGTCAAGCTATTGGTTAGATTTTGGTCAGTTGGCGTAAGGGCGGAAGGCCAAAAGATTGTTGGCGAAAAAAGCTCAGAGAAAGTGCTGGTAGGGGAGTTGTTGAGCTTTTCGACAGCTTTTGAGCAAAAGAAACTTTGTGGCTATTGCCGGCGATTGCGTTGTCGCGGTCATGGCGGTGCGGGATGCTGGTCGTAAGCGTCGAATGCTCCGATTTTGGAGGCCAGCATGGATCTGTTTCTTGAGACTCCGCAGCAACAAGCTGAGCGCATGCTGCGTCAGCAGCAACGACTCATGGAGATGCAAATGCAAGGGGTTGCCAACCAGGCGCCCGTGCAAAACGTCGTGCCCGCTGCTGTACCTGCAGCTGTGCCCGGGTGTGAATCGGCGCCAGAGGCCTATTCCGTACAGCAAGATTCATATGCGCAGGAGCTCGCGTTCGACAAGCATCGTGCGCGTCGCCGTCGCTGGGCCCAGCGCCTGCGTACGTTGGCGATGATCGTGCTCATCCCGTTGGGGCTTGCGGCCATCTTTCTGGCGTCGTATGCCCTCACGTGCATCCTCAACGGCGCCTCGCCCAATGAGGTACTTCAGCACTTGGCAGCTCTTGGTCAGCGCTTGGGGGATGTCGCAGCAACCATCCGCGCCAGCTGGGAGAGCTAGCGGACCAGCACCCATAGCGCAAAGGTAACTTGTCTGCGCTCGATTGGACATGAACTGCGTTTGACAGGGTAAGATTGATCGCGGCTTTGATTGGTGCTCGATTGGGTTTGTTGGGCGGAGTTTATGTCTGCTATTGATATTGTGCTTGTTGTGATCGCCTTGGTGGCGGTGGGGGTTGCTGTGGCTTGCGCCCTCCAGCTCAAGAGCCTGCGTGCCGAGTTGTGGGAGCGTGGCGACAGTAGCGCGGAAACGCTGGCAGCGCTCGAGCAGGCCAACAGCACGCTCGACACCCTGAACGCCGCGTTGGCCGAAACCCGCCGCACGGCCAATGCCATCGCGCAGCAGCAGACGACCGACGCCGCCGTAGAGCAGCAGCGCTACCTGACCATTGCGCGCGAGTTCTCGCAGGCGGGTGACCGTATGGATGACCTGCGCCGCGAGACGGCCCAACAGCTTGGCGCCAACCGCGAAGGCATCGAGCACCGCCTGGACAAGGTGCGCGAGACGGTCGATGCCCAGTTGGGCGCCATCCGCAAAGACAACAACGTGCAGCTCGATCAGATGCGTGCGACGGTGGACGAGAAGCTCTCCCGTACGCTCAACGATCGCCTGTCGGCATCGTTTAAGCAGGTGAGCGACCAGCTCGAGGCCGTGTACAAGGGCCTGGGCGACATGCAGTCTATCGCCACCGGCGTGGGCGACCTTAAGCGCGTGCTGGGCAACGTCAAAGCGCGTGGCATTTTGGGCGAGGTGCAGCTGGGCGCGATCCTGGCGGACATCCTCACGCCCGACCAGTATCTGGAAAACGTCGCCACCAAGCCCGGCGCCTCGGAACGCGTTGAGTTTGCCGTCAAGCTGCCGGTGGACGAGGGCGATCCCGTGCTGTTGCCGATTGACTCCAAGTTTCCGGGCGACGCGTACGAGCACCTGCTCGACGCGCAGGAGTCGGGCGACGCGGAGGCCGTTGCCGCTGCGCGCAAGGCGCTCGATATGATGGTGAAGCGCGAGGCAAAGGACATCTGCGAAAAGTACCTGAGCGTACCCGCGACCACCAACTTTGGCATTATGTTCGTGCCGTTTGAGGGCCTGTATGCCGAGGTCGTCAGTCGCCCCGGGCTTATCGAGGCCCTGGGCCGCGACTATCACGTCAACGTTGCCGGCCCCAGCACCATGGCCGCCATTCTCAACAGCCTGCAGATGAGCTACCAGACGTTTAGGCTGCAAAAACGTACCGACGACGTACTGCGCGTGCTCTCCGCCGTCAAGGCCGAGCTGCCGCGTTATCAGGCGGCGCTGCGCCGCGCCCAGCAGCAGATCGAGACCGCGGGCAAAACGGTCGAGGGCATCATTACCACGCGCACCAACGTCATGGAGCGCAAGCTCAAGGACATCGACGCGCTGGAAGACGCCGACCAAGCCGATGAGATCTTGGGGCTCACGCCCGCGGGCCTTCCCACAGACCAAGAAGACGAGGACTAATTGCAACAAGACGGCGAGGCGCCGGCGCAAACGCGGATGCCCCGCTGCTTTTCGCATCGTGCTTGCCTGAAGTGCGCTTCAATGTGCAACAATGGCGTTTCGCCCTATCAGACGCGAAAGGAAGCCCATGTCTCAGAGAAGCACCAGTCCGCTGAAACGCTCCACCGTGCGCCGCACGCTACAGCGTTTTTGGGACGTCACGCGCACGCAGCCGCTGATTGTCTTTCTCTCGGTGTTCTCGTCGGCGGGCTACATCTTTTTGCTGACGTTTGCCAATACCTATGTGATGGCCCTCATTGTCGATCGCGTTCAAGCCGGTCCCGTGGCGGGTGACCAGGTGTTTGAGGTCTTCGGCCCCTATATCCTGGCGCTCGTACTCGTTAACCTGGTGGGTCAGATCCTCTCCAAGCTACAGGACTACACCGTCTACAAGCTCGAGATCGCAGGCAACTATCACCTGGCGCGCCTATGCTTCGACACGCTCTCCAACCAATCCATGACATTCCATACCAGCCGCTTTGGCGGATCGCTTGTGAGCCAGACAAGCCGTTTTATGAGCGGCTACACGGGTCTGGTCGACGTGACGGTGTATTCGCTCATCCCCACCATCACCTCGGTCATCTGCACCGTGGCCGCACTCGCCCCGGTGGTACCGACGTTTACCGTGATCCTGGTGTGCATCATGGTCGTCTACATTGCGTTTGTCTGGCTTATGTACAAGCGCATCATGCCGCTTTCGGCCGCGACGTCCGCCGCGCAGAACAAATTGTCGGGCGTGCTGTCCGACGCGGTCACGAATATCCTGGCCGTCAAGACCTGTGGGCGCGAGGACTTTGAGCGCGACCTGTTTGATGCCGCCGACCGTGCCGCGCGCGACGCCGAGACGGTTTCGATGCACGCCATGATGCAGCGCAACTTTACGACCTCGGGCCTTATCGTCATCACCATGGCCGTGGTGAGTGTGTTCGTCGCGGGCGGTAACGCGTGGTTTGGCATTTCGGCCGGTGCGCTCGTCATGATCTTTACCTATACGTACAACCTCACCATGCGTCTGAACTACGTGAGCTCCATGATGCAGCGCATCAACCGCGCGCTGGGCGATGCGGCCGAGATGACGCGCGTGCTGGACGAGCCGCGTCTGGTGGCAGACGATGAGAACGCTCCCGAGCTCAAGGTTGGTGAGGGCGCGATTGATTTTGAGCACCTGAGCTTTGCATACCGTGACGCCGCGGCAGGCGAGAGCGTGTTCGACGACCTGACGCTCCATGTGGCGGCGGGCCAGCGCGTGGGCCTGGTGGGCAAATCGGGCTCGGGCAAGACGACGCT
>CAJMMX010000083.1 GCA_905214615.1 uncultured bacterium | reverse complement strand
GCCGCGTCCCAAAAAGACTGGGTATGGGGCGTTGACAGTTGGCGAGCCGTAGGTAAAATATCAACTTGTCTTGGGGACGTAGCTCAGTTGGGAGAGCGCTGCCGTCGCATGGCAGAGGCCGAGGGTTCGACTCCCTTCGTCTCCACCCTTGGATTTGATAAGCCGCTGACATTGTGTCGGCGGCTTTTTTTAAAAGAAAGGGCTGTACCATGGCCAAGCTTGAGTCCCAACCACTGTCTGCCGAGGAACGCGCCGAGTTGGAAGAGCTCCGCGCCGAGAAAGCTCGTCGCGAGGCCCAGGAAGAGGCACGCCGCGAGCGTGAGGAGCTGGCCGCCCTGCGTGCCGAGCGTGCGAAGGCCGAGGAGGCCGCCGCGAACGTCGCCCCCGCGCCCAAGCCCGCCGCCGCGAAGCCCGCGCCCACCGCACCTAAACCTCAGCCTAAAAAGGTCGCTCGTTCCAAGTCCGTCGAGCCCAAGCCGAGCCGTGACGAGATGACCTTTGCCCAGCGCATGGTTACCTCCAAGGAGCCTACGGGCGAGAACGAGATCCCTGGCATGGCGCCGGCTCAAAAAATCATCATTGTCCTTGCCCTCATCGCGTTTGTCATCTTTATGGGCTACACGATCCTGACCAGCATGGGCCTGCTCTAGCCCATTCGCGCTGGGTGCCATGCCCGAACACTCTGCCCTTTTCCAACCCTCAACCTCTGCACAACGCATCCGAAAGGTCGCCCCATGGCTTTGACCGACATCTCGCATCCCACCGACATTGCAATGCTCACCGATCTGTACGAGCTCACTATGGCCCAGGGCCTGTGGGAGAGCGGCAAGGCCAATGAGCAGGGTTGTTTTACCGCGTTTTACCGCGACCATCCTTTTGGCAGCGCCTATGCCGTCATGTGCGGCACCGCCGAACTGCCCGAGCTGGTCGAGAATCTGCGCTTTACGCCCGAGGACATCGACTACCTCGCCTCGCTCCAGGCCCCGGCCGGCGGCGCGATGTTCAAGCCTGGATTCCTCGACTACCTGCGCGATTTTCGTGCGCATGTAAACATCGACGCCGTCCCCGAGGGCGAGCTCGTCTTTCCGCGCGAACCCATGGTGCGCGTCACCGGCCCCGCGCTTGAATGCCAGCTGCTTGAGACGGCGCTGCTCAACATCGTTGGGTTCCAGACGCTTGTCGCCACCAAGACGGCGCGCGTGGTGCTGGCGGCGGACGGCCGTCCCGTTGCCGAGTTTGGCCTGCGCCGCGCTCAGGGTCCCGATGGCGGCTTGGCCGTCGCGCGCGCGAGCTACGTTGCCGGCTGCTCCTCTACGTCCAATGTGCTCGCCGGCCGCCGCTACGGTATTCCCGTCTTTGGCACGCATGCGCACAGCTGGGTGATGAGCTTCGATTCCGAGCTCGAGGCCTTCCGCGCCTTTGCCAAGTCGAGCCCCAAGAACTGTACGCTGCTCATCGACACCTATGACGTGCGCGAGGGCTGTGAACATGCCATTACGGTTGCCAAGGAGATGGAAGCGGTGGGCGAGCGCCTGTCGGCCATTCGCATCGACTCCGGCGACCTCGCCAAGCTCTCCAAGTATGTGCGCGGCCGTTTTGATGCCGAGGGCCTGCCCTATGTGGGGATCTCGGTTTCTAACGATTTGGATGAGTACACGATTCAGTCGCTGCTCGACCAGGGCGCGCCCATCGACAGCTTTGGCGTGGGTACCAAGCTTGCGACCTGCTATGACCAGCCGGCGCTGGGCGGCGTGTACAAGCTTTCCGCCCGCCGTGCGAGCGAGGCAGATCCATGGACGCCGGTGGTCAAGCTCTCTGAGCAGCCATACAAGCGCACGATCCCGGGTGTGCAACGCGTGCGCCGTTATTACGACGGCTTTGGCGGCCCGGTCTGCGACATGATCTACGACGAGGACCATCTGGCGGGGGAGGGCGCCGCGCGCGGCAATACCCTCGTGGCCGTGAATGATGCCGCTCTGGTGACCGACGTGTCCGAACTTGAGTATCGCGAGCTGCTGGTGCCGATCGTGCGCGATGGCAGTGCGGTGGCTCCGCGTGAGAGCATCCAGGACGCGCGCGAGCGTTGCGCCTGGGCACTTGACCATCTGGACGCAGCTTTCAAGCGCTTCCTGTACCCGCAGACCTATGTGGTGGGCATGGAGCAGGGCCTGGCTCAGGTGCGCGACGAGCTCGTGCGCAAGAACATGGCCGCGGCTTCCGCCTTTCCCTGGGCTCACTAATGGACTTGGGCGGTAGGGGCGAATCGCGTTCCCTCGGCCGCCAGCTCGCCTGTTCGCTGAACAGTTGATTGGTTTGACGTATGACGACTTCTTATAAGACGATGGTGGTAAAGATCGGTTCGTCCACGGTGGTGGGCGCCGATGGCAAGGTCAACCGCTCCTTTATCGGTGGGCTTGCCGACCAGGCCGCAGCCCTGCGCAAGCTCGGCTGGCGCCTGGTCGTGGTGAGCTCGGGCGCTATCGCCTGTGGCTATCCCGTGCTGGGCTTCGACCGCAAACCGGTCGGCGATCTGCCGAGCCTGCAGGCCTGCGCCTCGGCCGGTCAGTGCATCATCTCGTCGGCCTACGACGAGGAGTTTCATGCGCGCGACCTGCTCACCTCGCTTGTGCTGCTCACGCGCCACGACACGGCTCGCCGTACGTCCTACCTGCACGCGCGCGACGCCCTGCTGCGCCTGGTGGAGCTTGGCGTGGTGCCGGTCGTCAACGAGAACGATACCGTTACCGTCGATGAGATCAAGTTTGGCGACAACGACACACTGGCGGCGCTTGTAAGCTGCCTGGTTTCTGCCGATCTGTGTGTGACGCTCTCGGACATCGATGGCCTCTATACCGCCAATCCACATGAGGACCCCACGGCCGAGTTTGTCCCGGTCGTGCATAAGATCGATGCCAAGATCATCGCCTCGGCGGGCGATTCTTCCACATCGGTGGGCACGGGCGGCATGATTACCAAGATTCGCGCGAGCCGCATTCTCATGACGGCGGGCATTCAGAGCGTGATTTGCTCGGGCGAGGAGCCCGATGCGCTCGTGCGCCTGGCCCTCGGCGAGAGCGTGGGTACGCTGTTCGATCCGCCGGCTGAGCGCCTGGACATCGCGCCCCGCAAGCTGTGGATCGCACTGGGTGACAAGGCGCATGGCTCGGTGACGGTCGATGATGGTGCCGCGAAGGCGCTGGTCAGCCGTGGTTCTTCCTTGCTTGCGGTTGGTATTCGCGAGGTCGATGGCACGTTTGCCGAGGGCGATGTGCTCGACGTATGCGACCCGAGCGGCATGGTTGTCGCGCGCGGTATCGCCGAGGCTGATTCGGACGTGTTGGAGCTTGCTGCCGGCCGCCGCCAAGACCAGATCGCCGGCAACCGTCTGCTGGCAGACCTGGCCGAAAAGCCCGCGATCCATCGAGATAATTTAATCGTCTTCGCCTAACCAATTGACGCTGCAAACGCCCCTAAGCGGCAATCTGACGTTCAATCGTCGGGCATGACCAAAAGGTCAATGCCCTCCTCTTTCACGTCACCTTGCTCGCTTAGGGGCGTTTTCGCTTTCTGTCCTCTACCAGCGGCATTGTCGTTGCCGGCACTTGGGGACGTTCCTATTGTGCCGGCAGACGGGGACACTCCTTTGCTAGAAGATCTGGCGCAGGTCTCCGCGGTTGAGGGCTTCGTCGAAGAGGTGCTTGAACACCACGCTGCCGTGCAAGCCGTCGTGCTCGAACTCGTTGGTCACCCAGGCATGCGAGTTGCCCACGCGGCTGAGCGTATCGAGCTGCATGCCCGAGTCCACGTACATGTCATCGAAGTACACCGCGGCCTGCAGGGGCACCTCGTTGCACGCCAGGCGCTGCGGGTCGTAGATCTTGTCCCAGCTGGTGTCTTCCATCAGCAGGTCCATGGCGGGCTTGAAGGGCTTGAGCTCGGGCATCTGCTCGAACATCCACGGGAACATGGCCTCGCCGGTAAACATGAGCGGTCGCGTGAGCGTGTCGAACTCGGCACGATGGGCCTTCTCTTCTGCCGCGGCCCAGCGAATGGGCATGGTGTCGCCGTCGGCGTAGATGAACTCCTGAAGCGTCCAGTACAGCGGATTCGTGCGCGTGTTGGTGCGCTCGAAGGCGCGCATCAAAAAGCTGTCGGATACCGAGGCGCCGCAGGCCAGCGTGCCGTCGCCGTCAACAAAAGCATGATCGATAATCCAATGCATGCGCTCAAAGCTCGGCTTCATGCCAAAGTCGCTGCCCATGAGCTGTAGGCGCTCGACCGTCATTGGCGAGCCGTCGGGCAGTACGGGCTTCTGAGCCTCGAGCGCATCGGCCAGGGCTGCCACGCGCTCGACATCGGCAGGGTAGCGGTCGTAATACTGCTGCGTCTTGGCGGCCATGCGCGGGAAGGTGTGCGCGTAGACCTCGCTGGCGCTCGCCGGCACGTGCGGAATGCCGCCGCAGGTAAAGCTTGCCGCCACGCCCTCGGGGAAGAGCGACAGATAGCTCAACGTCAAAAAGCCGCCGTAGCTCTGCCCGAGTGTGACCCAGGGCTTGCCGCCAAAGCCCACCAGGCGCAGGTACTCAAAATCGCGCACGATGGAGCTGGCGAGGTGACGCTTGAGGAAGTCCGCCTGCGAGCGGGCCGCATCGGAGCCTGCCGCCTCGGCGCGCTCGCCCAGTGCGGCAATCGTGCGCCCGTCTACACAGCTGCTGCGCCCGGTACCGCGCTGGTCGGGCAGCACGACGCGGAAATGCTTGACGGCCTCTTCGATCCAGCCATCGCTTGTGGGCGACAGCGGACGCGGGCTCTCGCCACCGGGGCCACCCTGCAAAAAGAGAAGGAGCGGCAGGTCGTCGTTGATGCGGTCGGGTGCGCAAACCACACGGTAGAAGAGCTTGATGCTCTCGGGCGCGCCGGCGATGGGTGTCGGTATAGCGCCGCGGCGCATGGTGCTGCCGACGGCCAGGAGCATCGGCTCCAGGCCGCGCCAGTCGAGGGGGACGTCGATGCTGTGGTCCTCGACATACAGGCCGGGGACGTGGTACGAAGTGATGAGGGCCATGTGAGTCTTCCGTTCGTTGCGGTGTTTCGGGTTGACCAATTCTACCGCCGCGGGCGAGGCCATGCGCAAATCGGCTACCATGGTTGCAAACTTCTAGGAGAAAGGGCCGCCCATGTCGGTCGATATAGCCGCGTATGTCCACGATCTTGCCGTTGCCGCTAAGGCAGCGTCGGCCTCGCTTGCCACGGCGAGCGACGAGCAGCGCCAGGAGGCCGTGCGCGCCATGGCCGCAGCACTGCGCAACGGTGTCGACTCCATCGTCGCCGCCAACGAGCTCGATATGTCCGCCGCGCGCGATGCGGGGACCTCGGCGGGGCTCCTCGACCGTCTGCTGCTGACGCCCGAGCGCGTCGAGGGTATGGCCGCCGGCCTGGAGAAGCTCGCCGAGCTGCCCGATCCTGTCGGCCGCGTGCTCGACCACCGCGTGCTCGCAAGCGGCGTGGACCTCACCCGCGTGAGCGTGCCGTTGGGCCTGGTCGCCATGGTGTACGAGGCGCGCCCCAACGTGACGGCCGACGCCGCGGGCATCTGCATCCGCACCGGCAACGCCTGCATTCTGCGCGGCGGCTCGCTGGCCTATCACTCGTGTGCCACGATTTCTGAGCTGCTGGCCGATGCGCTCGAGGCCAAGGGCTTCCCGCGCGAGGCCGTGTCGATGATCGAGTCTACCGACCGCGAGGCCACCGGCGAGCTCATGAAGCTCCGCGGCGTCGTCGATGTGCTCATTCCGCGTGGCGGTGCGGGCCTGATCCAGCGCTGCGTGCGCGAGTCGCTCGTTCCGGTGATCGAGACGGGCACGGGTAACTGCCACATCTACGTGCATGAATCCGCCGACTTCGATAAAGCGCTCAATATTATCGTCAACGCTAAGACGCAGCGCGTGGGCGTGTGCAATGCCGCCGAGTCGCTGCTGGTCGACCGTGCCGTGGCCGATGCGTTTTTGCCCGCGGTCGTGGCCGTGCTGCATGACCACGGCGTGCTCATTCACGGCGACGAGGCCACGTGCGCCGCATGCGCCGACGCCGGGCTTGCCGAGGGCGATGACTACGTCGCCGCGACTGAGGAGGACTGGGGTCGCGAGTATCTGGCGCTCGAGATGAGCGTGAAGGTCGTGGCGAACGAGGACGAGGCCATCGCGCACATCAACCGCTACGGCACGATGCACTCCGAGGCCATCGTTGCAGAGGACACGGATGCTTGCGAGCGCTTCCTGGACGAGGTCGATGCCTCGGCCGTGTATGCCAACGCCAGCACGCGCTTTACCGACGGCGGCGAGTTTGGCCTGGGCGCCGAGATTGGCATCTCGACCCAAAAGCTCCACGCCCGCGGCCCCTTTGCCGCCGAGGCCCTCACCACCTACAAATACAAGCTCCGAGGCACCGGCCAGGTCC
>CAJMMX010000082.1 GCA_905214615.1 uncultured bacterium | reverse complement strand
ACGGTGCCGGGCTCTTCTGGTTCATGCCATGTCAAAAACGAAGCGCCCGCTTGCTGGGGGAGCAAGCGGGCGCCTGTGAGTGAATATGTTTGCGGCGAGAGCCGTAATGGGCGGTGGGGTGGCGACTAGTTGGCCGTACCGGAATCGTCGCCCGTGCCCGAGCCCGAACCCGAACCCGAGCCAGAAAGTGCAACCGTCAGCGTAATCGTGCTGTCGGTGGACTGCTTGCCGGTGGGGGAGACGCCCGTGACGGTGGCGTTTTCGTTGCCACTCACGGGGTTGCCGTTCTGATCGCAGAACGCGATGTTGTAGAAGCCGGCGTTGTTGAGCGCGGTGACGGCGGCGGAAATGCTCTTGCCGTACAGGTTGCCCGGGACGGTGGCCTTGCCGGACTTCTTGGCAATGACGACGGTAATCGTGGCACCGGGCTTCTGCTTGCCGCTGGGGTTCCAGCTGATTACGGTGCCCTCGGTAACCGAGTCGTTCTCCTGGTAGCTCACGTCGACGCCAAAGCCTGCCATATCGAGGGCGTTGCGCGCCTGGGCCTCGGTCATGTCGGTCAGGTCGGGGACGGACGTGGTATCCGGGCCGCTCGAGACCTTGTACGAGATGGTCGTGCCCTTCTCGACTTCCTTACCGGCGTCGGTGCCCTGCTCAAAGACCTGGCCCTCATCGGCCTCGTTGGCCTCCTCGGTGGCGTTGCCCTTTAGGCCAACGCTTGCCAGTGCCGCCTCTGCCTGGTCCTTGGTTAGACCGACAAGCTGGGGAACCTCAACCTTCTCGGAGGGCTTGGGGCCCTTGGAGATCACCAGGTTCACCTTGGTGCCCTTGGCCTTCTTGGTGTGGCCGTTGGGCGTCTGCTCGGCGACCTTGCCCTCGTCGACATCGTCGTTGTAGCTTTGGTCGATGGTGCCGACCTCGAGGCCGGCTTCCTTGATCAGCTCGACGGCAGTCTGCTGGTCCTTGCCCAGCACGTCGGGCACGGGGACCTGCTCGCCGCCAAAGAGTCCTGTGGCAAAGGCCACCACGATACCGATGACGGCAACGGCTGCCACCACGGCGGCGATGATCTTGTTCTTGTTGGATTTGGGCTTTTCGACCTCGTAGGAGCCGGTGGAGCCCGAAACCGAGCTACGGGCGGTATTCTGGCCGCTCACGCCCGAGACGGGACGTACCATGGCGCGCGTCTGATCGGAAAGCTCGCGAGTCTTGGTGGCGCCCAGTTCACCGGGTGCACCGATGATGCGCGTGGGCTCCGAGATGTTGACGGCACGGCCCGACAGGTAGCTGTTGAGCACCTGACGCAGCTCGTCGGCGGTCTGGAAGCGGTTTGCCGGGTCCTTCTCCATGCACTTGAGGATGATACGCTCAAGGTCGGCGTCGACACCGGAGTTGATCTGGCTCGGCGGAATAGGCAGCTCGTTGACCTGCTTGAGTGCGACTGAGATGGCGTCATCACCGTCAAAGGGCACGCGGCCGGTGGCGCACTCGTACATCACGACGCCCAGCGAGTAGATATCCGAGGTGGGGCCGAGGTCCTGACCACGGGTCTGCTCGGGACTGACGTAGTGGGCGGTTCCCAGCACGTTGTTGTCTTGCGTGAGGTGGCTGTTCTTGGCGCGCGCGATGCCAAAGTCCATCACCTTGATGTTGCCGTCGGGCAGCACCATGATGTTCTGCGGCTTGATGTCGCGGTGGATGATCTCGTGCTTGTGGGCGACCGAAAGCGCGGAGCTGATCTGCGAGCCGATCTGGGCGACCTTCTTGGGGTCGAGGGCGCCGTGGCTCTTGATGCCGCTCTTAAGGTCGGTGCCGCGCAGGTACTCCATGACGATGTAATAGGTGTCGCCGTCCTTGCCCCAATCGTAGACGCCCACGATATAGGGGGAGGAGAGACCGGCTGCTGCCTGGGCCTCCTGCTTAAAGCGTGCGGCGAAGGTTGCGTCGCCAGCATACTGCGGCAGCATGATCTTGACGGCTACCGTGCGGTCGAGGACCTGGTCCTGCGCACGGAAGACGGTCGCCATGCCGCCTGTCCCCACCTTATCCTTGAGGAGGTATCTTCCCCCGAGGACCCTCTGTTCCATTCCTGCTCCTAACATAACTATTCGCTCAACGATGTGTGTAGTACCTACGATGTGGCCGCTGGGGCCGTGTGGCGCGTTGCCGCTAACTCTTCGGCCGCGGCGCGCCTCGGGTGTCCGATTCAATCATGGGCATCACGCTCCCTGTGCGGCGAGCGCCGCGGTCAGGACGATGCCGGCAATCTTGGCCGCCTTGACGTCGTGTTTGTCGTAATCCTCCAAGGCCACCGAGATGGCGACCGTGGGTGAATCGTAAGGTGCAAAGCCAACGAACATCGAGTTGACGTTGGTGCCGCCGATCTCGGCCGAGCCGGTCTTGCCGGCGACCTTGACGCCGGGGACCTGGGCATCGGTGCCGGTACCGGACTGGACGACGGCGAGCATGGCCTGCTTGACCTGGTCGGCCGTGGCGGAGCTGACGGCCTGACCCAGCGAGCGGGACTGCGTGGTCTTGACCACAGTTCCGTCCGGGGCGAGTACCTGGGCTACAAAGTACGGGTCCATGACCACGCCACTGTTAGCGATGGCGGCGGCAATCACGGCGTTTTGCATGACGGTGGTCTGCGGGCCGGGCGTGTGGTCCATGCCGACAGGCTGGCCGGCGCCGGCCCAAGCGGTCTCCCACTCGGTCATGAGCGACGGGTCTGCCATGATGGAGGCCGCGGAGGTCAGGTCCTGGCCGAGCTTTTGGCCGTAGCCAAAGGCGTTGGCAAACTGCACGAGCGTGTTTGCGCCAACTTCGTTTGCCACCTGGCCAAAGACGACGTTGGAGGACACGGCAAAGGCCTGCTGCAGGCTGATGGTGCCGTAGCTCTCGTTGGCATAGTTGGTGACCGGTGCGTTGCCGATGTCCATGGAGCTGGGCGCCTGGTAGGTGCTGGTAAGGCTGGCGGTGCCGGTCTCGAGTGCCGCGGAAAGCGTAACGACCTTAAACGTGGAGCCCGGCGTGTACAGCGCGTCCATGGCGCGATTGTACATAGAGCCGTCCTCGCCGCCGCCAGCCTGCAGTAGGGCGTCGATGTTGGTGTTGTCGTAGGTGGGCGAGCTGGCACATGCGAGCACCGCGCCGGTACGCGGGTCGATGACCACTACAGCGCCCTTAAAGCCCTTGAGTGCCTGCTCGGCCGCCGTCTGGATGCGCGAGTCGATGGTGAGCTTGGCGGTGTTGCCCGGCTGGGTCTGGCCCGCGAGCGACGCGATGGCGTTGTTCCAGCTGGAGTAGTCCTTAGAACCGGTGAGCGTGTCGTTCATGACGCTCTCGATGGCGGTGGTGCCATACTGCTGGCTCACGTAGCCAACCACGTGCGCTGCCAGGTTACCGTTGGGGTAGGAGCGTACGTAGGTGCCGTCCTCCTGCTGCAGCGACTCGGCCAGCGTCACGCCGTCGGACGTGATGATGGAACCGCGCTGGATGTACTTGGAGCGGGCGATGGTGTGGTTGTTGGTCGGCATGTCCTGATAGTCCTTGGCCTTGATGACCTGGACATAGGTGAGGTTGCCGATAAGGATGGCGAATAGCGCCGTAAAGGCGAGCACCGCACGGGTTAGACGGTTGGCGAGCGCAACGCGGCCGAGCACACCGGATTCAGGCGTGTCGAGCAGGCGACGGCGCATGCGCGAGCCGACGGAATGGCTGCCGCTGCCGTAGGAAGACGAGGTGGCAAAGCGCGTGCCCGTCGGGGCGGCGGCAGATGCGACCTGATCATCGGTGATGGCGGCCATAGTGCCGGTGCCGGTAAGCTCGGCCTCGCGTCCGGTCGCTTCGTCACCGGCGCGCAGCAGGAGCGCGACGATGATAAAGCTTGCCAGCAGCGAGGAACCGCCCTGGCTCATAAAGGGTAGGGTGACGCCGGTCAGCGGGATCAGGCGGGTAACGCCGCCCACGATTAAAAAGGCCTGGAAGCTGATGGCGGCCGTAAGGCCCGTGGCGCTAAAGGCGGCGAGGTCGGATTTAGCGCGGGCAGCCGTGGTGAGGCCACGCACGGCAAAGAGCATAAACAGGATGAGCACGGCGCCGCCGCCCAAAAGGCCCATCTCCTCGCCGATGGCCGAGAAGATAAAGTCGGACTCGACGACAGGGATGTTGTTGGCCATGCCGTTGCCGATACCAACACCGACCAGACCGCCATCGGCAAGCGAGAAGAGCGACTGGACGATCTGGTAGCCCTGGCCCTGGGCGTCCTTAAACGGATCGACCCAAACCTGGAAACGCACCTGAACGTGAGACAGGAACTTGTAGGCGCCCACGGCTCCAACGGCTAAGAGCGCAAGGCCGATAACGACATACGAAAAGCGCCCCGTGGCAACGTAGAGCATCAGCAAGAAGATGGTGTAGAACAGCACGGCCGAACCCAGATCGCGTTCGAAGACGACGACGAGCAGGCACACACCCCACACGGCAAACAGCGGCAGCAGCAGTCGCAGGCGAGGGATCTTAAAGCCCAGGATCTTGCGGTTGGAGATGGAGAGCAGCTCGCGGTTCTCGGCCAGGTACCCGGCCAGGAACAGCACGATAAAGACCTTGGCGAACTCGCCGGGCTGGATGGTAAAGCCCGCGATGCGAATCCACAGCTTGGAGCCCGAGATCGTGGTGCCGATAAAGATAGGCAGCATCAACAGAATGATGCCGATAATGCCAAAGGTGTACTTGTAGCGCATGACTACGTCGAGGTTCTTAACCAACGCGAGCGTTCCCACCATCAGGGCCACCGAGACAAACAGGATGATGAGCTGTGAGATGGCGAGAGCGGGGGCGAGGCGTGTCACGAACGTGATGCCGATGCCCGAAAGTATAAATACGATGGGTAGGATGGCGGGGTCGGCGCCGGGCGCCAAGATGCGCACGGCGATATGTGCCGCGGCGAAGGCGGCAAAGAGGCCGATCGGCACGGCGAGCGTCTCAAAGGAGATGGCGGCGCCCGCGGTGAGCACGTACATCGCATACAGCAGGATGACGGGGAACGCCGAGGCGATTAGCAAGAGCAGCTCGGTGTTGCGGCGACTCATAAGCGGCACTCCCTTTCTAGTTCTTTTCGGAGGCTTCGGCCTCGGCGGACTGTTCGGCGGTTTTCTCGGAATCTGATTCGGAGGTCGATCCCTGATTGGTGTTGTCGCGAATCGTTTGCGCGTCAATCACCTGGCGGGTCTGCTCCTCGTCGATCTGGTGGCGGTATTTGGATATCGTGTCCTGCGCATCGTCGACACTTGTTTGCGGAATGCCCGCCTTGAGGCGGTTTTGCGTGTCTTCGGGCAGGTCGGATAGCTTGATGCTGGTTTCGCTTTCGAGCCAGTGGAGCTTGAGTCCGAGCGGCTTGCCGGGCAGGCCGCGCCAGACGGCGACATTGCCCTGGTAGGTACCCAGGTAGTACGAGCCGGTGACACCCGTGTAGGCCCAGATGCCAGCTGCCAGCACAAAGACGAGGGCCAGAATGGCGGCGATAGTAATGTTGCGGCGACGCACGCGCTGCGCCTCGCGCATAACGCCGTCGTCAACCAGGTCAACGACTACTACGGTCACGTTGTCGTGGCCGCCGGCGGCAAGCGCCGCGTCCACTAGGTTGTCGACGCAGATTTGCGCGGTTGAGGACTGCGTGGCGATGTTCTCTATATCGCTATCGGGAATCATGCTCGAAAGGCCGTCGGAGCACAGGATCAGGCGGTCGCCTTCCTCGATATGCAGAGTGAAGTGGTCGGCATACATGGCGGGGTCCGAGCCCAGCGCACGGGTGATGACCGAACGGTTGGGGTGGACGCGAGCCTCGTCTGCCGTAATCTCGCCGGCGTCCACGAGTTCTTCCACATAGGAGTGGTCGCGGGTCACGCGGATGAGCGTGCCCTCGTGGAGCAGGTAGGCGCGCGAGTCGCCCACGTGGGCGATGGCGAGCGTATCGTTTTCGATATAGGCGCAAGTGGCTGTGCAGCCCATGCCGGGCTTGCCCAGGCCATTCAAGGCGGCCTCGATTACGGCGGCGTTAGCGGCCTCGACGGCTGCCGCCAGGCGTGCGGCGTCGGCGGACTGCGGGGCCGTCTTGGCAATAGTCTCAACGGCGATGGAAGAGGCCACCTCGCCGGCAGCGTGACCACCCATGCCGTCGCATACGCAAAAGAGCGGCGACTGCACCAGGTAGGAATCCTCATTGTGCGGGCGCACGCAGCCAACGTCGGAGCGGGCGCCCCACATGAGTTGCGTGGTGGTGCCGGCATCATAGGTCGAGTCGGTCTCGATGCGCTCCTCGGTCAGGGGCTCAAAGCTCATGGTCGAGCCGGGGTCTTTGAGCTTGGCCTCAACGGCGGCAACGTCGATTTCGGCTGTGTCACCGGGAGAGACGGTGTCGGTCTCGGCGTTTGATTCGGAATCGCCGGTGTCCGGGGAGTCGGGCTCCTCGGAAACGCGGGCGGTCGGCTCGTCATCTTGCGGGCTGACGTCTATAGGCTCGGGCGCC
>CAJMMX010000081.1 GCA_905214615.1 uncultured bacterium | reverse complement strand
ATTTTGGAAACTAAGTACGGGACCCGCCCAAACCGTCCTGCTCAATCGCCCTTGTGGCGTTAGTGTCGGAAAAATAAGACGTTGCTTTTTGCCCCCTGCGGAAAGATTGGGGAACTAAGCCCTCGTCCCTCCCAGGTTGACCTACTCGAGGTCGTCGCCCTTGTGGTGTTGGGACTGAAAGGGTGGGACGCGTGGGTTATTTGGTTGTTAGGGTTAGTAGGTCGTTGGGGGTTTTGAGGTTGTAGGTGGCGTTTGGGATATCTTGGTGTGATCCCCATGCTGCTCGGGCAAAACTGACCCCTGCTGAAGTTGCGCATTGTTCGTCGTAGACGGTGTCGCCAACGTAGACGACGTTGCCAGGATTCGCGCCCGTACGTCGGAGATATTCGAGCATGGGTGCGGGCGAAGGCTTGTGCTCGGTTGTGTCTTCGACAAGGATGATGTGTTCAAAAAACTTATCGAAGCCAAGGGGTGCAATTTCGTCTGTGTATTCGTCGCGTGCACGTGAGGAGACGATGCCAAGTTTGCAGCCGCTATCGGCGAGTGTTGCGATGACTTCAAGCAAACCTGGAAACACGCTGATGGTGCTTTTAAAGCTGGCGGCAACTTGGCACCAGCGATCCAACGTTGCCTGCGAGTAGATTCCAAGTTTCTCAAGGGCATCCTTGCCGGGTATGCCGAGGGCAAATTCAAGCTCGTGTCGGGGGAGCGTTTTGCCGGTCTCTTCTTGGACAATCTGGACAAGCGATGATAGAACGCTTTCTTCTGTATCTGCCAATGTCCCATCAACGTCAAGTACGATATGGTCAAAGTGCTTCATATGATTGCTCCTCTCTATTGTTTGCCTGCAAGTTTGATGCGGTGACAGAAGAAAGGCTAGCGGGATTTCTGCCTGGTGCTATCGAGATTCTGCCTCGCTGCTCGATAGCTCGAAGGAGTGCACCCCATTTGTTCTTTAAATACCTGGCCAAGATGGCTTGCCGTTATAAATCCGCATTGGCGCGCGACTGTCTGTACCGTTCGCGTGGTGTGTGCCAAAAGTTCGCAAGCACGGTTTATGCGGTATGCGCGTAGATATGCCGCCGGGGTCGTTCCTGCACAAGTTTCGATAATGCGGTAACACTCTCTTTCGCTTACGCCGGCTGCAGATGCCATCTGGGGCACATCTATAGCGGCTGCATAGTTTGCGCGGATAAAGTCCAGGATTGCCTTGAACTGTACGTCGCGGCTGGTCATCCAAGAGGCGCCGTCGGAGGAAAAGAGCGGTTCGGCCTTGGCGTAAATCTGAATCCAGAGCTCTGACAAGTTATTTCGAAGCGCCATCTCATTCTGCGGCCGTTGAAGGTCGTGGCTAAAGGAACTCTTTAGCAAATCGATAAAGGGCATATCGTCGGGGTTGGTGGGCGACCATTTGAGCACATCGACGCCTCGACATTGCAGCAAAGGATTGATATAGCGCTTTTGAAGGCGTCCCGCGGGATCGCCGAGCATCGACGGCTGAAAGATATGCAACATTTGAATGGCTGGTGCCGAATTGGGTGATTGCAGCGTGCTGTGCAAAACGCCGCCGTTGATAAAGCCGGCGGACCCTTCCTCAAAGCGCACGTGTTCATGAGCCGCGCGCGTTCGATAGTCAATCGCTCCCTGCTCCATGTAGAAAAGCTCGACTTCGGAATGCCAGTGCCAGGGGACGGAATTGCCCGGATAGCGAGCGAATTCTGCGCGTTCGGCAATATAGGGCCAGTCTTCGGCGGTCTCGGGAAACGCTTCCTCGCGTCCTCCGCGGTGCAATTCTATGTGATCCATGTTTCGCATGGCATCAGTATAAAGCGCAATGGGCTTAGATTGCTCTTGCCTGTTCGGGGAACGCCTTGTCTAGGGATGCTTGGAGCTTTTCGAAGGATGCTCGCAAGTTGTGGCTCTGGTTGGTTGAGCGTTTGGCTTTTGTGGTGGGGGAGTCGAGGAGGCCGTCTCTCTGCGTCGGGGGGAAGGAGAAAAGGTTTGCATGCTTTAGGGATGGCTGCTGTGTTGCGTCATTGGAAGAATGCATGCTTATGCGGCCTCCTCGATGTCCACCAAAAGGTTGCGCTCGGGGTATGCTGCTAGGTCCCGTGCGTTGGCAGTATTATGCCGCGAGTGCAGATAAGGAAGCGCTAAAGAAAGGTTTAATCAGGTTTGATGTAACCATGAAACCGCAGGTCAAAGCTATTGCACAACACTTTTGAAAGGTTGGGGGCTTAAGGGCTTTCTAAGGTTTGTGGCGCGGATGTGGCTCGCCTGTGTGGAGCGTGTGGACGGCTCGTTCCTAGCGCTGCGGCGCGGCGGCGCGTACTTGTTCGATGACATGCTCCATCGTGGCGTCGATGCAGTCTTTTTTGAGCTCGCATTCCCAGATGGTTATGGGTGTCCAGCCCATTTGAGTGAGTGCTGCCACGGCAGCACGGTCGCGCTCGACGTTGCGACGGAACTTTGCCTCCCAAAACTCAACATTGCGCTTGGGCCGGCTGGGATTGCACTTGGGGCAGCGATGCCAAAAGCAACCGTTGACAAAGATGGCGATCTTGCGGCCGGGGAAGGCGATGTCGGGCTTGCCGGGAACCTTCCATTCCAAGCGATAACCCGTAAGGCCCGCGGCGCGCAGGCGCTGTCGTACGAGCAGCTCGGGCTTGGTGTTGGCGCGCTTGTTGCCCTTCATGGACTTTTTGATGGCGGCTCGACGGCGGACCAGTTCGCGCTCGTCAGCGGAGAGGTCCGAGGTATCGATGCCGTCGAGCAGACCGGGCTTGGGACGCTTCTTGCTGCGGCGCTTAGGTGCGCGCTTGGGCTTGGTGGCGGGCTCGTCGGTCGCGGTGGCCTCGGCGTTGTTGGCAGTGCCGTTGGCCTCGAGCCGATCTTCCTTCAGCTCAATCAGGGCATCAATGAGCCCCTTGTCGGCGGGCATCCATTCCACCGTGGCAAGCGAGGTGCGCGGAATCCAGCGGATATCGAGCTGGCGGTCGTGCTTCTGGGGCTCATCGGATTCATCGGCGAGCGAGCAGTAGTAACACTCCATGGAGAGATGGAAATCGGGGTAGTCATACTCGACGGTGTAGAAATCGCGCAGGTTGGTGACTTTTACCTGCAGCTCTTCCATGAGCTCGCGGCGTACGGCGTCCTCGGGCGACTCGCCGCGCATGAGCTTGCCGCCGGGAAACTCCCAAAGTCCCTGCATGTCGCCATAGCCGCGCTGCACGGCAAGCAGCTCGTCAGATCCTTCCTTGCGAATGATCCCAGCGGCAACATGAACAGTCTTCAACAGGAGTCCTCTCTCAACATCAACACGTGACAGGCTAGCTACCCGTACCTTACACAACGGTAAGGCAAGCGTAAGCCATATCGATGGTAGCCGACTCGGCTTCTTGCGACTATAGATGCCGTAGACTAATCGCAAGAAAGGACTCGGTATGCAAACCACACACATGGCGACCCCGATACTGGAGGTCGCGCATCTCGAAAAGGTATACGGAGCGCTGGGCAACGTGACCCGCGCGCTCAACGACGTCAACTTTACCGTCAACCGCGGCGAATTCGTGGGCATCATGGGTGCCTCGGGCTCGGGCAAGTCGACGTTGCTCAACTGCGTGTCGACCATCGATAGCGCCACGAGCGGCACCATCCGCATCAACGGGCAGGACGTAACACGCATGAAGCAGGCCAAGCTCTCGCAGTTCCGCCGCGAGGAGCTCGGCTTTATCTTCCAGGACTCCAACCTGCTCGATACGCTCACGGCACGCGAGAACATCGCCCTGCCGCTCACCATCGCCCGCACAAACTCGGCAGAGATCTCGACCCGAGTGCAGGATGTGGCAGCGCGCCTGTCTATCAGCCAGGTGCTCGACAAGTATCCCTACCAGATGTCCGGCGGTCAGCAGCAGCGCGTTGCCGCGGCTCGCGCGCTCGTCACCGACCCCACCATGATCATGGCCGACGAGCCCACCGGCGCCCTCGATTCCAAGAGCGCTCGCCTGCTGCTCGAGAGCCTGGAGGCCCTCAACCGTCGCCTGCGTGCCACCGTGCTCATGGTCACGCACGACAGCTTTGCCGCCAGCTACACGAGCCGTGTGCTGTTTATTCGCGACGGCAAGATCTTCACCGAGCTGCGCCGCGGCGACACCGACCGCCGCGAGTTCTTCGACCGCATTATGGAGGTCGTTGCCATGATGGGCGGTGAGGGCTCCGATGCTCTGTAAACTCGCTTGGGGCAACGTCCGCCGCGCCGGCCGCGACTACCTCGTCTACCTTTTGACGCTCACCCTGGGTGTCACGGTCTTCTATGCCTTCAATACCGTCTCGATGCAGGTCGACATTGCCGGCATCAAGGAGCAGGGACTGTCCGAGCTCATGGGCAGCATGCTCGGCTACCTCACGTACTTTTTGGCCGGCGTCATGGCCTTTTTGATGGTGTATGCCAACAACTTCATTATGAAACGCCGCAAGAAGGAGTTTGGCCTGTACCAGGTGCTCGGCATGGGGCGCGGGCGCGTCGCCACGATCATGGCGCTCGAGACCGTGATAGTATCGGTCGTGGCCTTTGTCGCCGGCATTGTGCTGGGTGTGGGACTCTCCCAGCTCATGACGTTCTTTACTGCCTCGCTCTTTAAGACACAGATCGCCAATTTCCACTTCTTCTTCTCGGTGCATGCGTTCAACCTGACCCTTGCCTGCATGCTCGTAATGTTTGTGCTCACGCTACTGCTGAACCTTCGTGCCGTGCGTCGCACTAAGCTCATTGAGCTCATGGGTGCCGAGCGTCGCAACGAGAGCATCAAGACACGCAACCCCTGGATCGCGATTGCCATCTTTGCCGTGGGCGTGGTGCTTGTGGGCGTGGCCTATTACCGTCTGCTACGTGATGGGTTCCCGCTAACCGCGACGGACAGCAAGCTGCAAGAGGCCATGAGCCAGTTTGGCATTACGACCGCTATGGTTACCGTGGGCACCTTTGCGCTGTTCTGGGGACTCTCGGGCATGCTTATCAAGCTGCTGCAGAGCCTGCGCAGCGTGTATTGGCGCGGCCTCAATATGTTTACCGTGCGTCAGCTTTCGGCCAAGGTCAACACGGTGTGCTTTTCGATGGGCGTCATCGCGATGATTCTGTTCCTCGCCATTACCTCGGTGACGTGCGGTATGTCGATTGCCAACGTGATGAACGAGAATCTGGAGCGCTATAACCCTGTTGACGTGTCACAGACGTACATCTATTACACGACCGATACGCTCGACTACTACAAAGAGTATGTCAATCCGTCTGAGGCTGATCGCATGGCGCTGGCCGATGCAACGGTCGATTTGTACGCTGCATGGCATGGCGAGCGCAAGCCGGCGGACAACAACGACGAGACCGGCAAGAAGGTCAGTATCGCCGATGTTGCCGGTGAGCATGTGCAGATCGATTCGTATCTGAGTTACCCGCTTGGCGGCTCGGATCCTTCGGTGACTCCAAGTGAGATGTGCAAGACCATGGGCGAAAAGCTTCCCAAGGCGCTCGGGGGTAGCAATGCCGATACGATGGGTCTGTTTGTGACGCCGGCGAGCCAGTACAATAAACTGCGCCAGATGATGGGCGAGGAGCCGGTGAGCATTGGCCGGGACCAGTACTTGCTTACGTGTGATATGGGCGGTGAGCTGGGCGACATGTACACCAAATACATGGCCGGCGGCCATACCCTCACCTTGGGCGGGCATGAGCTCAAGCCCGCAACCGATAAGTCGGACAAGGACACGGCGGCCATCGCCAACTCGGCGATGGGCAGTAATCCGGGTACCGTCGTCGTTGCCGACGAGCTGTTGTCCCAACTTAATCTGCAGCCGTATTCCAGTAGCCTGCTCGTTAACTACAAACAGGGGATGGATACGACCGAGGCAGACGAGAGCATTAAATACACCTTGCTCGACAATCTGATCGTTGACGGCAAGGAGCCGGGGTCATGGGGAGTCTTCATCACGCGCTCCGAGATGTATACGCAGGCGGCGCAGATGAACGGCATGATTAGCTATCTGGCCATCTACATTGGCTTTGTACTGGTCGTTGCGTGCGCGGCGATTCTGTCGATCCAGCAGCTCTCCAATGTGGCCGACGGCGGCCGCAGCTATCGTGTGCTGGCACAGATTGGCTGTGACGACCGCCAGATTCGCCATTCGGTGATGGCGCAGCAAGCGGTATTCTTCCTGTTCCCGCTGGCAGTGGGCCTGGCGCACTCCTTTGTGGCACTTAAGGTGATCATCGAGCTGGTGAGCACGTTCGGAGATATGAGCATCGGCGGCACCGTGGGCCTCACCTGTGCAATCTTCCTGGCAGCATACGGTGGCTACTTCCTGGTGACCTACCTCATGAGCGCCGGCATGGTACAAGCCGCCATCGCTACCCGCTACAGCGAGTAGCAAGCGGGCAAAACCGTCGCAAAACCAACGCAAACAGCCGCCGCGAACGGGGTCCGGACCCTTTTCGCGGCGGTTTTTGCCTTTCTGGTGCGCCTTAGATGCAAGTGAGTAGACTTTTTTGGACTTGTCGAGCACACCGCGCCAAACGCTC
>CAJMMX010000080.1 GCA_905214615.1 uncultured bacterium | reverse complement strand
TCAGATTGTCCAAATGCGGCCCGCGCAGCGTCGGCCGGTTACGGCGTTTGGAAAACGCCGTAATCTACAAAATGAGCATGGCGTCGCCAAAGCTGAAGAAGCGGTAGCGCTCTTCGATAGCAGCGGCGTAGGCATCCATGATCTGGTCGCGGGTGGCAAGCGCGCTCACGAGCATCATGAGCGTGGAGCGCGGCACGTGGAAGTTTGTGATCAGCGCGTCGACCACGTGATAGGTCGATCCGGGCATGAGGTAGAGCTGCGTCGTGGCGTTCTCGCGCACCACGATGTCACCGCGGCCAAGTGTATCGGCCCCGTCCTCGCGGCCCTCAAAATAGCGCGCCGTCACGGCCGGATCGGACACCGGTGCCTCAGCGTCAAAGGCGCTCTCGAGCGAGCGCACTGCGGTGGTACCGACAGCAATCACGCGGTGTCCCTCGGCCTTAGCCTTATGCACGGCGTCGACAACCTCCTGCGACACGTGGTAGCGCTCGGTGTGCATCACGTGCTGCGTGGGGTCGTCCTCCTCCACCAGACGGAAGGTATCGATGCCCACCTCGAGTTCGACGGCGGCAAACTTGGCACCCTTGGCCTCGATGGCAGCCATAAGCTCGGGCGTAAAGTGCAGACCCGCCGTGGGAGCGGCAGCCGAGTGCTCCTCCTTCATGGCGTAGACGGTCTGGTACTTCTCGGGATCGCCCTCGTAATCGGTAATGTAGGGCGGCAGCGGCACGTGACCGGCAGCATGAATGGCCTCGTCGAGCGTGCGCGGCTCGCCGGCGGCATTGCAGCCGGCCGGCTCAAAGCGCACCAGACGGCCTCCGCGGCTATCGGTGACAAAGTCGATGACCTCGGCCGTCAGCACCACGGGAGCCCCCTCGGGCGCATGGGCGCCACCGGCGCGATACTCAATCTGAGCACCGGGCTTCAGGCGCTTACCCGGCTTGACCAGGCACTCCCAAACGTGGCCCAGCGGGTCAACATCCTCACGGCGCTTGAGCAGCAGCGTCTCGACCACGCCACCCGAGCCGGCTTTGCGACCGATCAGGCGGGCCGGCATCACACGCGTCTTGTTGATGACGAGCACATCGCCCGGCTCGATATAGTCGATGATGTCGCGGAAGATGCGGTGCTCAACGGTACCGCCGTGCTCCAGCGGCTTCCCCGCCTGGGAGCCTTTGCGATCCACCACCAGCAGGCGGCAGGAGTCGCGCGGCTCGGCAGGAGCCTGGGCAATCAGTTCCTCAGGAAGGTTGTAGTCAAAATCATCGGTACGCATAGACACGTCGGATACTCCTTATATAGCTAAAGTCCGCTCTACATCCTAGCAGGCTGACGTCCCAAACGAACTACTTTTTGGCGGCTTTGCGCTCGTCGCGGATGCGGGCGCGGTCCATGGCCGCCTCGACAGCAGAAAAGCGGCAGCCGCAGTAGTTCTGTCGATACATGCCCAGTTCGCGCGAACGGCGCGTAGCCTCGGGATAATACGGGCGAAAATCGCGAATCACCGGGGTGAGCCCATGGGCGGCCGCCAAACGCTCAAGCACGTCATTGCAGGTGTCGAACAGCTGATACGGCGAGACGGCGAGCGTCGTACCCACATATTCAAACCTGCGCTCCTGGGCAACGCGGCATGCCTCGGCCAAGCGCAAGGCATAGCACGAGCGACAGCGACGGGGCCGATCGGCACCCAGCGGGGCCACGCCGGCCTCCCAGCGCTCGCGGTCCTCCCCCGCCTCGATGAGCTCGATGTCGCCATCGGCACACCACCGGCGCAGCTCGTCCAGACGCCGCCGCCATTCATCGCGCGGTTGAATATTGGGATTGGTCCAGCAAATCGTGGGCTCAAACCCCTCCTCGCGCAGCAGGCGAACCGGCTCAAGCGAGCATGGTGCACAGCACGCATGCAGCAACAACGACTTCATCGACATCCCCGTCCCAGAAAACTCACCCCGACATCATGGCAGCTAAAATAGCCCCGTCCCAAAAAGACTACTTTGCGAAAAAGCGCACGCCAAAGGACGTATCCTCGCAGGCGACGATACGGCGGTCGCGCAGAATGGTCCGCACGTAATACCAATCACCCACACAGCCCGACAAGTGCAGACCAGCCGCCAGGTAGCACAGCAGCGGATAGTCCGAGAACGCAAACCCCAGGGCAAATGCTGTCGTCACAACAACCGTCGGCGCCAGGCAAACCGCCATGTACCGCCGGCGCGAATACACAACGCCCTCGGCGCAGGCATAGATCATCGCCGTCTCGCGATTCGCCCCAAAGGTCACCTGCGCGCCCGCAGGCGCCAGCAGCTTAAAAAACACCGCATGCACCAGCTCGTGCACGGCAAACGATGCCATTGAGACCGCAGCCAAGCCGACTATCCAGCCCAAGACCGCCGTCCAGCCGCCCGCGTCGGCCGCATCCAGATCCGCAGGCCCACCCAGCAGCATAAACACCGGCACCAAGCACACGGCAAATGCGCCAAGCACGGCCATCCCCCACACAAAGCAGGCGTGCAGGAAATCCTCGTCTTCAAACGCATGTATGTTGGAAATCTCATTCATAGCATCTTAGGATAGCGCCCCTGCCACGCACCCGCCCGCATGTGCGATAATGTCGAACGATATGCACGAATTGACCACCGCGCCGCCGAACCCCGTGCCCGGCCGCGCTCTTACCTATATGCGAAGGAGTCCCATGGCATCCAAATACTCCATGAACGACCGTCCCAGCTGGCCGCGCCGCGCCATCGTTACCGCCGGCGAGCCCTACGGCAACAAGGGTCTGCACTTTGGCCACGTCGGCGGCGTCTTTGTCCCGGCCGACTTCTTCGCCCGCTTCCTGCGCGACCGCCTGGGCCGCGAAAACGTCATCTTCACCTCGGGCACCGACTGCTACGGTTCGCCCATCATGGAGAGCTACCGCAAGCTCAAGGAGAACGAGGGCTACGACAAGTCCATCGGCGAGTATGTCGAGTCCAATCACTCCCGCCAGGCCGCGACCCTCAACAACTACAACATCAGCTGCGACATCTACGGCGGCTCGGGCCTTGAGCCGGCGGCCCAGATCCACAACGAGGTGACTGCCGAGATTATCGAGCGCCTGCACGAGCAGGGCACCATCTCCAAGCGCTCCACGCTGCAGTTCTACGATGCCAAGGCCGGCACGTTCCTCAACGGCCGCCAGGTCATCGGCCGCTGCCCCATCCAGGGCTGCAAGTCCGAGAAGGCTTATGCCGACGAGTGCGATCTGGGCCACCAGTTTGAGCCCGAGGAGCTCATCGCGCCCAAGAGCCAGCTCACCGGCGAGGTGCCCGAGCTGCGCCCGGTCGACAATCTCTACTTTGACCTGCCGGCCTACCTCGACTTTATGAAGACCTACACCGCCAAGCTCGCCCAGAACCCGCAGGTTCGCTCCGTGGTCTCCAAGACCATGGAGGAGTGGCTGCTGCCGGCTCAGCTCTACATCCAGAACAAGTTCCGCGAGGCCTTCGATGCCGTCGAGGACCAGCTCCCCGAGCACACCGTGCTGGAGCCCGAGGGCAACAAGAGCAGCTTTACCGTCACCTTCCCCAGCTGGAAGGAGCGCGACGACGCCCACGCGGTGCTCGCCAACGGTGGCGTGCGCTTCCGCAGCGGCAAGGCACTCGTGCCCTTCCGCATCACCGGCAACATCGACTGGGGCGTTCCGGTGCCCGAGGTCGATGGCGTCTCCGACGTCACCTGCTGGTGCTGGCCCGAGAGCCTGTGGGCGCCCATCAGCTATACGCGTACCGTGCTCGCGCGCGATGCCAAGGCCGCCGGCGTGACCGAGGGCGTCGCCGCCCAGGATGCCGCCCTCATGGGCGAGCCCGCCGCCGACTCCACGCAGGTGCCCGCACCCACCTACCAGCACAGCTCGCTCGACTGGCGCGACTGGTGGTGCTCTGACGACGCTCAGATTTACCAGTTCATCGGTCAGGACAACATCTATTTCTACTGCATCGCGCAGACCGCCATGTGGGAGGCCCTGGGCTGGGACCTCACGCAGAGCACCGTCAGCGCCTGCTACCACCTGCTCTACATGGGCAAAAAGGCCAGCTCGTCCTCGCAGACGCCTCCCCCGCCGGCAGACGACCTGCTCAACCACTATACCTGCGAGCAGATGCGCGCGCACTGGCTGTCGCTCGGCCTATCCGAAAAGCCGGTGAGCTTTAGCCCCAAGGCATACGACACGCGTGTGACCGGCAAGGACAAGGACGGCAACGAGGTACGCGCCTGCGACGACAAGCGCGTTATCGACCCGGCCCTTAAGGAGAGCGCGCTGCTGACCGGCGTGTTCAACCGTCTGGCCCGCAGCTGCTTCTACGGCGTCGCCGTCAAGGAAGGCGACGAGAGCCCCTACCGCAACGGCTGCATCCCCGCCGGTGCCGCTTCTGACACCGTGGTCGAAGCCGCCGAGCAGGCAGCTCTCGCCTTTGAGCAGGCTATGTACAAGTTCGAGACGCACCGCGCGCTTGCCGTGTGCGACGACTACCTGCGCGCCGCCAACAAGCGCTGGAGCGACGCTTCCAAGGCCGCCAACAAGCTCGAGGGTAACGAGGCAAACGCCGCAATGACGCAGGCGCTCGTCGACGCCTTTACCGAGCTGCGCGTGGTGACCGTGCTCATGCACGGCATCGTCCCTGCCGGCTGCGAGCTCATCTGCGAGTACTTCGACATCGACCCGGTCGCCTTCTTTAGCTGGGATAACATCTTCGCCTCCACGGATGAGTTTGTGGAGAGCTTGGGCGAGAAGCCCGGCGAGCACCGCGTAAAGCCGCTGCCCCAGCGCTTCGACTTCTTTAGCAAGCACGAGAGCCAGTACTAAACACTCGACATGTAATGGAATGGGAAGGAAAGACGGATGTCCAAGCCGCGTCGTCGTAAGCAGAAAAAGCAGGTCAAGGCCGAGCTCAAGCTCAGGCAGTTTGCCGCCACCGAGCTTTCCGACCAGCTTGCCGCCCTTCCTTGCGCCGCCGACCTGCCGCGCTTTATGGTCGACACGGTCGCCGGCGCCTATGCGCCCGCCGATGCCGAGCTCATGATCGAGGGCTTCGGCGCCGCGGCCACACGCCCGGTCACGCTGCGCGCCAACACGCTCAAGGCAACCGCCGAGGACATCGCTGCGGCGCTCGATGCCGCCGGCATCGCCCACAACGCTGTCGCCTGGTACCCGGACGCCTTTATCCTGCCCGAGGCCCAGGTTTCCGATCTGTGGGATCTCGACATCTACCGCGACGGCAAAATCTACCTGCAGAGCCTGTCGTCCATGATGCCGCCGCTGGTCCTGGGCGCACAGGCAGGCGAGGACATCCTGGACATGTGCGCAGCCCCCGGTGGCAAGACGACGCAGATCGCCGCCCTCACGCAGGGGCAGGCGCACCTTACCGCCTGCGAGATGAGCATTCCCCGCGCCGAGAAGCTCGAAGCCAACCTCCACCGCCAAGGCGCAAAAAACGTGCCCGTCATGCGCATCGACGCACGCGAGCTCGACGAGTTCTTCCGCTTTGACCGCATCCTGCTCGACGCCCCCTGCACCGGCACGGGCACCGTCATCAGCGGCAACGAGAAAAGCCTGCGCGGCCTGACCGAGCAGCTGCTGAGCAAGTGTGCCCGCTCGCAGCGAGCACTTCTGGACCGCGCCATGGGAGCCCTTAAACCGGGCGGCACGCTCGTCTATTCGACTTGTTCGATCTTGCCGCAGGAAAACGAGGACGCCCTGCAAGAGGCCCTCGACAAGCACATGGATTGCGAGCTTATCCCCCTCGACGGCACGCCGAGCGAAAGTGAAACGCGCCGTGCTCAGGAAGTTGGCGAAGAGCCACGCATCGAGTGCAACGCCCTCACCGAGGCCATCGCCGCCAGCCACGTCTCGTCCGTCGCCAACGGTATGCCCGGCACGCTGACCATTCCGCCTAGCCGCGACTTTGAGGGCTTCTACATTGCCCTGATCCGAAAACGCAGCTAGCGCACGGATCCAAAACTCAACAAGCTATCTCTGTGCGCGTTTGCCCTGCTGGTCGCGATGCTGTTTAAGCATCGTGCGCTCCTTGCGTTCGGCCCTTTTGCCCTTAATGGCCGTGACCACAAAGTAGATGACCGCGGCGGCTACGATTGCGCCCACGCATAGGCCAATCGAGCCCAACATTGCCGAAAATTCCATACCGCGTCACCTCTCTTTTAAACGGGACTTTCAAGATAGCACCCCGATCACCGCCACCACAGCTCCTTCACGTTCGCCGCCCTTCGGTCTAACGGAGGACGCGGCGGGGAAAAATCAACTCGTCAAACGGTTTAGCATTCGCAATTCCGGCTGCATCGCGCCGGCCGTCATCACATAGAATCGAGCTTCCATGGATACCCTCAACGATCTAAATGAGCGCGTCGACGCCTTCGTCGGCACCAGCTCTTTCGACACGCCTGCCGCGGCAAACGACCAAGCCCCCATCGATGTGCCCGCCGAGGTTCACGAGGACATTGTCGCCTCGGTCGATTTCTCCGAGGTCGAGCTCGCAGACGAGTTCACCGAACCCCAGGTAGCTGTGACCCCCAACGGACTGCTTCCCATGGAGCCGCTGCCCATCGACGGACGTCTGCGCAAGGCGGCCCTCCGCATGCCCGACGAGATCGAGGAGGCCAGTGGCTTTACGCTCTTTGGCCGCCGCATCAAGTCGCTTATCTACACCACCGACGTGGCGGTCATCCGCAACTCCAATGCCGACGCCGTGTTTGCCGTCTACCCCTT
>CAJMMX010000079.1 GCA_905214615.1 uncultured bacterium | reverse complement strand
CGGCGGGCGACCTCCGCGATCATGGCGGCGTTGTCGGTGCATGCCGAGAGAGGCGGCACCGTCACGCGGATGCCCTGGCGCCCAAGCTTCTTGATCATCATCTCGCGCAGATGCGGATTAGCCGAGACGCCGCCGCCGATGCAGTATTCCTTGCATCCGGTGGCATGCAGCGCGTTCTTGGCCTTCTTGTACTGAACGTCAAAGACGGCTGCCTCAAACGAAGCCGCCAGATCGGGCAGGTGAATCGTGCGCCCAGCCTTGGTCTCCTGCTCGATGTAGAGCGTCACCGCCGTCTTGAGGCCCGAAAGCGAGAAGCGATAGTCCCCCCTGCTGTTAAGCGCGCGAGGAAAATCGATCGCGCGGGGATTGCCCGTCTCGGCCAGCTTGGAGATGATGGGGCCACCGGGATAGCCCAGACCCAACGCCTTGGCTACCTTGTCGAAGGCCTCGCCCACAGCATCGTCGAGTGTCTCACCAAGTACCTCGTAGTCGCCCCATGCCTTCACGTGCACGAGCATGGTGTGCCCGCCCGAGACAAGCGTAAAGATAAACGGGGGCTTGAGGTCGGGCTGCGCCAACAGGTTGGCAAACAGGTGGCCCTCCAGATGATTGACGCACACGAGCGGCTTGCCGGCAGCATACGCAAAGCCCTTGGCAAAGGCGACGCCCACCACCAGGGCGCCAACCAGGCCCGGACCCTGTGTCACGCCCACGGCGGCAAGCTCACTTGGTGTAATGGCTCCGCCCGTAAGGCCCAGCGACGCTGCGGCGTCCTCGAGTGCCGCATCCACGACACTCACAATCACCTCGACGTGCTTGCGCGAGGCGATCTCGGGCACCACGCCGCCAAAGCGTGCATGAAAATCAATCTGCGTCGACACCTGGTTGGCCAGCATATTGCCATCCGCATCGATAATCGCCACCGCCGTCTCGTCGCAGGAGCTCTCGATAGCGAGTACGAGGCGGCGACGCTCAATCTCGACACGTTCCTCGGCAGAGCGCCAAGGCGCAGGCAGCGGCCATACGCGCTGCTCTGCCGCCGTCGGCTCGGGCGAAGCATTGTCGACCGGAAGCACCAGGGGCAGCGGAGCCGTCATGACGATGGCGTCCTTGCCGGCACCATAGTAGCCGCGGCGACGGCCAGCCTCGGTAAAGCCCAGAGCGTTATAAAGCGCGATCGCTCCCTCGTTACCGTCCTCGACCTCGAGCGAAGCCGTGGTGCAGCCGAGCATCTGGGCATCATAGCTCACGTGCGACAGCAGCTTGCGGGCAATGCCCTCACGGCGATGTGCCGGGTCGACGGCGACATCCAGAATCTGCACATCACCGTCCACGACCATACCGCCGGCAAGGCCCAGCAGCTTGCCGTCGTCGTGTGCCACCCACCAACTACGCGGCGCAGCGACGTCCTCGCCCAGTTCGGACAGGAACATGCCCGGCGTCCATGCCTCGTGTCCGGCACCTTCAAAGCAGGCAGCCTCCAGCGCGCTCGCGCCCTCGGCATCCGCCGCGCCCATGGGACGGAACTGCAGATGACGACCGGCGAGCTCATCGGCAACACCCGTAATTTCGCTCGACGCACTCTCGGCAAGACCAAGACGCTTGCGCTCGTTTTCCTCGGCATCCGAAAGGCGCGTGTAAATCGGCAGGACGCGGGCCGGATCGCCGTCACCCGCAGCGTGCGCGAGCAGCAAGCCCTCGCCCGAAGGCCACCACAGGTCGCGCTCCACGCAGCGGGCGGTCTCGTCCTCACCCAGCAGCTTGCCATAGCGCACAAGACCGTCACCGGTCAGCTGAACCTGGTCCCAGTCCGCTGCTTGGCGCCACTCATCGAGCGCCACGGCGGCCTTGACCACGTGTTCGCGCTCAAATTGACGCTCGGGACCCTCATCGACCAGCATATACAGCGCCGGATATACCTCACCGCGCATAGCATCGGCCAAGATACCAAGCTTGCCACGCACGCCAGCCTTCCACGCCGTCCAAGCGCAAGCGTCAAGCGTCGACACGCCCAGCAGCGGAACATTGGCACCACATGCGAGGCCCTTGGCAGTGGAGATGCCGATGCGCACGCCCGTAAACGACCCCGGGCCGCGGCCGACCACGTAGCAACCAACATCGCTGCGATTCAGACCGGCTTGAGCCAGCACGCCATCAACGGTATTCACGAGCTCAACGTTGGCGTGACGGCGACACATGTGGTCGCCACTCGCGAGCTTCGTCTCGCCCGTCTGCCCATCAATCCAGCTTGCCGCGCAGGCAAGCATGTCGGTCGAGGTATCGAGCGCCACCACCAGCGCGTTGTCGTTATGCAAGCTCATCTTGTACAGCCTTATCAATCAAATGGGAAAGCTCCATTGCGCGGTCACCGTGCGCCTCGAGCGTTATCGTTCGCACATCGCTGTCGCCCTCATCACGCTTGAGCGTCACCGAAAGATACTCATCCGTCAGCTCGTCCTGGAATTGTTCGCCCCATTCCAGCAGGCAAGCACCCTCATAGCCCAGCACATCGAAAATGCCCGTATCCTCGAGCTCGTAGGCATGCTCCAGGCGGTATAGATCAAAGTGAAACAGCGGAATACGACCTTGATCGTGAACGGCCATGAGCGCAAACGTAGGGCTCGTAACCATATGCCCATCGCCCAGCCCGCGCGAGACGCCCTTGGTAAAGTGAGTTTTGCCCACTCCCAGGCCACCGGTCAGGATGAGCACATCGCCGTCCTCAAGGCACGGTGCAATTAGCTCGCCAAAGTACTCCGTATCGGCAGCACTAGCCGTTTTGTAAGTGCCTACCCCCAGGCGCTCCAGGGACATATACGCTCCTTATTATTCCGAGGCGTCCTCTGGCGCGGGATGTCGCTCCAGATAGTCGCCCAGCATCTTAAAGTCTTCCTCCAGCAGCTCCTGCCATGCCGGATTGCGTAGCGCTGCTGCCGGATGGAAAGTGGGCATTACTACAAAATGCCCCATCTGGTGGAACCTGCCGCGCAGCTTAGTAATGCCAATCTCGGTCTTAAGCACAAAGTGCGTCGCGGGGTTGCCGAGCGTCACGATAATATCGGGCCAGATGCTTCGAATCTGCTCGCGCAAAAACGGTGAGCAAGCCAGCACTTCCTCGGGGCGCGGATTGCGGTTTCCCGGCGGGCGGCACTTAAGCACGTTGGCAATGTAGACGTCTTCGCGTTTGAGCCCCGCCAGCGACAAAATGCCGTTGAGGTCCTCGCCTGCCGCCCCCACAAAGGGCTCGCCCTGCAAATCCTCATTACGGCCCGGCGCCTCGCCAATAAACATCACGCGAGCGCGGGGGTTTCCCACGCCAAACACGATGTTGTGGCGCGACTGGTAAAGCTGGCAAAGGTGACAATCGCCCAGAACGGCCTCGATCTCCTCGAGTGCGACCTCACGCGGCGCCTGATGGCTATGGCCGGGAATGTGCATGACGCCCATAGCGACTCCTACACGTAGACCTTGTCGAGACGCATACCAAAGCCGCAAGCGACCTCGTAGTTAATCGTGCCGCGTAGGCGCGCCATCTCGTCCATGGTAATCTCGGCATCTCCATCGCGGCCGACAATGATCATCTCGTCACCATACTCGGCCTCGGGAATCTCATGCGCCGGGTTGGACTGAATGGCGACCATAAACTGGTCCATGCAGATATTGCCCACCTGACGCACACGCTCGCCGCGATACAGCACGTCCATACGATTGGAAAGCGTACGCGAAAGGCCATCGGCATAACCGATCGGAAGGGTGCAGATCTGAACGCGCGTGCGCGGTACGCGGTAGGTAAAGCCGTAGCCCACGCCCTCGCCCATCGCAGGATGCGCCACGCGCGTCACACGCGCGTGGACGCTCATGACGGGATCAAGCTGCATCACGCGACCACTCAGCTCGCATGGTTGCATGCCATACAAGCCAACGCCGGCGCGAATCATATCAAAATGCATCGAGGAATCGAGCATCGAGGACGGCGTGTTGGCGCAGTGCACGATACCGCACTCAAAACCCGCGTCCTTAATGGCCTGAACGGCCTCGGTAAAGCGTTGGCACTGCAGTTTGTAGTCCCAACCCGAAGGTTCATCGGCCGTGGCGAAGTGCGTAAAGACGCCATCACACTGGATACCGCGATGGAAGCTAATACCACGAACAAAGTCGAGCACCTGCGTGTAGTGAACACCGATGCGGTTCATGCCCGTCTCGATGGCTAGATGGTACTTGCCCACCTTGCCTGCCGCGACGGCGCATTCGCCATACGCGAGAGCAAAATCGGACGTATAGACCGAGGGCATGATATCGAACTCGAGCAATGCAGGAATAGCCTCGATAGGCGGCTCGCTTAGAATCAGGATGGGCTTAGTAATTCCGCCCTGACGGAGCCCAACGCCCTCGTTGACCGTCGCCACGGCAAACATGTCGGCACCAGCCGAATACATGATCTTAGCGCACTCAACAGCTCCATGACCATAAGCATCGGCCTTGACCACGCAGCACAAGCGCTGACGCGGATTCAACAAGTTCTTATAGGCTCTCGTGTTGCGACGGAGCGCCCCGCGGTCGATCTCGACCCAGGACCAGCGCGTCAAATCGGCTTTATTCATGATTAGTCATCCGACCCTTCGTCCATGATTCCCAGATCTTCGAGCGCATCCTTTGCCGCCAGCTCCATGGCAGGACCGATCAAGTCGATAAGATCGGTCGCGATAACGCTCTTCTCACCATACTCCGTCGCCGCGGCAAAACCGGCGTAGCTGTGAAGTGCGACGGCGTACGAATACAGCAGCTCCCAACGATCCATCTCGTCGCGCATGGTGGCAAGCGTGCCGGCCAAAATACCCGCGAGAACATCACCAGAACCGGCAGTTGCCAGAGAAGCCGGACCCGAGAGTGGCAGCAGCACGCGCTCAACGCCACAGATAGCCGTCGTCGGCCCCTTGGCTATGACCACCAGATTGTCGGAGCCTGCAGCCCAGACAACCTTCTGCGCAGCTGCAATCGCGGTACCAAGGTCGTTCACCTCGTCACCGGCAACCAAACGCGAAAGCTCACGATAGTGCGGCGTCATAACCAACGGCTGCTCACGACGATACATCTCGGGGTTACTATCAATACCGTCAATGGCAATCTTAGCAAGGCAGTTGAGTGCATCGGCGTCCAAAATTAGCGGTACATCAAGCTCGAGCAAGCCCGAAACCACCTGCATAGCGCCAGCAGACGTCGTCATACCGGGACCGCACAGCACGCAGCTGTACTTCTTTGCGATCTCGCACACCGTCATGCGCGCAGCGGCGCCAAAGGAGCCGCGGGAATCAGACGGAATAGCAAAGACGGGAATCGAAGGAAGTGCCATGCGAATAAGATTGGCGCAGGCATCAGGAGCCGCGACCGCCACGTAACCAGCACCCGCGCGAGCTGCAGACTTGGCCGCCATAATGGCAGCACCAGGATATTGCGCCGATCCGGCGACAATAAGCACAGAGCCACGGGAATACTTATCGATATTCGATGGTAGCGGAGCAAAGTAATCAACTAAGTCACCGGGCTCGACAATCTCGGCGGCGTGGTCAACATCATCGATGACTTCGTCAAGACGGTCGTAAAGATTGCCGCAGATCAAATCGCCAGCATACTCAGGGCCATCAGCGCTATACAGACCAATCTTGGGCGCAATCATCGTCACCGTGCGCTCGGCACGAATGCAGTCGTCATCAACAACGCCCGTCTCGGCATTCAGGCCCGAGGGGACATCAATGGATACGACACAATCGGCGCATTCATTGACCGTAGGAATCCAAATGGAGAACGGCGCACGCAGATTCCCGTGGAAACCGGTACCAAAAATTGCATCGACAACAACATCCGCCTTATCGATCAAAACCTCGAGTTCGTCACGCGAGGGACCGACGCAAACGTGCACATCGCGGCCGGCAGTTCGACGAGCAACATGACGTGCCAAAGCAGCAGGAATCTCATCCGGCTCAACCGGAGAAACGATATCCACGTCCACACCCTTGTGGCTCAGGATATCGGCGGCAACCCAACCGTCGCCGCCATTATTACCAAAACCGACCAGAACGAGAACCCGATCGGGATTGAGCTTCAAGACCTCGTTGGCGGCAAACTCACCCGCTAACTCCATAAGCTCGGCCTTCGAAGTTCCTTCGCGTTCGATAATATCCTCGAGGCGAACGACTTCCTCGGTACTCAAAACCGGTTTCATCTATGCTCCTAGCGTATCTTGCGAAGCATCGCCCTGATGCTCCGTCAAAGCTGAATTTTGCAGTTGCTCAAGCTCATCTAAAACCGAGCGAGCCTCTTTAAATGTTTGTGCAACGCGTTCCTTGGTGCTCACCTTTTCTTCCTTAGGCTTGGGTCGAGCATCCTCGGTGATCGCAATGGCATTGGCTACGGCCAAATCACCCGTCAAGGTAATGGAAAGCGCAACTTCAATGACACCCAACTCTTGAGCAATCTCGAGCGCTCGACCCGAAAGCACTGCTTTAGGCTTTCCGAGCTTATCACGCGTTACCGAGACGTCTTTGCGGCCGACGCCCTGGCTAAAGCCCGTACCAAGAGCCTTGAGAACCGCTTCACGAGAAGCAAAACGGCTCGCATAGTGCGCTGCAGGACGCGATGAAGCGTCGCAATATGCGCACTCTTCTTCGGTAAACACACGCCGAGCAAACGACGGCGTCTTTTCAAGGATTGATTTCATGCGGGAAATCTCGACGATATCAACGCCGATACCAGCTTCAGCCATGTTCACCTCCATATTGCACAGACTAAGTTATTGTAGCCCGTTAACGGAAGATGCGACAAACGAGGGTCATAAAACACAGCGAGTTTGTTAGATCAGGCTTTAAACGCAAAAAAGGGGGAGGCCGCGAGGCCTCCCCCTTCTTCAAGTCTTGCGACGGCTCGGTGCCGTCCACCGGTCAGCGGCGCCCTGGCCTCCCACGGGCTGGCC
>CAJMMX010000078.1 GCA_905214615.1 uncultured bacterium | reverse complement strand
GGCGGGGCAATTTTGCCCCGCCGGCCCGTCTACGCGTTATTCCGGCTTAGTTTCTACCGTGGGAGTCTTGTCCGCCGCAACCGGAGTACGGGCGGTGTCCATAGTCAGGCAGTGCTTGGGGCAGCTCTCGATGCACTCGCCGCACACCACGCAGGCGTACGGATCAATCGACCACGTTCCGCCCTTGCGATCGACCGCAAGCGCACCCGCCGGGCAGCGGCGAGCACACATGCCGCAGCAAATGCACACGTCCATGTCGTTGACGATGTGCCCGCGCAAGCGCTCGGGCGCCGTCAGCCCCTCCTGCGGATAGCACACCGTGACCGGCTGCTTGACCATAGAGCCCAAGGCCGTCTTGGCAAATGTCAGCAAACTCATGCCGCGCCTACCTTTCCGTGCAGCTAATGCAGGGGTCGATGGTCAGGATGATCATGGGCACGTTGGCAAGGAGCACGCCCTGCAGCGCATGCGTCAGACCCGCCAGGTTCTGCGACGTCGGCGTGCGCACGCGGAAGCGGTCCAGGTTCTTGGTGCCGTTGCCGCGCACATAGTAGTACGCCTCGCCGCGCGGCTGCTCAATCACAACCTCGCCGCGCGCGCCGTCGGCCGGCGTAAGCTTGGTGCGCCCACCGATACCGTCGTGCGGAATCTTGCCCGCAAGCTCCTTAATGATGTCCATGGCCTGCGTGACCTCGGCACAACGCACTTGGCAGCGGGCATAGCAGTCGCCATCGGTAGCGACGATCGGCTCAAACGCGGCCAGATCTGCATAGGCGCCGTCGCCGAACATGCGCACGTCGTAGTCCACGCCCGAGGCGCGGCCGAACGGGCCGACCATCGACAGATCCAGCGCGTCCTTCTTGCTGATCGCGCCCACGCCATGCAGGCGCTCGCCGCAGCTGTCGTCGTCCAAAAACGTATGCACCAGGGCCTCGTAGTCGGGACGCATGGCATCGAGCGTCTGGACAATGCCCGCTAGCTCGGAGTCCTCAATGTCGTGCTTAAGGCCGCCGATCTCGTTAATCGAAAGGATCACGCGGCCACCGCAAGTGCTCTCGAAGATCTTGAGAATCTGCTCGCGCAGCGTCCACGAACGATAGAACAGCGCCTCGAAGCCAAAGGCATCGGCGAGCAGGCCCAGCCACAGCAGGTGCGAGTGAATGCGCGAAAGCTCGTGCAAAATGGTGCGGATATACTGCACGCGGCCGGGCACCTCGATGCCGAGCATGCGCTCGCAGGCGCTGGCATAGCCGCAGCTGTGGCCCACGGCGCAGATGCCGCAAATGCGCTCGGCGATGTAGCCAAACTGATGCATGTCGCGCTTTTCGGTGAGCTTCTCGAGCCCGCGGTGCACAAAGCCGATCTGCGGAATTGCCTCGATGACGCGGTCGTCCTCGATCACCAGGTCCAGATGAAGCGGCTCGGGCAGCACCGGGTGCTGCGGGCCAAACGGAATAACGGAGCGATGTGCCATGGACCTTACGCCTCCTTTTTCTGCTTGTCACGGGCGGCCTTGGCGGCAAGCGCCGCGCGGACCTTGGCCGCTTTCTCGGGATCCATGGCGGCGAGCTTTGCCTCCAGCTCGGCAGCCTTAAGTGCGGCCTTGGCAGCAGCTTCATCGTGCTGAGCATCGGAGCCGGTAGCCGCAGCGGACTGGGCGACGGCAGTGCCCGCAGCATCGCCGGCACCCGCAGCGCCCTCCCCCGCAGCAGCAGCGGCAGCGGCCTTCTCGGCTGCGGCCTTGCGCGCCTTGGCCTCGGCAGCGGCACGGACCTTCATGGCCTTCTCGCGCGCGGCCTTCACCTCGGGCGTGATGACGCTCATGGGTTCGGCAGTCGAAACCTGGTAGAAAAAACCCTTAAAGTCGATCTGCATGTCGGTGATGGCAAGACCAAACAGGTCGTGGGCCTCATTTTCAAACGGGAACACCGCGGGGTAATACGAGCTGATGGACGGAATCTCCTGGTACTGGTCGATGCCCTCGACCACCAGGTTCTCGATCGCATAGCTGCCGTCCTGCGCAACATGCTCCTGAGCAGCACGGACGTTGATAAACGTATAGACCAAGCGATACGAGCCGTCGTCGACGTTGCGCTCGGCATGCATTTGCACAAAGCGCGCGCCGACGCCCTTGAGCGCCTGGACATGCGGCAGGAGCTTGTCGATCCCGACGGTGATATAGATAGCCTTTTGCATTACTCGACCTCCTTTGCAGCGGCGGGCGTCTCAGCAGGTGCGTCGCCAGCGGCGGGCGCAGCAGGCTTCCCGGCAGGCGCGTCACCGGCACCGTCAGTCCCGGCCCCCGCAGCCACAAACCCGTCCTCGCCCAGCTCAACGCCACCATCCCAAGTAGCAGCGCCGCCCACGGTGAGCGGATCGCCGCCGGCGCGCATCACGGCCTCCTTCTGGTCCAAGATGCCGCACGCCTCCACAATGGCATCGATCACGGTCTCGGGGCGAATGGCGCACCCGGGCGCGTACACGTCCACGGGAATCGCGCGGCCCACGCCGCCGATCACGTTATAGGCATCGCGGAACACGCCGCCCGAACACGCGCAGATGCCGCACGCCACCACGCACTTGGGCTCGAGCATCTGGTTGTAGATCTGGCGCACGACGGGCAGGTTCTGGGCATTGACCGACCCCGTCACCAAAAAGATATCCGCATGCTTGGGGTTGCCGGTGTTGACCACGCCAAAGCGCTCCGCATCGAACAGCGGCGTGAGCGAGGCCAGCACCTCGATATCGCATCCGTTGCAGCTCGAGCCGTCGTAATGAATAACCCACGGCGAGCGCGACATTTTATGATCCATGGATGCCGCCTCCTAAATAAACACGTCGACGAGGATGGGCATAAGGTTGAGCAGGCCAAACACCAGCGCCACGCCCCAGCCGAGCTTAAAGCAGCTGCGCCAGGTGCTGCGCGCGAAGGTGTTGTCGATCAGCACCTCGACAAAGTACGTCGCGGCCATCACGACCAGGGCGACCACCCAGCTCACCGGGTTGTCCCAGACAAAGAACATGCCCACCCACATCAAAAACAGCACGGTCTCGCACCAGTGCATAAGGGTCATCTTGGCCAGCGTGCCGCCGCTCATCTCGGTGGCGACACCCTGGACAATCTCCTGATGCGCGTGATGCGAGTACGAAAGGTCAAACGGCGACTTGCGCAGCTTGATGGTAAGCACCGCGAGCAGCGCGAGGAAAATGGGCGCGCTGTACACGATGATGGGGGCCGACTGCCCCGTCACGGCGATGGAATCAAAGCTATCGGTGGCAAGATACAGGCCCACGCTCATCAACAGAACGGCGGGCTCGTAACTCATAACCTGCAGCAACTCACGATCGGCGCCAACCTGGGCAAACGGGCTTTGCGTCGAGGCGGACGCCAACACCACAAAAATCGCGGCGAGTGTCACCATAAAAGCGCACAGCAGCGTGTTGGAGCCCGACACAAAGATGCCGCCGCCCACCACGGTAAAGATGAGCGCGCACGCCATGTAGGTATCGTCCATGGTGTTTACGCTGGCGGGGGCCTTGCGCAGCAGCTTGGCAACGTCGTAGAAGGGCTGCAGCAAGCGCGGGCCCACGCGGCCCTGCATGCGAGCCGAAAGCTTACGGTCAAGACCGTCAATCAGGCCGCCCACAAGCGGCGCCAGCAAGGCAAACGCCACGGTGCCAATAAATATGCCCACGACGCCCGAGCCTTCGAAATACTTTCCGCGCAGCACCGAGGGCGCACTCATGGCAAGCCGCTCGGGCCCAATCCACGCGCAGCACAGCAGCGCAAACAAGATAATGCTGCAGCACACGACGCTACCCGCGGGGCCAATACGCTTCTCGCCAAGGGCGTCCTCCGAGTACCAATTGCGCTTTTCGGCCTTTACCTCGTGTCCCATCGAGCCGCGGAAATGACGGTAGTTCTCGGTTCCAACGCCCGAAAGGTACACGTTGACGTGCGGCTTATTGCTCACGCGGAACGACGTCAGCAGCACCACGGCGATAAACGCCACGATAACCACCATCAGATACATGGCATCCTTGCCAATAACGTACGGCACGCGGCCAAACACCATGGCCAAGTAAGGCGACACCAGACCGCTCGAGATAACCGGGAACGCCACGCAGCACAGAATCAGCAGCGCGGCGATGGTATTGAGGGCCATCCATTCGGTCTTATGGACATTGACCTCAACGTTTTGAGCCGTGGGGTCGACGCCCGAAAGCTTGGCAAGCCACTTGCCCCAGAAGAAGAACGTCGCGGCCGAGCCAAAGGCAAGCACCATGATCATGAGCACGTTGCCGGTCTGGGCAAACGCCACCAGGGCGCCCCACTTGGACACGAGCATGCCAAACGGAGCCACGAACATGCCCATAATGCCCAGCATCATCAGGCGCGTCAGGTGCGGCATGCGGCTGAACATGCCGTCCATGTCCTCGATATTGCGGCTGCCGATATGATGCTCGGCCGTGCCCACGCACAGGAACAGCAGCGACTTTGCCACCGTATGGAACAGGATCAGGAAGATCGCGGCCCACACGGCCTCGGGCGCGCCGACGCCTAGGCAGGCGCTGATAAGGCCCAAGTTGGAAATGGTGGAGTACGCGAGCACGCGTTTGGCGTTGCTCTGCGAGATGGCCATGAGGGCAGCGAGCAAAAACGTGATGGCACCCACACTCGTGACCATAAAGCCAGTCACGGGATAGATGGCATAGAGCGGGCTGAGCTTGACCATCAGGAACACGCCGGCTTTGACCATGGTTGACGAGTGCAGCAGGGCGCTCGTGGGCGTGGGGGCAACCATGGCACCCAATAGCCAAGTGTGGAACGGCATCTGCGCGGCCTTGGTGAGTGCGGCGAGCGACAGCAGAACGACCGGCATCACCAGCAGCGCGGATTGCGCGGTTCCGGCGCCGGAAAGCTCGATCATGCCCGAGATGGTCAGCGGCATGCCGTTAACGTGCAGGTACATGAGCCCGGCCAAAAACGCGATGCCGCCCAGCATGTTGAGGATGATCTGGGTGAAAGCGTTTTTTATGGCCTCGGGCGTGCGCGTGTAGCCAATCATGAGGAACGAGCACACGGTGGTGATTTCCCAGCCACAGAACAGCCACTCAAGGTTGTCGCTTGTCACGATGACGAACATGGCCGAGAGGAACAGGAACATAAGCGCCAGGAACTGCGGGCGTCGGTCAGGCGCCGTCTGCCCGCGCAGCGCTGCCTCGTGCTCGTCGTGGGCCTGGAAGTCCTTCATGTAGCCCAGGGCGTACACGCAGATAAGGCTGCCGACAATGCCGACGGCAAGCACCATGATCACGCTCATGTAGTCAAGGTAGAGTGGCGTTGCCGTGACGGCTTCGGTCGCGGGCAGCGTCATAGCTGCAAAGGTGAGCGAGCCCACCAGCTGCACCACGCCGAGCACCGTGGTGAGCGTGCTCTTATATTTACGCGCGTTGTACAGGATGACGGCGCACAGGATCACGTCGATGACGGAGCTGATGATCGAGAGCACATGCGAGGTGCCGGGGGCAACCTCGAAGCTCTGCGGGCCCGTGCCAAAAAACATGACGGCGACTACAACCGTCACCGCCATAATAATGCCGGAGCCTACAAGCCCTACCGCATCGCGGGCGCGGTCACCGCGCGCGAGCAGCATGCCCAGCGCCGGTACCAGCGGAAACAGGGTAAGGAAATACAGTAGCGTCATACCATCACTCCCCCATGCAAAAACGCTGCAATTGTTTAACGTTATAGCTCAGTTGAGGAGTAGCGGCGGCGGGTTTTCGGTCAACTGGGGAGTTTTAGGCGTACGGGGTAACGAGTCTGTCCGCTTTGGAGCAGAGAGGCGACGCTCCCCCTATCGCGGCGGCGGGCGCACGGGCCACTGCGCGCGGTTTATTAACCACTTTGGAGGATGTTCCAGTAGGCTCACGACGGTCCAAAAAGTTGGCGCGGCAAGAAAAATGCGCCCCTGTGGGCGCACCATCCCGTTCGCTATTCCGCCTTTTTAACGCGCGGCTTGCGACCGCGCGGCTTATCAACCAGCGCGGACTCACCGCTCTCGCGATACTGGCGGCACCAAGCCTTGACCGAAGACTCGCTGGGAATCTTGTGCTTGATCATGGCCTCGCGAACCGTTAAGCCGTTTTCCAAGCGGTCCTTGACCACGGCGAGCTTAACTTCGTACGAATAGGTGTGATGATGCGAACCGGCGTTGAGAACGGCGTCGGCACCGCCTACGGCATACGCGCGGGCCCACTGACGAGCCGTGGCCTGGGGAATGCCAAGCTCCGCGGCGAGGGCGCGATGACCGACCCCCTCTTGGAGGATCTCGACGGCGCGCTGCCTAACCTCGGGCGCATGCGTGCGAGTCCTAGTTGCTTCCGACATACCTGCCACTTCTTAGCCTTAACCGTTAATCTGCTTTCTTACGTGCAAGTTAGATAGTAGCATTTTACTGTTTGCTCAAAGCAGTTAATTAAAATAGACGCGGCGTTATCTGGGCATTTGCCATTTATTTGCGACAGTTCTTTACATTTAATTTACGCAGCTAGTTAGCTCGCAGCTCATTGAGCGTGTTTTACCAACCAGATTGGTATCTTTTTGTTTCGCTTGGTATGGTCTTCATAATTATTAACCCCTCTAGCCTCTGGGCTAGCATGTCAGTCTTCCGCGTACTTTCCAGCTTTCCACTTAACATTCCAGCTTTCCACTTAACTTTCCAGCTTTCTACCCAGCTTTCCACCTTAAGTGTTAAGTTAAGTGGGAAGTTGGAAAGCCTGGTGGAGGGGTCGGGAGAGCTAAAACACCTTTCTCCAACGGCGGCTGGACAGTTAGTTCAGATACGTATTTTTCTATGCTGATAAAGCTGCGCTATGGTCCCCGGAGAGGGTTCTTTGGCGACTCATTGCACGCAAATCGAGCCCAGATAGCTACCGAATCCTAGTTTTGAGCCCCTTTCTTCCCCAAAACGAGCGCCGGATGC
>CAJMMX010000077.1 GCA_905214615.1 uncultured bacterium | reverse complement strand
GCGTAATCCAGGCGCTCGGGATTCTTGCGGAACCCAGCGTGGATGCCTGCAGCTTTAAAACCAGCCGCAGCCGTAACGCCACCCTCGACGGCGCGAATCTTGATATCAAACAGCTCGGTATTCATCGTCTTTATGACTCCTTATGTCAAACAAAAAAGGGCATCGGTTGGTGCGCCATGCCAGCCACAATCATGAGACCAGCTTAAGAGTGGCGCCCCACTCGATGCCCGACTACCAAATCGTTAACAATCGAATGTGCTACACCGGGCACGCCACTGTGGGCAAGCCTCGTCGCTCGTCAAAACCAAAGACGATGTTGGCGCACTGGACCGCCTGACCGGCAGCACCCTTGCACAGATTGTCGATCGCTCCCGTCGCCACCAGCACGCCCGCGCGCTTGTTGAGTGCAAGGCCGATCTGGGCAGCATTGGTGCCGACGACCGAGGCCGTCTTGGGCTGCTCGCCGGCATCGAGCACGCGCACAAAGGTGCGACCGGCGTAGAACTGTCTGTAATGGTCGACGACATCCTCAAGGGTCAAGGTATCGATAGCCTGCGGCGTAAGCGGCATCGTCACCGTAGAGAGCAGACCGCGCTTGAGCGGTGCCAGGTGCGGGGTGAAAACGATGTGGTCGGCTAGGCCAAGAATCTGCTCGATCTCGGGCGTATGGCGATGTTTTCCTGCGCCATAGGCCTCCAGGTTCTCGTCTGCACTGCAAAAACGCGTACGGGCGTTGCAGGACTTACCGGCACCCGTTACACCGCTGATAGCGTCAACGATCACGGGTCCGCTCTGGGCAACCCAGCCGGCGCGCACGGCAGGCGCGGCGGCAAGGCTCGTTGCGGTGGGATAGCAACCGGCGCAGGCGACCAGTACGGGCTTGCCGTCGGCGTGGTCGGATGCAGCGGTCTCCAAATCCTGGCAGAATAGCTCGGGCAGACCAAAGGCGCGGCTCTTGAGTAGCTCGGGGCTCGTGTGCTCGGCGGCATACCAGGCCTCAAAGGTGGCCGGATCGCTCAGGCGATAGTCGGCCGAGAGGTCAATGCAGGAGACTCCCGCGGCAAGCAAGGCGGGCACCTGTGCCATGGCGGCCGTGTGCGGCACGGCCAAAAAGACCGCGTCGCAGTTCTTGAGCTCGGGGGCATCATGCGTCGTAAAGGCAAGATCGCTTACGCCGGTGAAGCTCGGGTACACCGCAGACAGCGGCTGGCCGGCATCGGCGTTGGACGTAATGGCAACAAGTTCAAACTCGGGATGACCGAGGACGAGGTGAATGAGCTCGGCGCCGGCATATCCAGCCGCACCGACGATTCCAACCTTTACAGACATATCAGACTCCTTGTCTGCAGTTATGCACCAATACGCATCCTGCAGCCGTCGTTATGAAGTAGGTTGAAACTTTAGCACCAGAAGATGCATTTATACGCAAATCTTTTGCATATTCATGCATTGAAACAGTCACGACACATTCACTCAAAGGAGTTGACAAATAAACACGGACCCCATATTGCCCAGTGCGCCTTGCGGTGACGTTGCAATGTGGGGCCCGCTACATGCGAGAATTTGAATTGTCGAAGCTTGCTGAGAGACTCGTTTAGAGCTCGACCGGCACCCATTCGTCATGGTTGCAGATAAAGGCCTCGGGTTCCTCCACGCTAAAGAAGACGAGCGTGGGATCGTTAGGCCCCTCATAGTGCTCGCCCAGGCGCTCTAGATGCTTCCACCCAGCTTCGCGCATTTCGCCTAAAGCCCGGTCATCCAAGCCGGCACGCCCGCGCAAGATGAGCCAGCCATGGCCCGGCCACCAACTCGTGGCCTCAAAGCGCTGGTTTTGCAGCAGCTCTTGCCACACATCTTTGGTGCGCGCTGTTACAAACCACAGCTTGCCGTCCTGGATCTGCGCAAACGAAAACGGACGCACATGAGGCTGTCCGTCAACGCTCGTCGCCAAATACCATGCCGGCACCGACGTCAGATACTCCAACACCGTATTCAATCCGTCCATGTGTCCTCCTGGCGCTAGCTAATTCGGAACGGGTAGTTAATTTGAGACGCTCTAGAGCTCCAGGCGCTCCTCGCTGCCGTCGATATCACAGAAGCGCGCGGCAATGTTGCGGACCGAAAAGAAAGCAAGGCGGCCGTCGTTGGCACTCTCGTGTTCCTCGCCGATGCCCACCATGTGCTTAAAACCCGCTTGACGCACCTTGTCGCTCGCAACCGCGTCGTCCTCAAGTGCGGCCTCGCCGGTCAACACGATCCAACATTCCCCCGGCTTCCAGCCCGAGAGCTCAAACTTGGGATTCGCACTCAGCTCCGCCCACACATCCTTGTCGCGCGACGTGCAAAACCACAGCTTACCGTCATCGACCATGGCAAACGAAAACGGCCTCACGCGAGGCTGATGCCCGTCGGTCACATCGGTCGTGGCCAGATACCACGCCGGAATGCGCCTGAGATACGAACAGGCGCGCTCAAGCTGAGCCGTGCGGTCGTTGTCGGTCATAGGGACCCCTTTCTTGCGCTCGAATCGCGCCTAAACAAGTTGAAGGTTGACGACGATGACACACGCAAACAGCAGCATCGTCACAACCGCAGCCAGCGCATCCCCGCGGCGAAATGCAAGTGCATGCAGACGCGTGCGGCCCTGCTCGCCGTGATAGCAGCGTGCATCCATGGCGGCAGACAACGTCTCGGCATGACGGAACACGCCCGTGAACAGTGGAATCGCCACACTGCCGAGCATACGCACGCCGCCGAGCGGGCCACCCGTTACGCGTGCACCGCGGCTTGCCTGCGCGTCCGCCGTCTGCTTCATCTCGGTGGCAAACTGCGGCATAAAGCGCAACGCGATGCCCATGATCATGCCGAGCTCATGCGCAGGGAGCCCCACGCGCGCAAACGGTGCGAGCAGACGCTCAAAGCCCGCGGTGAGGTCGAGCGTAGGCGTGGTGAGCGTAATGGCGCTCATGCCGGCCATCATCAAGCTCAGGCGGCACGCCATAAAGGCGGCGGAATGCAGCGAGCCCTCGCTTATCTGCAAAAAGCCAAGCTGCCACAGAATGCGCCCGCTCTGGTCGGAAAACAGGTTGAGCACTGCGACCACCACGACAATCGCCAGCAATGGTGCCATCGATGATAGGACCCGGCGCAACGGCACCCGGGACACGGTATAGATCAGGACAACGAAGATTGCGACCGGGGCCAGTCCGCGGAAGCTGCTGACCGTGAGCGTCGTGATCAGAAACACAAAGCCCAAGAGCAACTTAGTTCGCGGGTCCAGGCGGTGGATCGCACTATCGCCGGGATAGTAGCTGCCAAACGAAAACGCCTCCATTAGCAGCCCTCCTCTCGCGCGACCGTCTTGGATTTAGCAATGTCCGCGACGTTAGAAGGACCGTCTGAGCGACCGATCAGCAAATCTGCCAACTCGTCGGCCAACGACTCAACCGTATAGAGCCCACCGCGACGCAGCGGCACGCCCGCCTCCGTAAGCGCCAGCGCCATACGCTGGGCGGCGGGAACGCCCAAGCCGATCGACTTGAGCTCATCGGCACGCGCAAACACCTGCGCGGGGGTTCCCTCGGCAAACACCGCGCCTTCGTTCATTACGACGATACGGTCGCAGCAATTGGCCAGGTCATCCATGCTGTGCGAAACCATGACAACGGTCAGGCCATCGCGGTGAAGTCGATCGATAAGCTCAAGGAAATCCCTGCGCGCAGCCGGATCGAGCCCCGCCATGGGTTCATCGAGCACCAGGACTTCGGGCTCCATGGCGAGCACGCCGGCGAATGCCACACGCCGTTGCTGACCGCCCGAAAGCTCAAAGGGACTCTTGTCGCCGACCGTAGCCAGGTCGAGGCCCACGCGCTCGAGCGATGACTCAACGCGGCGGGCAACCTCGGCCTGCGACAAGCCAAGGTTATGCGGACCAAATGCCACGTCCTGTGCCACGGTCTCGGCAAACAGCTGACGCTCGGGATATTGAAACACCACGCCGACCTTTGCCTTAACCGCGGCAGCATCTTTCTTGTTTGCCAGGTCGAGCCCCAACGCGTAAACGGAACCCTCCTGGGGACGAATCAGGCCGTTGAGATGCTGAACCAGCGTCGACTTACCCGAACCGGTATGGCCCGCAAGGCCCAGGAACTCGCCGCGACGCACCGTTAGCGACACATTGCGCAACGCCCAGGGGCTGCTAGGGTCGTTGCCCCAGAGGGCCTGTTTGTTCGATGCGCCCTCGATGGCTGAGCGCTTGTGCCAACGGCGACGATCTCGGGCGCTCAGCGAATAGCTGTACGAAACATGGGATAGCTCGATGACGGGCTCCGACGCGTTGTCCTCGTTGTCTGCCGGAACAGCGCCGTCAGCGATTTCCAACTGGGATGCGAAAGGCCGCCCGGTGATGCCTGTCCAACTCCGCTCGGCATAAGCCTGCGCTATATCGGCGACCATATCCGCCTCACGCACCTGTGCGCAAATGGGCACGCCCTTCGCGCGAAGCGCCCTGCCAAGACAGCACGATGCCGGCATATCCAGGTTCAGCCGCGCGAGTTCGTCCGCCCGCGTCAAGATTTCCTCGGGCGTACCGAACATGGCAACACGGCCCGCCTGGAAGACAGCAACGCGATCGGCCTCGGCTGCCTCTTCCATAAAGTGCGTAATCATCACGATGGTCATGCCGCGTTCGTGCAGCGCGTGACAGGCCTTCATAAGGCCCTTGCGCCCGCGCGGATCGAGCATCGAGGACGCCTCGTCCAAAATGAGCACGCGCGGTTCCATGGCGAGCACGCCGGCAAGCGCCACGCGCTGCTTTTGTCCGCCCGAAAGTGCATGGGTCTCGTGGCGCTCGAAGCCCACCAAACCCACGCCCTTCAGTGCCTCGCGTACGCGCTGCGCGATCTGGGCCGATTCCACCCCAAGGTTTTCGGGACCAAAGGCAACATCGTCCTCGACAAGCGTCGCCACCAGCTGATCATCCGGGTTCTGGAATACCATGCCCGCGGTCGAGCGAATGTCGTAGACCAGCTCGGGATCGGACGCGACCATGCCGTTGACGCGCACCGTTCCCGTATCGGGCTGCAGCAGCGCGTTCAAATGCTTGGCGAACGTCGACTTGCCCGACCCGTTGCCGCCGAGGATGCAAAAAAACTCGCCATCCTCGATGTTCAGATCGATGCCGTCGAGTGCCGGTGTGGCACCGTCATAGCTAAAGGAAACGCCCCGACACTCAATCATGCGCGGCCTTTGACCTGGTCCTTCTTGGGCGTGATGAGATTAGAGACCGCCTTGTACACCGCAAGTGTCAGCACCGAGTTGAGCACGGTCTTGATGAGGTTGAACGGCAGCACGGCAGGAATCATGAGCGGGGCGATCACATCGACCGAGCCATACCAGAACCAAACGCCGATGGTCAGATTCGCAACCATGGACAGCGCCGTAGCGGCAATAACGCCCAGCACCAGGCCAATCACGGCACCCTTATAGGTATGCATCTTTTGGTAGACGATAGCCGCAGGCAGAATATAGCCCAGCGTGGCAACCAGGTTCATAAGCGCGCCGACCCAGTCACCCGTAGTGAGCGCATGGATAACGATCGCCATGGCGGCAACGGCAGTGCCGGCACCAGGGCCATACGCAAATCCGCACACCATCGCCGGCACCAGCGACGGGTCATAGGTCAAAAACGGCGCCGAAGGAAGGATGGGCAGCTGCACATACATAAACAGGGCGCCCAAGGCGCACATCAACGCCATGGTAACGAGCTGTTTGGTGCTCCACCTATTCGTGTTCTCAAAATGGATATGCTGCGACTGTTCAGACATAAGATCACCTGCCTCTTTCATCCGGACTCTAACCGTTGGTACTGGGATCTCACCAGTTCAGCCGGCATGCGAACCAACGCACACACGGGTCGCGGACTCATCGGCTCGGTCGCAGGCACTTTACCTGCGCCACGGCGCCCCTTTGACACCGCCCGATTTACCGCCAGTGGGGAATTTCACCCCGCCCTGAAACAGCAATTGCAAGTGTAGCACGAGCAATCGTTCGCGCAAGTATGCCAAGGGTAATTTGTGGCGGGGACCAGTTGCCGCAACAACCACGTCCTCCATCCACCCCAAAGCAGCGCGCCTTTCGCGCAAAGCGCGAAACAGCGACCGGGATACGTACCCCCATCAACCACGTCCCCCGCCCACGCCGACCTCAAGGCCGTAAACGCAGGGGATCCGGGGGCGTGACGGGGCTTCTCTCCGGAACATTCCGCACTGATATTTTCTGTATTGAAGACGTCGATGATGCACCCGTATACCATTGACGTCGACACCATCAGATGCGGACCGCGCGGTGACCCCACATTCCGCTGGCGCCCACAGGGCTGCCCTCGTTTCCTGACATGTCCCGCGCGGGCCGCGGCGAGCCGAGACCGCCGCATGACCTAATAGGAGCATGGAGCGATACCGCGGGCCCGAACAACCGCATTCTATCGCGCCCCGTCAGTGTGCCGTCTGCCCGGTCCAGGCGAGCACGGAAAGAACGGAGCGAGACATGAGAACCGAATCGGCACCCGGCGCCCGCGGGCCGGTCTTCTGCGGGGTCGACACCCACGCCGACTCGCACTGGCTGTGCGTCCTGGACTGGAGGGGCCGCAAGGTCCTGTCCCGCCGGTTCCCCGCCGACGCGGCGGGCTACGAGGCGCTCGCCGGGGCGATCGCGGCGGCCGGGGAGCCGGCCTGCGTCGCGATGGAGGGGACGTCGTCCTACGGGGCGGGCCTCACCAGGCACCTCGCGTCGCTGGGGATGCCCGTGCGCGAGGCGCTCTCCCCGGCGAGGACGCAGAGGAGGCGCCCGGGGCAGGGAAAGTGCGACGAGGCGGACGCGGAGAGGGCCGCCCGCGCGGCGATGTCCGGCTCCAGGCTCGGGACCCCCAAGAGCCAGGACGGGTGGGTCGACGGGGTGCGCTGCATGCTCGCGGCGCGCTCCGGGGCGGTGAAGGCGCGGACCTCGGCGATCAACACCGCGAGGTCGCTGCTCACCACCGCGCCGGAGGGGCTCAGGTCGAGGTTCCGCGGGATGGCGGGGCCGAGGCTGATGGAGGAGCTCCCCTCCGTGCGCGCCGAGGGCGCGCTGGGCGCCGCGCTC
>CAJMMX010000076.1 GCA_905214615.1 uncultured bacterium | reverse complement strand
AGCAAAGCGAGAATGTTTGAGCACGGGGTGATATATAGGCGGCCAGCCCCAGGGACGGACGACTTTATTCCGTCTCGCCCGGTCGAGCGCCGCGGGCCAGGGCGTCTTGGTACTCCTTGACTGCCTTAATCCTCTGCATCGGCTTCAGTCGCTCGAACATGGTGTTGCCGTGCAGGTGATCGATCTCGTGCTGCAGGCACACGCAGAACAGGTCGCCCGTAGCCTCGTAGCGAATCAGGTTTGCGTCCAAGTCGTACGCCTCGACGACGACATGGTCGGGACGCTCGATCTCGCAGCTAATGCCAGGGATGGACAGGCAGCCCTCGCTAAACGGCACCAGATGGTCGCTCTGCTCAACAATGACAGGGTTGATGAGCACGTACGGGTCGTAGTCGTTCTTGTCGCTGTAGTCGCAGTCAATGGTAACGAGCTGAATGAGCTCGCCGATCTGCGGAGCAGCCAGGCCGCAACCGCCGTTGTCGAACATCATCTTCTTCATCTTCTCGGCAAGCGACTCGATCGCTGGGGTGATCTCCTCGATGACGGCGCACTCCTGACGCAGGCGAGGGTCGGGCGACAGTACGATTCCGTTGGCTTCCATGGCCATCCTTTCGGGTTGTTACATCAAATCATAGGCATCGACGTCAACGCTCACGCTCACGCCGCGCACAGAGCCCACCTCTTTGAGGCAGGCGTCGATATCATCAGAGACATGGTACCCTACCGGCGACTTCACAAGCAGATGGAAGCGGTAACGGTCCTTGGCTCTCTCGATTACACACGAAGCCGGGCCCAGCACCTGCGGCAAGGCACTCCCCGCCCTCAAAAAGTCGGGCGCGGCGGCATGCCAGCGGCGCTTAAGAAGCTTTGCAATGCGCCCAATGTAGTCCTGCGCGTCATCCGCGTTCGCCGACCACACCAAAATGTTGACCAGACGCACGAACGGTGGATACAGGGCGTCGCGGCGCTGGTCCAAGTCGTAGTCGGTAAAGATCGAACGGTCGTGCTTAGCGACGGCGCGAATGACCGGATCCTCGGGCAGGTAGGTCTGGATGATCACCTCACCGGGACGATCGCCGCGACCGGCACGGCCCGCCACCTGTTCCAGCAGATCGTAGGCGCGCTCCCCTGCGCGGAAATCGGGCAGCTTAAGGGCGAAGTCGGCATTGACCACGCCCACGAGCGTGACCTCGGGAAAATCGAGACCTTTAGCGATCATCTGGGTACCCAGCAACACGGCGCAATCCGCCGTATCGAACTGCTCGAGCAGCTTTTTGTGCGCATCCTTGCCACGCGTGGAATCGGCATCCATGCGAATGATGGCAACGTCCTCGGGAAGCAACTGGTGCAGAGCGTCCTCGATCTGCTGCGTGCCCAGGCCCATTTTTGCCAGGTAGCGACTGCCGCATTTGGGGCAACGGCTCGTGGGCGCGGGATACGGCTGCACGCGCCAAGACGAACCGCATGTGTGACACTGCAGCGTGTGTGTGCGCTCGTGATACGTAAGCGCTGTGGAGCAGTGGTTGCAGGTGGGGACGCAGCCGCACTCGCGGCACATCAGGAATGGCGCAAAGCCACGGCGGTTATGCAGCAACACGGCCTTCTCGCGGCGCTCGACCACACGCTCCAATCCCTCCATCAAGGGTTTTGAGATCATGGAGCGGCTGCCGTGCGAGAACTCGCGACGCAGGTCAGCAATGCGGACCGTAGGCAGCACGGCGTGTCCGGGGCGCTCGGGCATCTCGACACGCGTCCAGGTGGCACCGTTATACATGCCGCGGCGGCAGCGGTCGAGGGCCTCGGCAGAAGGCGTGGCCGACCCCAGCACGAGCGGGCAGCGATAGCGGCGCGCCATCTCGGCTGCCACCTCGCGCGCATGGTAGCGCGGACTGGACCCCTGCTTGTAGCTGGTCTCGTGCTCCTCGTCAATGATGATGAGGCCCAGGTCGCCAAGCGGGCAAAAGAGCGCCGAACGTGCGCCGACGACCACGCGGGCGGAACCGCTGGCAACCATGTCCCACTGGTCCAGGCGCTCGCCGGCCGAAAGACGCGAGTGGAAAACCGCGACCGTCTCGCCAAAGCGGGAGCGGAAGCGACCGACGGTCTGGGCTGTCAGCGAAATCTCGGGTACCAGCACGCAGGCAGAGCGGCCAGCCGCGAGCACGCGCTCGATGGCGGATAGATAGACCTCGGTTTTGCCGGAGCCGGTGACGCCGTCGACCAGCACCACGTCGCCATGAGCGTCCAGACGGGCGCGCTCAATCTGCGCGAGTGCCTGTTGCTGGCCGTTGGTAAGGGAGACCGGCGCCTTGCCGCTTGCGGAGGACAGCGTGGTCTGCTCGCTGCAACCGCGCCAGGCACGGCGCTCCTCCACCACCACGACGCCGCGTTTTTCGAGAGCCTTGATGGTCGCCGACATACTGTTATAGAGAAGGTTGAGGTCGCGCGTCGTGACCGGGCCGCACTGGAGCGCCTCGATGAGTTGGCGCTGGCGGACCGCGGTCTTGGGCGGCGTATAGTCGAAGCCTTCGGGCGTGAGCATGACCCAGCGATTTTGGATGGGTTTGACGGCTGGACGTTCAACCGTCCACACGCCGTCGTCACCCTTGACCACACGCGGACTGCCGCCCGGGGGCAAAAACAGGCGCAGGCACTCGGAAAGCGTTGCGACGTACTCGTGGCTCATCCAGCGTGCGATACGGGCGGCTTCGGCGGTAAAGAGCGGTTTGCTGAGGATGGCTTCGACAGGCTTGATGCGCGAAAGGTCAAGGGCGTTGTTGCCTTGCAGGTCGCCCAACTCGGGCGCAATATCGACGATGTAGCCTGCGGCGGCACGGTTGCCAAAGTGGACCAGGACCGTCGATCCGACCTGGGCCTCGTTGGCAAGGGACTCAGGAATGCCGTAAGCGAACGGTTCGGACAGCGCACGGGTGGGGATATCGAGAACCACGCACGAGTAGGCGGCAATGGGCTCAGGTGCAGGATCGGGCTTGGCCGAGACAGCAGCGGATGCCGGTGCCGCCGGAGACTCCTCCGGTTCCGGTGAACCAAACAGTGATAGTTGCTCGGCCATGGCCTCTATACCTCCCATCCCATACGTCTTTAGAAACAAGAGCCCCGCTCGGGTGAACGGGGCTCGGATACAAACGTTTGCGCAGCGATTACAGCGCCATCGTGCGGGCGCGGTCGATGCGCGCCAGGCAGTCGTCGCGGCCGAGGAGCGCCATGGTCTCGCCCAGCGGGGGGCTCACCATGTTGCCGCAGACGGCGACGCGCACGGCCTGGAACACCACGCGCTTCTTAAGGTCCATCTGCTCGGGCAGCGGCTCAAGCGCGGCGTCGATGTTGGCAGCCGTCCACTCGTCCACGCCCTCGAGCGCGGCCTTGGCGGCGTCCAGGATGGCACCCATGCCTTCCTTGGCCAGGCCCTTGTTGACGGATTTCTCGTCATACTCGAGCGTCTCGGCCGTAGCAAAGATGGGAGCGGCGACGGTCACGGCGTCGGCCGGCATCTTGGTGCGCGGCTTGACGATGGCGGCAAGCGCATCGATCCAATCCTCGCCGTACTCGACGTTGCCCTCGATGAGACCCGCCTCGTGCAGCTCGGGGACCATGATCTCGTCGGCAAACTGGGCATCGGACATGCCGTTGATGTACTCGGCGTTGACCCAGTCGAGTTTCTTGGGGTCGAAGGTCGCCGGGTTCTTGGAGATGCGGTCGAGCGAGAACTTGCTGGCCAGGACATCGCGCGGAATGATTGTGGTCTCGCCGTCGAGCGACCAGCCGAGCAGCGCCAGGAAGTTCACGAGAGCGTCGGGCAGATACCCCCGGTCGCGGTACTCTTCGACATTGGTGGCACCGTGGCGCTTCGAGAGATTCTTGCCGTCGGCACCCAAGATCATGGAAATGTGGGCGAACGTAGGCACGGGCGCGCCGAGGGCCTCGTAGACCATGACCTGACGCGGGGTGTTGGACAGGTGGTCGTCGCCGCGGATGACATGGGTAATCTTCATCATGGCGTCGTCGACGACGGTCGCGAAGTTGTACGTGGGCGTGCCATCGGAGCGGAAGATGACAAAGTCGTCGAGCTCCTTGGCGTCGAAGGTCACCTCGCCGTGGACGGCGTCGTGGACGACGACGTCGCCGCGGTCCTCGGGCACCTTGATGCGCAGGACGTAGGACTCGCCGGCCTCGATGCGGCGGCGGGCCTCCTCGGGATCAAGATCGCGGCAACGACGCTGATAGCCCTGGAAGGGGTCCTTGCGCTCCTGCGCGGCCTTGCGGTCGGCATCGAGCTGCTCCTTGGTGCAGAAGCAGGGATAGGCCTTGCCCTCATCCCAAAGCTTCTGGGCGGCCTGCTTGTACAGGTCCAGGCGCTCGGTCTGGGCATAGGGACCATAGTCGCCGCCCACCTCGGGGCCCTCGTCCCAGTCCAAGCCCAGCCAACGCATGGCGCGCAAAATGATCTGCGTGTTCTCGTCGGTGGAACGGGTGGGATCGGTGTCGTCGATGCGCAGAATGAACGTACCGCCGTTTGCGCGGGCGAAAGCCCAGTTATAGATAGCGGTGCGGGCGCCGCCGATGTGCAGCTTGCCCGTCGGTGAGGGTGCAAAGCGGACGCGAACGTCTGATGCCATGGAAATCTCCTCGATTGCAGGATGGATGTCTAACCGCACCAGTATAAAGCATCAAAGCAACCTCCGCACAAAGGGCACCGACCTACTCATTGGGGACAGACTTAAATGATCAGTCTTTGGGCAACCTGTCGGCACTTAGGCAAGGCTGGTCATTTAAGTCTGTCCCCAATGAGTAGGTGCGGAAAGGGTGTGAATGTTTGATTTACGCGCTATGATGTGCCCTTGCATAGAGAGCCCGGCGGAATGGTAACGGTCGCCGGGACACGTTTTTGAAAGGACAATCATGTCAGAAGAACTTCGTTCCATCCCACCCCAACACGGGTCCTTTGTTTTTACGTCGGAGTCGGTGACCGAAGGTCATCCCGATAAGATCGCTGATCAGATCAGTGACGCCGTCCTCGACGCAATCCTCGCCAAAGAAATAGAGCTGCAGGAGCAGGGCTATATTGCGCCCAACGGTGTGCCCGCCAACGTGGAGAACGTCCGCTGCGCCTGCGAGACCCTCGTGACCACCGGCACGGTCATCGTCGCCGGCGAGATTCGCACCCAGGCCTACGTCGACGTACAGGAAATCGCCCGCGGCGTCATCCGCCGCATTGGCTACAACCGCGCCAAGTTCGGTTTTGACTGCGACACCTGCGGCGTTATGAGCCTCATCCACGAGCAGTCGCCCGATATCGCCCAGGGCGTTGACGAGTCCTTCGAGACCCAGACCGGCGCTACCACCGACCCGATCGACCTGATCGGCGCCGGCGACCAGGGCATGATGTTCGGTTATGCCTCCAACGAGACCAAGACCCTCATGCCCATGCCGCACTACCTGGCAAGCCGCCTGGCCGAGCGCCTGGCTGCCGTGCGCCATGACGGAACCCTGCCCTACCTGCGCCCCGACGGCAAGACCCAGGTCACGGTGCGCTACGAGGAAGGCAAGCCCGTGGAGGTCACGACCATCGTCATCTCCACGCAGCACGCCGCCGAGATTGAGGACATGGGCAAGATCAAGGCCGACCTCATCGAACACGTCATCACCCCGGTCATGGCCGCCGAGAACATGCCGTGGGACAACGCGGACATCTACGTGAACCCCACCGGTCGCTTTGTCGTGGGCGGCCCCATGGGCGACACGGGCCTCACCGGCCGCAAGATCATCGTCGACACCTACGGCGGCTACGGCCGTCACGGCGGCGGCGCCTTTAGCGGCAAGGACTGCACCAAGGTTGACCGCTCCGCCGCGTATGCCGCGCGCTGGGTCGCCAAGAACGTAGTCGCCGCCGGCCTGGCCGACCGCTGCGAAGTCGAGCTTGCCTACGCCATCGGCGTTTCCAAGCCCCTCTCAATCATGGTCGACACCTTCGGTACCGCGCATGTTGCCGAGGACAAGATCGTCGAGGCCGTAGAGAAGACCTTCGACCTGCGCCCGGGCGCAATCATCCGCGACCTAGACCTGCGTCGCCCCATCTACGAAAAGACGGCAGCCTACGGTCACTTCGGCCGAGAAGACGCCGACTTCACCTGGGAGAAGACCGACCGAGTCGAAGAACTCAAAGCAGCCTGCGGCCTGTAAATAGGTTCGCAGAACCCAGACAGTAAAGCATTAGAACCAAAAGAAGTACCGGCCCCAACCGGTACTTCTTTTTATTTACACGGTGGTGTGAATATTTCGATGCGCAATGAACAGCACGTCCCCAGCTGATGAATTTTGACATCCAGCCACTCCAACCATGTATCCTAAGTTCCGAGGGCTTTGGTATTTGGTAGATCGCGAGTTCCGCACGAGCCGGAGGCCACTTAATGTGGCCTCCGTGCGAGCCAGGACTGTAGAGCAGGCGACCACATACCAAAGCCCTCGGAACGACGGGATAGAACAGGAGCGCATATGGCAGGCAAGCCGCAAACATTAGCTACGACCTCGGCATTCGAGATCTTGGGCCCCGTCATGGTCGGCCCAAGTTCATCGCACACCGCCGGCGCCCTGCGCTGCGCCCAAGTTGCCGCCAGCCTGTTGGAAGGCCGCATCACCAAGGTCACCTTTGGCCTGTGGAACTCCTTTGCCCACACCTACCGCGGCCACGGCACCGATCGTGCACTCGTCGCGGGCATCCTAGGCCTCGACACCGATGATGAAAACATCAAGCAGGCCTTCGACCTCGCACGCGAGCAGGGCCTCGAATATCACTTTGAAATTAAGGGCGACGACGCCTCCATCCACCCCAACACCGTCGACATCGACATGGTCGACGACACGGGCGCCACGGCACAGGTCCGCGGTGAAAGCCTGGGCGGCGGCAAGATGCGCATCAGCCGCATTAACGGCGTCGGCGTCGACATCTCGGGCATGTACTCCACGCTCTTCGTGGCGCACCAGGATGTTCCCGGCGTGCTCGCCGCGCTCACGAACCTGCTCGCTTACGTACACGTGAACATCGCCTTCTGCCGCACCTACCGCACTGAGGTGGGCGGCCAGGCCTACTCCGTCTTTGAGACCGACGGCGCGCCCGACGACACCGTCGTCCCTATGCTGCGCAAGCTCGACAATGTCGATTACGCGACCTTTATCGAGCTCCCCGGCTCTGCCTCGTCGCTCTCTCCCGGCGTCTCAGCAAAGGAAATCTTTGACGACGGCGAGCAGCTGCTCGATGCGTGCGCCGAGCTCGGCCTGAATATCGGCGCCGTTATGGCCGTGCGCGAGGCGCGTCTGACCGGCGAGACCCACGCCGTCGCCGCCATGCGCCGCGTGCTCGACGTCATGCGCGAGGAGACCACGACCCCTATCGTCAATCCGCAGCGATCGCTCGGCGGGCTTATCGGCGGCGAGGCTAAACTCGTCGATGCCACCGGCCGCATCGATTTGAGCACGAGCCTGATGGGCACCGTTCAAACCGACGCCGTGGCCCGCGCGATGGCCGTGCTCGAGCGCTCCGCCACGATGGGCGTTATCGTCGCCGCCCCCACGGCAGGCTCCGCGGGTGTCGTGCCCGGCTGCGTGCTGGCGCTCGCCGATCACCTTCAGCTCGACGACGAGCAGGTCATGGACGCGCTCTACTGCGCAGCCGCCATCGGCCTCAACCTCACCACGTCCCCTGCCGACTGGCCGGAGGAACTGGCCCGC
>CAJMMX010000075.1 GCA_905214615.1 uncultured bacterium | reverse complement strand
CGAATCCCTAATGTTTGCCGTTCTCGGAGCGCCCATGCGCTTTGGCGGATTCGGATGTTGCAGCCTGCCCATGGGAGGCCTGCTACTCAACCATCGAATCGACTTCGATACTCTTGCGGTCAACATGTCCTCGGGCATCCCCTATGCCATCTGCGACCTATATTGCCAGGCAGCCGGAGTCGACAACGAATACAACGGAATTGGGCATGAGCTTCAAAACGCTCGCATCCACGATGGCAATCGAAATAATGGCCTCAAGGCCATGGGCATCCACGTCCTGGTTATCAATCGCGACCAAATGAAAGACCTTGTTGCACTCGAAGCCTTCGCCCAAACGATGCATCGACTCGCAGGAGTCCGATTCCGGTACCGTATCAAGGGCTATCGCAAGCGTCAGGCCGCTTGGCTCAACGCTCTGCGGGCCGGAACCGGCCTCGCGCCGGTCTAAACGGCGAATCGCCCGTGCGCCGTCGAGCAGGGCTGGGCAGTTAGTTCAAATACGTATAAATGGACTCATTGAATTAGGCTGTTTTGCAGCTATCTCTATACCATTCGCCCTATTTGAAGGCAGGGTAGACTTCAAAACAGCGCCATATGGACTAACTAAAGCTCCAAAACAACGTATCGGCATTGAATTGAGTGATTCGAGTCTTCAGAACTTATACGTATCTGAACTAACTGTCCACCTCTAATTTCGACGGCCGTCCAAACGCGCCCAAACGCCCTCAATTACCCTCCATTTGACAGCGGCAACAGGGTCGCTCACCATAGCAGGCGACAAATCAACGAAAGGATGAACATGGCAGCTGCACAGCCGCTTAAGATTCGCATGGTTGCCGGACTTGGCAACCCGGGTGAGGAATATGCCGAGACCCGCCACAACGCCGGCTTTAAGGCGATCGACGAGCTGGCCCGTCAGGCCGGCGTCACGTACTGGAAAAACCAGGCAGGCGCCGAGGTCGCGCTCATCAACATCAACGATCCCGAGGAAGAGGGAGGTAAGCGCCAGATTGTACTGGTCAAGCCGCAGTCGTACATGAATACCTCGGGCGGCCCCATCTCCAAGCTCTGCCGCGAGTACAAGATCAAGGCCGAGGAGCTGCTCGTCATCCACGACGAGCTCGATATTCCCGCCGGCGACGTGCGTGTTAAGGTGGGCGGCGGCCATGCTGGCCACAACGGTCTGCGCTCCATCATCGACAAGATGGGCAGCCGCGACTTCAGCCGCATCCGCACCGGCATCGGCAACCCTCCCGGCAAGATGGCCGTCGCCGACTACGTGCTTAAGCAGCTGCGCGCCCGCGAGGCCGAGGATTTCCAGGACACCTGTGCCCGCGCCGCAGATGCCGCCGGTCTGGCCATCGTCCACGGCGTAATCTACGCCCGCGACCACGTCAACGGTGCCGCCTCCGCCAACGGCAAGCACTAAAACCTACTATTTAGGGACAGGTTTATTTTGGCGGGTTTTATCTACGAAAACGCCCCGGTGGCCACATCGAAATAAACCCCGCACTGCCATACACACATAGCGCCCCAAAGGGGGCCGGCCTCATCACAACCTGAGGCCGGCCCCCTTTGCCGTTTTGCCTGATAAAACCGACCAAAATAAACCTGTCCCTTTTTGGCAGGTCACTTTTCCCAACCGCCGAAGACACACGTAAACAGCATGTCCATGAGGGTATAATTTGCACCGTATGTCTGCACAACGCCTGTGCGCGTACGGTTTTACTCGGGCTACCGTCCATTTCCGTGGAGGCACGGTTCGGCGGCCCTAACAAGAGAGGGGTTCTATGTATAAGATCCTGGAGAAGACGCAGTTCTCGGAGAAGGTGTTCAAGTTCCGCATCGAGGCGCCCGCAATCGCCAAACATGCGCACGCTGGACAGTTCCTCATGGTTCGCGCCAACGAGACGGGCGAGCGTGTCCCGTTTACCCTGGCCGGCTGGAACGGTGACGAGGGCTGGGTCGAGTTCATCTTCATGGTGATCGGCAAGACCACCGAGATGCTTTCCACCTACGAGGCCGGCAAGTCGCTGCGCGACGTCGTGGGCCCGCTGGGCGTTCCCACCGAGATGGCCGAGGGCCCCTGCGCCGTCATTGGCGGCGGCGTCGGCCTGGCAATTGCCTTCCCGGTCGCCAAGCACCTGGTCGAGACCGGTCACGAGGTGCACGCCATCATGGGCGCCCGCACCAAGGACCTCCTGCTCATGGAGGACCAGTTCCGCGAGCTCCTCGACGAGGACCACATCCACATCACCACCGACGACGGCTCCTACGGCGAGCAGGGCGTTGTCACCGCTCCGCTGGAGCACCTGCTGCAGGACAAGGCCGTGAGCCAGGTCTTCTGCGTCGGCCCCGTTCCGATGATGAAGTTCTCGACCCTCACCGCCCAGAAGTACGACACCCCCATCACCGCGTCGCTCAACCCCATCATGGTTGACGGAACCGGCATGTGCGGCTGCTGCCGCGTCGAGGTGGGCGGCGTGACCAAGTTCGCTTGCGTCGACGGCCCCGACTTCGATGCCACCCTGGTCGACTGGGATGACCTTCGTGCCCGCCAGGCCGCTTACCGTTCCGAAGAGGGCGAGTCCCTCAAGGCCTATGAGGAAAAGAGCTGCGCATGCCACTAGTTAACGGTCGTTTCGTTGCCGATATGAAGTCGCCCCGCACCCCCGATAACGAGGAGCCGGCTGCCGAGCGCGCCTGCGACTTCCGCCCCGTCGACAAGGGCTTCACCGAGGAGATGGCGCTGGCCGAGGCCGAGCGCTGCCTCAACTGCAAGAAGCCGTTCTGTGTTGAGGGCTGCCCCGTCAACATCAACATTCCCCGCTTTATCGAGCAGATCCGCGCGAAGGACTTCGGCGGCGCTCTCGATACCATTCGCGAGGACTCCATGCTTCCCGCCATCTGCGGCCGCGTCTGCCCGCAGGAGAACCAGTGCGAGGGCAAGTGCATCCGTGGCAAGAAGTCCGAGCCCGTGGCCATCGGCCAGCTCGAGCGCTTCTTGGGCGACCGCCCCGAGCTCGCCTCCACGCCCAAGATGGCCCCCAAGAACGGCAAGAAGGTCGCTGTCGTCGGCTCCGGCCCGTCCGGCATCACCTGCGCCGGCGAGCTCGCCCGTAACGGTTTTGACGTCACCGTCTTCGAGGCTTTCTTCACCGGCGGCGGCGTGCTGGTCTACGGCATCCCCGAGTTCCGTCTGCCCAAGGCAGTCGTCAAGCGCGAGATCGACGGCCTGGAGGACATGGGCGTCAAGTTTGAGTACAACTCCGTCGTGGGCAACATGGCCACGGCCGAGGAGCTGTTCGAGCAGGGCTTCGACGCCATCTACGTGGCGACCGGCGCTGGCCTGCCCAAGTTCCTCAACGTCCCCGGCGAGAACCTGCCCAACGTCTTCTTCGCTAACGAGTACCTCACCCGCGTGAACCTGATGAAGGCCAACAAGTTCCCCGAGTACGACACCCCCACCAAGCACGGCAAGAGCGTCGTCGTCTTTGGTGGCGGCAACGTGGCTATGGACGCCGTCCGTACCGCCAAGCGTCTGGGCGCCGAGCACGCCATCATCGCCTATCGTCGTACCGAGGACGAGATGCCCTGCCGTCGCGCCGAGCTGCACCATGCTAAGGCCGAGGGCGTCGAGGTTCTGCCGCTCGTCTCCCCGCTCGAGTTTGTCGCTGGCGAGGACGGCTCCGTGTGCGCCGTCAAGGTCCAGAAGATGGAACTCGGCGAGCCCGACGAGTCCGGCCGTCGTCGCCCGGTGCCCATCGAGGGCGCCATCGAGGAGATCCCCTGCGACGTCGCGATCTCGGCTATCGGCACCAACGCCAACCCCTTCGCAAAGAAGATCGGCGGCAAGATGGAGCTCAACAAGTGGGGCTACATCGTTGCCGACGAGGAGACCGGCCAGACCACCGATCCCCGCATCTGGGCCGGCGGCGACATCGTCACCGGTGCCGCTACGGTCATTCTGGCGATGGGCGCCGGCAAGAAGGCCGCTGCTTCAATCACCAAGAGCCTGCTGGGCGAGTAATCACCCACAGCGCTAGCCATCAAACGGCAGAGTCCCCGTCGAGCACACGCCCGGCGGGGACTTTTTCTATGCCGACCGCCCAAACCACCACGATGGGGCAGACACCTTTGTGGTGGTTTGGGACTTGCCCGGTCGTTTTGTCTCAATCTGTAACAGCTGGAGTCCGTTGAGCCCTGCAGTTGTTACAGATCGAGATATTGTGCCGGCCGCCCACGCCGCATCTCAATCTGTAACAGTTAGAGACCAAATATGCCGCCTGGTGTTACAGATCAAGACGTTGGGCTGACGGCCGAACGGTTCATCTAAATCTGTAACAGTTAGAGCCATTTTCGCTGGCTTGGTGTTACAGATCGAGACTATGCAAAAGCCGAGGATAGGCACTGCCGCCAAGGCCTTCCCCTCGGCCTAAAACAAAAACCACCACAAAGGTGCCTGTACCCTTTGTGGTGGTTTTTGGTCGGCTAGCCTTCGAGTTGAGCCACTTTGTAGCGGTAGGCAGCGGCGATGACGTCTTTACAGCCCTCGCGTCCCAGCTTAGCGCGGTTGACGACGATATCCTTGCCGCTCGTCATCTTCCACTTTCCGGCGCTATAGCGCTTATAGAACGCCTCGCGCGCCTTCTGCTGCTGCTTGACCAGCTTGGCGCCCTTCTTTTTGTTGAGACCACGCTTTTTGCGCACAATCTCGACGCGGTCCTCAAAAGGAGCGGTCACCAATACGGCAATGTGGTTGGGGTTGTTACGCAGCAGGTAATCGGACAGGCGGCCTTCGATAATGCAGCTCTCGGTCTCGCCCAGGTCCAAGATCACCTGGCTCATCTTTTGGAACAACTTGTCCGAGTACGAACGCGCATCGTAGCGGTCGGGTAGGAACGCCATGTTCTCCACGGCCAGACGCTCGTCGTAGGCGGCCATCTTATCGAGCGACTCGCCCGCGCGCAGCGACGCACGCACCAGCAGCTCGTTATCGTACAGAGGAATCCCCAACTCGTCGGCAAGCATGCGACCAATCTCGTGGCCCTCGGCGCCAAAGTCGCGCGCGATGGTAATGACCACAGGATTCTTCTTGTTCTCCAGATCGCTCATCGCGATTCCTTTCTCTATGTGACAAAGGGGCTGTCCCTTTGCCACATTCTACGCTGCCACGATACGACGTTGATACGCTCGGACCAGCAGCGAGATACCAAAGTTGAGCACAAAGTACATCGCAAATACCAGGCCGTAGAGCATAAGCACCTGCGACAGGTCAATCGCGTGGGCCATCACGACGTTTGCCGTGTACATGAGCTCGGCCACGTTAATACCCGAAAGATACGAGCTGTCCTTAATGACGGTCGTGCACTGGCTAAACAGCGCCGGAATGATCGTCTTAAACGTCTGCGGCAGAATGATGTAGCGCATGGTGGCAAAGAAGCCAAAGCCCTGGCTCTGCGCTGCCTCAAACTGGCCGCGCGGAATCGAGTTGAGGCCTCCGCGCACAATCTCGGCCATAACGGCGCTGGTAAACAGCGTAAAGGCGATGGTCGAAATCACAATGTCCAAACCCTGCACCGTAAAGTAGATAAAAAGGATCCACAGCAGGTTTGGCGTGCAGCGGAACAGCTCGATATAGGCGCTCACCAAAATACGGAACGGGCGGGGCGCATAGCTTTTAACGAGCGCCAGCACCGTGCCAAAGATGAGCGAGAAAAAGATCGACAGCGCCGAGATCTCGATCGTCTTAACAAAGCCGCCCCAAATGTAGAGCAGGTTGGTCGCGTTGAAGATTTCCATGCGCTAGGCCTCCTCTACGTTGTCGAGTCCCAGCTCGGCCAGGCTCACGCCGCGCGGGCGCTCCTTGGAGCGGCGCTCGAGCCACTGCACCAGCATGGCGAGCGGAAAGCAGATGATGAAGTACATAAGGCAGCAGACGATGTATCCCTGCAGGTAACCGTACAGACTCACAAAGTTGTCGGAACGGTACATAAGGTCGCCGCCGGCCACAAGCGCCAGCACCGACGTGTTCTTGACCAGGTTAAGCGCCTGGTTACACAGCGGCGGCAGAATGATCTTGAACGTCTGGGGCAGTACGATGTACCAGTATGCCTGCGCACGGGTGAAGCCCTGGCTCTGGGCCGCCTCCATCTGACCGCGCGGAACCGCCTCGATACCGGTGCGGATGACCTCCGAAATGTAGGCCGCGTGATACAGACCCACGCCCAAGAAGCCCAGCACGAACGGCGCGATGCGCACTGGCTGGTCGGCACCGGTTATGGCCTGCAAAAACTGCGGACCGGCCATGTACATAAAGAGCACCTGCACGGGCAACGGGGTGTTCTGGTAAAACTCCACGTACACGCGGCTTATGGCGCGCAGCACGCGCGAGCGAGTGGTAGAGAACACGCCCAGCAGCGTGCCCAGCACCAGCGACAGCAACAGACCGGCAACGACCACCTGCAGCGTCACGCCAAAGCCCTCCCAGAAGGGCCCCATGTTTTGAAATGTCGTCGACCAACGGTCGGCGTCAAATAATCCTTCGAGCATTTGATTCCTTCCTTGGACGATGCGCCTATACAAGACCCCAGGTCTTGACCTCTTGGTCGAGCCAGCCGTCGGCCAGGCGATCGCAAATCACCTGATCGACCACAGCCGAAAGGTCGCAGCCCTTCTTGGTCGCCACGCCGTAGCCCTGCTCGCCAAACTTGACCTCGGGCTGCAGCAGCTCAACGGTCTCGTTCATGTAACCGGCCAGCGTGGAGCGGTCCATGGCAAAGACGTCGATATTGCCGGCGTCGAGCGAACTCTTGATGATGGGATAGCCGCTAAAGGCCCTAAACTCGGGCTTACAGCTAAAGCCGTTGTCCTTGATCATCTGCTCGATCAGGCCCTGCGTGGTGGCACCTTGGCTCACGCCAATGACCTTGCCGTCCAGGTCCTCAATCGAGGTAAAGCCCGAACGCTTCTTGACCATGAGTCCCACGTAGTCGGTGCGGTACGGCGTCGAGAAATCCCAGCTCTTCTTGCGCTCGTCGGTGATGGTGTAGGTCGCCGCGACCACGTCAAGTTGGCCGTTATCGATCAGCGGGCCGCGCGTCTTGGGCGTTACGTCGGTAAACTCGACAAGCTCCTGGGCACGAGCCTCCTTGTAGCTCACGCCAAAGACGGCAGCGGCGATCTGGTAGCACAAATCGACTTCCATGCCCTCAAAGCGGCCCTTGGCGGTGTCGTAATAGCCATAGCCAGGAACATCCTTCTTAACGCCGGCATTCAGATGCCCACGCGACTTGATGGCCGCGAGCTTGGACCCTTTATCGGAGCCCTCGCCGCCGGTGGAGTTGCCGCAACCGGTAAGCGCGGTCCCCGTCAGCGCAAGCATGCCGGCGCCAGCCAGCTGCAAAAAGTGACGGCGCGACACGGCCGCCCTCGTCATATCCGTCATGTCCTTCACCGCGCCTAGTGCAGAATCTTGGACAGGAACTCGCGGCAGCGCGGGTTCTCGGGGTTATCGAAGAAGTGCTCGGGCGTGCCCTCCTCCAGAATGCGGCCGTCCTCCATAAAGATGACGCGGTCGGCCACCTGGCGCGCAAAACCCATCTCATGCGTCACGCAGATCATGGTGATGTCCTCCTGCGCGAGCTCAATCATAACGTCCAGAACCTCCTGGACCATCTCGGGGTCGAGCGCCGAGGTCGGCTCGTCAAACAGGATGATGGGCTGCTTGGTGCACAGGGCACGGGCGATGGCGATACGCTGCTGCTGACCGCCCGAGAGGTTCTGCGGATACTCGCCGGCCTTATGCGCCATGCCAACGCGCTTGAGCGCGGCGATGGCGATCTCGGTCGCCTCCTCCTTGCTCTTCTTTTGCAGCTTGACGGGCGCGAGCGTCAGGTTGCCCAGCACCGTCATGTTGGGATACAGGTTGAACTGCTGAAACACCATGGAGCTGTACTTGCGGGCCATCTCCAGGTGATTCTTTTTGGTGAGCGGCGTACCGTCGATGATGACCTCGCCCGACGTGGGCTCCTCCAGATAGTCAACGCAACGGATGAGCGTCGACTTACCCGAGCCGGAAGGCCCGATCATTACGAGCTTCTCGCCGCGCTTGACGGTGAGGTTGATATCTTTGAGCACATGCAGGTCGCCAAAGTACTTGTTGAGATGCTTGATCTCGATCATGTCTGCCATGAATGTCCCTTCCCTGCGTTTACACGAGTTGAACTATTGTACGGAAAGAACCACGTTTCCGCAGCCCACACTACATCCCCGTAAAGAACCCGCAATCTTCCACCCACTCATTGGGCACTCGGGCACTCATTGGGGACAGACTTAAATGAGTACCCGGGAAGTGGGCACTCATTTAAGTCTGTCCC
>CAJMMX010000074.1 GCA_905214615.1 uncultured bacterium | reverse complement strand
GTTCTCTTTTTATGCGCTCGCTGCAGGCGCCGTCTGCAAGTGTATAATTTCGGTCGTATGTAATTTGGACGCTTGTGCGTTCTGCCCATAACAAGAAAGGTCGCTATGCCTACCATTTCTACCGCCGATTTCAAGAACGGCCTCGGTCTCCGCATTAAGGACAAGGTCTACACCATCGTCGAGTTCCAGCATGTCAAGCCGGGCAAGGGCGGCGCGTTTGTGCGCTACAAGACCCGCGACATCAAGAGCGGCCGCGTCGTCGAGAACACCTGCAACGCCGGTACCAAGTTCGAGAGCGTCATGCTCACCACCCGTGAGTTCCAGTACCTCTACAACGATGGCGCCGACTACATCTTCATGGACAACGAGACCTATGAGCAGGTTCCCGTTCCCGAGGACATGGTGGGCGAGAACTCCAAGTGGCTGCGCGAGAACGACATCTGCCAGCTGCTCTTCGCCGATGACGAGCTCATGGGCGTGACTCCGCCGATGTTCATCGAGACCACCATCGTCCAAACCGACCCGGGCTTTAAGGGCGACACCGTCCAGGGTTCCACCAAGCCGGCCACGATCGACACCGGTGCTGTCATCCAAGTCCCCATGTACCTCAACGAGGGCGAGGTCATCAAGGTTGACACCCGCGACGGCAAGTTCGTCTCCCGCGTCTAGCAACCAACTCTTCTAGGAGGACTCATGCCCCAGGAAATCAAGATTGACGGTATCGGCATTTCGCCCGATGTTCTGACCGCCATCGTCTCGCGCGCCGTGTCGGATGTCGAGGGCATCGCCTCCGTTGGCGTCAAGGACCTTGCCACCAACCTTGTCTCCATGATGCTCTCTTCTAAGGCCCCGGCTTCCGAGCCGGCGGTCGAGGCCGAGGTCGTCGGCGACAAGCTCGCACTCACCGTGCGTGTCGTGGTGTTCTTTGGCTATCCGTTCAAGAAACTCGCCGAGGCCGTTCGCGCCGCCGTGGTCGCCGCCATCGATGCCCAGGTGGGCGTCGAGGTCGAGCGTGTTGACGTTTGTATCGACGGCCTCGTTTTCCCCAAGGAGTAACCTTTGAGCCTTAAGGTTTATCGCGGGCGCACGCTTGCCCGCAGTCAGGCGCTGCAGCTGCTGTTCCAGGCCGAGGCCACGGACAGCCCGCTCGAGCGCGTCCTCGAGGGCGATTTCCTGATCTCGAAGGGCCCCCTCGACCCCTATGCTCTGGAGCTGTGCCGCGGTGCCTACGAGCATATCGATCGCATCGACTGTGCCCTGCGCGCCGTCGCCAAGAACTGGGATCTTATGCGCATGCCCGGCGCCGACCGCAATCTGCTGCGTATCGCCGTCTACGAGATGCGCTTCCTCACCGACGAAGAGGTCTCGGACGCTATCGTGATCAACGAGGCCGTCGAACTTGCCAAGGCCTATGGCACCGACCAGTCCGCCTCGTTTGTCAACGGCGTGCTGGGCAAGATCGCTCGCAGCGAGGAGCTGCCGGGCGAGGACCTGTACCAGGAACTGCTGGCCGAGGATCGCGCTCGCGAGGAGGCCCAGGCTGCTGAGGCTGCCGCCAAGGTCGCTGCCGCTCAGGCTACCGCCGGTGTACTTGCCGAGGATGTGGACGCTGCTGAGGCCGTCGAGGCCGACTCCGTCGAGGAGTAGCCATGCCAGAGGGTTCTGTCCGCAACTTTGACGAGATCTCGGACCGTCTGGACCAGATCATTGCTACCGTTCGCTCCAAGGATACGTCCTTGGAGCGTTCACTCGATCTGTTTGACGAAGCGATTGAGCTGGGCTCCCGCGCGGTCGATATGGTCGACAAGTTTGAGCTGACGCCGCGTGAGGCCAACAAGCTCGAGCAGGAATACGATGAGGATGCGGCAAACGAGTCCCAAGATAGACAGGCTGCATCCCCGGATACGAATGGTTGATGGCATTCATGAAACGCGTGCGTCTCGATGACGAACTGATTTCACAGGGCATCTGCGCCGATCGCGCGGATGCCCTTCGCACTCTTATGGCCGGCTTGGTCTCGAGTGGCGGCGAGCGCTTGACTTCGCCGGGTCTTAAGGTGACCCCGGGCCTGCCGCTGCACGTGAAGGGGCGCATCCCGTACGTTGGCCGCGGCGGCCTTAAGCTTGAGGGTGCGCTCGATGCGTTTTGTATCGATCCCATGGGCCTTGCCTGCCTGGACGTAGGCTGCTCTACCGGCGGCTTTACCGATTGCCTGCTCAAGCGCGGTGCTGCGACTGTTGTCTCGGTCGACGTGGGCCGTGCTCAGTTCGACTGGTCGCTTCGCCAGGACGATCGCGTGACGCTGCACGAGCGCACCAACGTGACGCATCTGCCCGAGCTCGGCTACGGCGGCGCTATCGACCTGGCCGTTTGCGATGTGTCGTTTACGAGTATCGCGAATATCATCGACGCGGTGCTGGCGTGCCTGACGCCTTCGGGTTCGTTTTGCACGCTCGTAAAGCCGCAGTTTGAGGCTCCGGCAGCGCTGGTGGGCGAGGGCGGTATCGTGACAGATCCTGTTGTCCGCCACGATACGCTCGTGGCGGCTATTGAGCTCTTTGCCGCCAAGGGCCTGTTCCCGCTTGACGTGTGCGTGTCGCCCATCCATGGCGCCAAGGGCAACGTGGAGTTTTTCCTGTACGGCACAAGGTTTGCCCCTGGTGAACGCACCGACGATGAGCTGCAATCCCAGGTATCGGCTTTGAGCGAGAAAGCTGCAACGCTATGAAGGTCTTTCTGGTTCCCAATTACTACAAGCAAGAGGCGGTCGAGAGCGGCCTGATGCTCGAGCTTTGGCTTTCGCGCCAGGGCTACGAGGTCGCATGGGCTGCCGACCAGCGATCGAAGATTCAAAGCGCGCCTGATATTGATGGCTCAGATCTGGTCATTACGCTCGGCGGCGACGGTACGTTGCTGCGCGCTGCCCGCATCCTCAACCATCGCGAGATTCCTATCCTTGGTCTTTCCTATGGTCACCTGGGCTTTTTAACGGCCGCGAGCCCCGAGGAGCGCGACATTTTGCAGGTTGTGAGCGATGCCCTGTCCGGCGAGCTCCACGTGAGCCGCCGCGCCACCATCGCCGCCGATATCGTTTCGGTGCGCGAAGATGGCACGAAGGATGTCGTGCGCACGTTTGCCCTCAACGATATGGCACTTACGCGCGGACCTCTTTCCGATATGGTCGAATTTGACATCACGGTTTCCGGCCATCATATCGATCGCCTGCGCGGTGACGGTGTCGTCGTGTCGACGGCGACTGGCTCTACCGGCTATGCGCTTTCCGCCGGCGGCCCCATCGTCAGCCCCGATTACACGGGTATGGTCTGTGTGCCCATCGCTCCGCATACCATTCAGGCTCGCGCTTTTTTGACCTCGCCGAGTGATGTCGTCGAGATCTTTATGTCCGATGATCGTCCGAGCGTGCCGGCGATTGCCATCGACGGACAGTTTATTACCTGCGATGGCACGGTCGAGAGCGTGGCGGTGCGTCGCGGTCCCGGCGATGTGTTGCTGCTGGATTACGGCCCCGAGAGCTTCTATAACTCGGTGAGCCGCGTGTTCTACGGAGTGCGTCATGATCGATGAGCTGCAGGTTTCTAACATTGCACTCATTCGTGAGGCGACGCTGGTTCCGAGTGCTGGCCTGACTGTCCTGACCGGCGAGACCGGTGCCGGTAAGACCGCGCTGCTTTCGGCGCTCAAGCTCATATTGGGCGAGCGTGCAGATTCGTCGACGGTGCGCGAGGGAGAGGAGCTTGCCAGCGTCGAGGCGCGCTTGTTCGATGGCCCGCACGACTCGGAGGGTTTCACCGTGCAGCGCAGCCTTTCTGCCGAAGGCCGCAGTCGCGTAAAAATTGACGGCCGCATCGCCAGCGTGCGTGAGCTTTCGGAGCGCGTCGGCGTCATGATGGATCTTTGCGGTCAGCACGAGCACCAGCGCTTGCTCGATCCGGCGCATCATGTTGCCATGGTCGATGCCTGGGCTGGACGCGCAGCGCATGAGGCGCTCGAGAAGTATCGCGCCTGTTTTAAGGCTTCGCGTGACGCCGCCAAGGAGCTTCGCCGTGTGGAGGAAGCCTCGCGTGCGCAGGGGAGCCGTGTCGAGGAGGCTCGCTTTGCCCTCGAGCGCATCGGCGCGGTCGACCCCAAGCCGGGCGAGTATGAGGAACTCGAGGAACTGCTGCCGCGCTCCGAACATGCCGAGGTACTGGTTGCCACAGCTAACGATGCCCATGCATCGCTTGCCGCCGAAGGTGGAGCGCTCGATGCCGTGAACAGCGCCGTGGCCGAGCTTTCCCGTATGGCTACCGTCGATCGCAAACTGGGCGACATTGCCGATGCGCTTTCGGATGCCTGCATCTCCCTTGAGGATAGCGCGAACGAGCTTCGTGCCTATCGCGATGGCGTCGCCTTCGACCCGCGCGAGTTCGCTCGCATGCGTGAGCGGTATTCCGACCTCAAGGGCCTGTTGCGTCAGTGGGGTCCCACCATGGACGATGTTTTTGCCATGCGCGATCGCTCGCAAGAGCTGCTGTCCCTGGTCGATGATGGCGATGAGCAGATCAAAAAGGCGCGTGAGGCACTCGGGAGCGCCGAGCGCGAGCTGTTCGCTGCCGCCAAGGCGCTTAAGCGCGCTCGCAATACGGCGGCCCCTCGCTTCTGCCACGAGGTTGGCCGCCAGTTGGCTCGTCTGGAGATGGGCGGCGCCGAGCTCGTTTGGGAGTCGCGTGATCTTCCGCGCGCCGAGTGGACGCCGGCGGGTCCTTCGAGCTACGAGCTTTTGTATCGCAGCGGTGCCTGCTTGACGCCGCGACCCCTGCGCCGCATTGCGTCGGGCGGCGAGCTCAGCCGCGTTATGCTCGCGAGCAAGGTGGTCTTGGGTAATGCTGACGGCGTCGATACACTGGTATTTGACGAGGTCGATGCCGGTGTCGGCGGCTCCACGGCTCGTGCTCTTGCTGGTGTGCTGGTCGATCTTGCCGCTACGCATCAAGTGATTGTCGTAACCCACTTGGCGCAAGTCGCCGTCATGGCCGACAAGCATTATGTTGTCAGCAAGGAGCCGGGCGATGTTCCCCAGACGCATTTGGACGAGGTAACCGGCGAAGCGCGTACTGCCGAGATCGCCCGCATGCTCAGCGGCGATCAGTCCGAGGCAAGCTTGGCCCACGCAAAGCAGATGCTCGAAGAAGCTCGAGGCTAAGTTGTATCAGCGGTGTTGGTGGGACAAAATAGACTGAAATTTTTGTCCCACTACGCGTTTTACTCAACGACCTTGTCCGGCTGGATGAGCTCCTCGTAGTAGCTGATATGTTCGCGAGCGTCTTCAATCTCGGGCAGCAGGAAGTTGTAGATAACTTCGATGATCATCGTGGCACTGATCTTGGAGAACGCAAAGTCACCCGTCGTCAGCAGCGCCTCGTGGTTGACGGTATTAAAAGTGTAGTCTGCCAGGCGCGCGAGTGGAGACTTGCTGTCGCTGCTGATGACGACTACGGTGGCACCGCAGTCGCGAGCCGCTTTTGCCATGCGATTCAGTCGGCGCGACTTGCCGGAGTTTGAGATGAGCACGATGACGTCACCCGGGCGCAACGTGAGCGCAAAGCCGATTGATGTCTCGCTAATGGTGCTCGCCATGCAGCGCAGGCCCAGCTGCGAAAACTTAAACGTCGCATCGAGCGCGACCGCGTTCGTATTTCCCACAGCCGCAAACTCAATAACCCCTGCATGCTTAAGGGCATGCACAACAGCCGCCAACGTATCGTGGTCGATCCCGTCGATGGTCGCATTAAGCTCGCTCACCTTGGCAGCCAGGATGTTCTTAAGGCTCTGCTCCATATTGTCGAGCGAGACTTCGTCAGTCAGGCCCTCGTTGCGCTGGCTTTCCAAATCCCTCGCCAACGAAAACTGAAAGCTGCGGAAGCTGCCAAAGCCAAGCTTGCGGCAGAAGCGCGAAACGGTCGCCTCGGACGTGGCGGCGGCGCGCGAGAGCTGAGCCGCCGTGAGGCGTGGCGCCTCGGACTGGTGCTCCAATATATAGTCGACAATGCGCTGCTCGGATTCGCTGTATCCCTGATGGGTACTAATGAGGGAAAGTGCGCTCTTGCTACTATCGGTCATGGATGGCTCCTGGTTGGCATGATAATCGGACTCGTTTTGTACTGTCATAGTATAGGGGGATTTTCAATTACAAGATACACCTTGCCGTTTCAAGTGTTGATGGTAAACTTTCACCTACCGTTTACGGTTATGAAAGAACCTTTCACCGGAGAATTGCTCCTTGTCTCTTCTCACGCGGACGGTAGGTTGGTATCTTTCAGTTGTGGAAAAGCGCGCAAGGACGCGCGTGTAGGGGAGCGCCTGCGGGCGCAAAACTTAAAAAGGAGGGACACATGGCTAAGTTTGACATCATCGCCGCCACCGGTTGCCCGACCGGTATCGCGCACACCTTCATGGCGAAGGAAGCGCTGGAGAAGGCAGCTGCCGAGCGCGGTCTGACCATTAAGGTCGAGACCCATGGCCAGGTCGGTGTCGAGAACGAGCTCACCAAGAGTGAGATCGCCGGTGCCAAGGCCGTCGTCGTCGCAGCCGATAAGGATGTCCAGGCGGAGCGTTTCGCCGGCAAGCGCATGGTTTCCGTTGGTGTTTCCAAGGCCCTGTCCGTCGAGGCAGCCGGTAAGCTGATCGACCGCGCGCTCGCCGCCAAGGGTGACGACTCGGTTGCGGCTGCTGCCGATGTCGAGGATGAGGTCGAGGAGAAGGAATCTATCGGCCACATCATCTACAAGCACCTCATGAACGGCGTCAGCCACATGCTGGTCTTCGTCGTCGCCGGTGGTGTCCTGACCGCCGTTTCGTTCCTGTGGGGCATCACGTCCTTCGATTCGACGGCGTCTGACTACAACAGCTTTGCCGCTATGCTTAAGATCATCGGCGGTATCGCCATGAACCTCATGGTTCCCGTGCTTTCCGCCTATATCGCCGAGTCCATCGGCAAGCGCCCGGCGCTCGTCCCCGGCTTCGTTGCCGGTATGATCGCCATCCAGGGCCTGCCCGTTAACGCCGAGACCGGCATGATCGACGCCGGCGGCGCCGGCGTGGGCTTCGGCTTCCTGGGCGGCATCGTCGGCGGCTTCCTCGCTGGCTATGTCATCCTGCTGCTCGAGAAGGTCTTCTCCAAGCTGCCCAAGAATCTGGACGGCCTCAAGGCTATCTTCCTGTACCCGCTGTTCTCGACCGCCATCGTCGGCCTGGTCATGCTCGGCATCTCCGGCCCCATGGCTGCCATCAACACCGCCATGATGGACTTCCTCAAGGGTCTGTCCGCCTCTGGCGCCATTGTCCTGGGCCTTGCCATCGGCTGCATGTGCGCCGTTGACATGGGCGGCCCGGTCAACAAGGCTGCTTACGTCACCGGTACCGCTATGCTCACCGAGGCCTTGGCTGCTGGCGTTGGCACCGATACCTACAACTTCGGCACCAACTTCATGGCTGCCGTCTCCGCCGCCTGCATCGTTCCGCCGCTGATCACCACCTTCGCCGTCGTCGTTGGCAAGAAGTACTTCAGCCAGGAGGATCATGACGCCGGTATCGTCAACCTCATTCTTGGTTGCACCCACATCACCGAGGGCGCCATTCCGTTCATGACCAAGAACATCTGGCCCGTCATGCCCATCATGATGCTCGGTTCCTCCATCGCCTCGATCCTGACCATCATGTTCAACGTTCACGATCCGGCGCCTCACGGTGGCTTCCTGGTCCTGCCCGTTGTCGAGAACGGTCCGCTGTGGGTCCTCGCGATCCTCATCGGCGCTGTGATCGGTGGCATCCTGTTCGTGGCCTTCAAGAAGTACGACTTCGAGAAGAATCAGAAGGCCGCTCCTGTAGCCAAGCCGGTTGAGGCTTCCAAGGCTGCTGCCGTTGAGGCCCCTAAGGCCGATGCTGCCGACTTCGTGAAGGTCGAGAATGTCTTTGTCGCCGAGGACTTCGCTTCTCGCGACGAGGCTCTGAGCTTCGTTTCCAACCAGGCTGTCAAGGCCGGTATCGCCAGCGACGCCGACGCCGTGATGAACGCCTTCCTGGCCCGCGAGGCCGAGGGCACCACGGGCATGATGGAGGGCTTCGCCATCCCGCATGCCAAGTCCGACGCCATTACCGAGGCTGCCGTCATCGTCGTTAAGGACGAGTCCGGCGTGACCGGTTGGGATACCATGGACGGCGCTCCCGTCAACGTGGCCATCGCTCTGCTCATCCCTGGTGCACAGGCTGGCACCACGCACCTCAAGATCCTGTCCAAGGTCGCCGAGGCGCTTATGGACGAGGGCTTCCGTGCCACCGTCAAGGGTTCCACCGACGCCGCCGAGATCGCCAAGACGTTCGGCGTGCGTGTCTATACGATCGGAGTCGGAACGAAAGGCATGGCGCCGTATCCGTTCCAGACCGCTTTCGGCGTGCAGTACCAGAATATACCGGTAGAGATCGACGAGGCTACGTTGAAGCAGATCGCCTCTACCACGGGCGGGCAATATTTCCGTGCTACGGACAACGCCAGCCTGAAGGAGATCTATTCCGAGATCGACCAGATGGAGAAGACCAAGATCAGCGTACAGGAGTACAGCAAGAAGCAGGAGGAGTATAAGAACTGGGCCTTGCTGGTGTTCGCCTTGTTGCTGGTGGAGATCTTATTGAGAAATACATTGTTGAGAAATATACCAT
>CAJMMX010000073.1 GCA_905214615.1 uncultured bacterium | reverse complement strand
GCCACGCTCGAGTTCTATAACGGTTCGCGTCCTAGCGGTCGGCGAGCGGCTTGTACTCCAGCGGCTCGATCACCGGACGATAGGCCGGGCGAATAATACGGTGCGCGCAGAAGAGCTCTTCCATGCGGTGCGCCGACCAGCCGGCCATGCGGGCGACGGCGAATAGCGGCGTAAAAAGCGTCTCGGGCACGCCGAGCATCTTGTAGATAAAGCCCGTGTACAGGTCGATGTTCGCGCAGATGGGCTTGGTCATGCCGTGGTCGCGCATGACCTGGGGTGCCAGGCGCTCGATGCGCTCGATGAGCGCGAACTCTTCGCCCAAGTCCTTCTTGGCTGCCAGCGAGCGCGCGTAACGACGGCAGACCTCGGCGCGCGGGTCGCTGAGCGTATAGACGGCGTGGCCCATGCCGTAGATGAGGCCCGTGCCGTCGAAGGCCTGCTTGTCGAGGATCTTGCCCAGGTAGGCCGCGACTTCGTCCTCGTCCTCCCAGTTGGAGACATGCGCGCGGATGTCCTCGTGCATAGACACGACCTTGGCATTGGCACCACCGTGGCGCGGGCCCTTGAGCGAGCCGATAGCCGCGGCGTAGGCGGAATACGGGTCGGTGGCCGAAGACGACAGCACGCGGCAAGCGAAGGTGGAGTTGTTGCCGCCGCCGTGCTCGGCATGCAGCATGAGCATAACGTCGAGCAGCATCGCCTCATCGCGGGTGAACGCCATGCCGCCGCGCAGGACCTGTAGGATGGTCTCGGCGGTGGAGAGACCGGGCGTAGGGTGCGGCACGTGAACCTCGGAGCCGCGAAGCTTGGCGACCGAGGCCATGTGTGCGAAGGCGGCGATGCGCGGGAGACGTGCGAGCATGGAAATGGCGACGTCGATTTCGTGCTCGGGCGTGATCACGTCTGGTTCGGCATCGAAGGCGTAGAGCAGCAGTACGGCGCGCTGGAGCACGTTCATGATGCTCGACGATACCGTGGTCATAGGGAACTCTTTAACGTACTCGTCGCTCAGATGTCTAAAGGCGCCCAGGCGCTCGCAAAAGCCGTCGAGCTCTTCCTTGTTGGGCAGCGAACCCGTGATAAGCAGATAGGCGACTTCCTCGTAGCCGTAGCGATTCTCGGCCTGGGCGTTGTTGACCAGATCCTCGATGCTGTAGCCACGAAGCGTGAGTTTGCCCTGATCGGGCACGACCTTACCGTCGACCTTGTTGTAGCCATGCACATCCGAGATGCGAGTGAGGCCCGCGACCACGCCCGAACCGTCTGCATTGCGCAGGCCGCGCTTGACATTGTGCTCGACAAACAGGTCCTCGTCATAAGGGTCGGTCGGCAGGCCGTGGTAGAGGTTTTCGCTTTCGGGCGAAATCTGACGGCTCGCCTCGTAATCCAGAACCAGGCGGCTCAAGTGGTCATCGAAGCGGTAATAGATTTTCTTGGCGTCGTAGGCCATGCGCGCTCCTCTCCGGGCCGCATCGGGGTGACTTGCATGGGCATGCGCGCGTCAGGCTATCCCCAGCGGCTTGCTCGCTACAGGCGGTACATAAAGTTGAAGACGTCCTCGCGCTGGATGGACACGTTGACGCCCGAAAGCTCGCCGGCCTCGGCCAGCGCCTTCTGCAGCTCGGCGAAGTCGAGCTTGGACTCGGCGGTATCGGCCAGCATGGTCATGGTGAAGATGTCCTCGATAATGGACTGCGTGATGTCGCGGATGTCGACGTTGGCCTCGCCCAGGACGCGGGTGACGCCGGCGACGATGCCGGGGCGGTTCTTGCCAAGGACGGTGATGACGATACGGGAGGACGAGATCTCGGCCATGGGAAACCCTTTCGCGTGATTGCGGCGCGCGCGGGGCGCTCCGCTACGGTACAGTGTTCATCATTGTACCTGTCTGGCGCAAAAAAGGCGCGCTCGCTGCGGCGTTACATGCCTGCAACATGAGCGTAAGGGGGAAGGCCGCACGGGGAAGAGCCGTCTGGCGCGTGTCCGGCTCGTGTTGGGTTGATTTCCGATCTCAGCCGAACACATTGAGCGGAAAGGCCGTTCCCGCAGTCAGTCGAACGTCCCCGGGGCACTTCTCAGGCCCCGGGGACGGCATTTTCCCAGTTGAAGGAACGGTGGAGATGTGTTTCGATGGGTCAGATTCGTGTCGTTCCGAAAAGACCGTGAACCTTTTGTGGGACGCGCGGCGCCGTGGTACCATAGCCGAGTTTGTTGTCTTGGTCGGAAACCAAGACGCCTTATGCGCTGATCGGTAACCAGCGCCTGACCAATAAGGAGTCCTACCATGAAGCAGGGTATCCATCCCCAGTATGTCGAGTGCACGGTGACGTGCTCCTGCGGCAACACCTTCAAGACGCACGCTACCGTGTCCGAGATGAAGGTTGAGCTTTGCAACGAGTGCCACCCGTTCTACACCGGCCAGCAGAAGTTCGTCGACACCGGTGGACGCGTCCAGCGCTTCGCCGACAAGTTCGGTGGCGCCGCTGCCGCCCAGCTCAAGAAGGCCGAGGAGGCCAAGGCTGCCAAGGCTGCCAAGGCTGCTGAGGCCGAGGCCGCTCGCAAGGCCGCCGCTGAGGCTAAGGCTGCCGAGAAGGCCAAGCGTGCTGCTAAGTTTGCCGAGGAGGCTGCCAAGCAGGCCGCCGAGGCTCCCGCAGAGGCTCCCGTCGAGGAGGCCGCTGCCGAGGCCGAGACCACCGAGGCTGCTGAGTAAATAGCTCGCCGAGGAATCGCTCGCATTCATGGCAAAAGGGCCGTGCATCCAATTGGGTGCGCGGCCCTTTTCTTGTTGGTGCAAACTAACCTGTCCCCATTGCACCAGATTGGTGCGAAGGGGACAGGTTGGTTTGCACCAAATGACAGAGAGACGGCGTTTGCTCAGATAAAACTTGCCAAAATAAACCTGTCCCATTGTGGCAGGTTGGTCATAGTTATTACGTGGCGGTCGAGGTCGACCGTATAGGCCGCGCCTTGTTTGGCTAAAGTACAATCATCTGTGTTTAACTCGCCCGCAGCTGCACGGCGTGGGCGATGGCCAAAAAGGAAAACCACATGGGATTCATGTCAAAGCTGCTGTCCTTTGGATCCGATAAGGACCTTAAGCGCTACTACAAGATCGTCGACCAGATCAACGGTCTTGAGCCCCAGTTTGAGAAGATGACCGAGGAGGAACTCCGCGGCCAGACCGATAAGTTTCGCGAGCGTTACGCCAACGGCGAGTCGCTCGACGACATGCTCCCCGAGGCCTTTGCCACCGTGCGTGAGGCTTCCAAGCGCACCATGGGTATGCGCCACTTTGACGTGCAGCTCATTGGCGCCATGGCACTGCACGAGGGCCACATCGCCGAGATGAAGACCGGCGAAGGTAAGACCCTCGTCTCCACGTTGGCCGGCTATCTCAACGCTATTGCCGGCAAAGGCGTGCACGTCGTTACTGTCAATGATTACCTTGCCAAGCGCGACTCCGAGTGGATGGGCCGCATCTATAAGTATCTGGGCATGACCGTCGGTCTGCTCCAGAACAACATGCCGCTCGAGCTCAAGCGCCCGGCCTACCAGGCCGACGTCACCTATGGCACCAACTCCGAGTTCGGCTTTGATTACCTGCGCGACAACATGGTTACCCGTCCCGAGCAGCGCGTGCAGCGCGGCCACAACTACGCCATCGTCGACGAGGTGGACTCCATCCTGATCGATGAGGCTCGCACCCCGCTGATCATCTCGGGCGCTGGCACCAAGTCCGCCAGTACCTACAAGGACTTCGCGCGTGCCGTGCGTGGCCTTGAGCGCGGCGAGGACGTGTCGCACGACATGCTTACCGCCACCGAGGACGTTGAACCCACGGGCGACTACGTCATGGACGAGGCCAAGCACACCATCGCTGCCACCGAGCGCGGTCTTAAGAAGATCGAGCGCCGCCTGGGTATCGATGACATCTATGCCGATCTCTCCGGCCAGCTGGTCAACCACCTGCAGCAGGCGCTGAAGGCCCAGTACATGTTCCACCGCGACAAGCAGTATGTGGTCACCAACGGCGAGGTCAAGATCGTCGACGAGTTCACCGGCCGCATTATGGAAGGCCGCCGTTACTCCGAGGGCCTGCACCAGGCCATCGAGGCCAAAGAGGGCGTGCTCGTGCGCGAGGAGAACCAGACGCTGGCGACCATCACCCTGCAGAACTACTTCCGCCTGTATGACAAGCTCTCCGGCATGACCGGTACGGCACTCACCGAGGATGCCGAGTTCCGCGAGATCTACAAGCTGCCCGTCGAGGTCATCCCCTCCAACAAACCCGTTCAGCGTGTTGACCACGAGGACCTGGTGTACCGTACCATTCAGGCCAAGTACAACGCCGTCGCCGACGATGTCGAGCAGCGTCACGCCAAGGGCCAGCCGGTCCTGGTGGGCACCGTCTCCATCGAGAGCTCCGAGAAGCTGTCCGCCGCCCTCACGAAGCGCGGCATCGCGCACGAGGTCCTCAACGCCAAGCACCATGAGCGCGAGGCTCATATCGTTGCCCAGGCCGGACGCTACGGCGCCGTGACCATCGCTACCAACATGGCCGGTCGTGGTACCGACATCCTGTTGGGCGGCAACCCCGACGAGCTGGTGCGCGAGCGCCTTGAGTACGAGGGCCTGACCATGGAGGACGTGACGCCCGAGCAGCTTGAGCAGTTTAACGCCGAGGCCAAGGAGACCTGCAAGGCCGAGCGCGAGCGCGTTCTTGCCGCCGGCGGCCTGACCGTTATCGGCACCGAGCGCCATGAGTCCCGCCGTATCGACAACCAGCTGCGCGGCCGTTCCGGCCGTCAGGGCGATCCGGGCGAGACCCAGTTCTACCTGTCGCTCGAGGACGATCTGATGCGTCTGTTTGGCGGCGACAAGATGGACCGCGTCTCCAAGATGATGGTCACGGCTGACATGGGCGACGATATGCCCATCCAGCACAAGATCATCTCCAAGGCTGTCGAGAGCGCCCAGCACAAGGTCGAGAGCATCAACTTCTCCATGCGTAAGAGCGTTCTTGAGTACGACGACGTCATGAACAAGCAGCGCCAGGTCATCTACGCCGAGCGCAATAAGATTCTGGACGGCAAGGATCTGACCGACCACATCACCGAGGTCATGCACGATACCGTGTACCGCTGCGTGCAGGAGTTCTGCACCAAGGACAGTCACGATGGCGAGCGCGACCTGGAGGGCCTGCGCAAGTGGGTTGTGGAGCTCACCGGCCACATCGATACGCCGAAGTTCCCCGACGAGGATTATGAGGCCCTAGCTGCCGATGTCCTGGCTTACGTAGAGAAGTGCTACAACATGAAAGCCGAGCGCTTGGGCGAGGACCTGATGCGCGAGCTCAACACCCAGGTCATGCTGCGCGTCATCGATACCCGCTGGATGAACTACCTGCAGGAGATGGACTACCTCAAGACCGGCATCGGCCTGCGCGGCTTTGGCCAGCGCGACCCGCTGGTCGAGTACAAGACCGAGGCCTACGGCGCGTTCCAGATACTCGTCGACACCATGTACGAGGATTACCTGCGCACGGTTCTGCGCATCGAGATCAAGGCTGCCCCGCGTGTCGTGGAGCACAAGGAGGAGCCCGCGCTCGAGGGTGCGCACTTCTCCGGTCCTGCCGAGGTCGATGGTGACAACGGCGACTCGGTGCTGCGCAAGCAGGCGCAGGTGCAGGCCCGCACGGCTGTCCAAGGCGGACCGGCTGCCGTCAACAACGGTGGCAAGGTGACGACCTACCGCAAGTCCGAGAGCGACGATCCGTACGTCAACGTGGGCCGCAACGACCCGTGCCCTTGCGGTAGCGGTAAGAAGTTCAAGTACTGCCACGGCAGGAATCGTTAATGGCTGAGGCTTTAGAGGTAACGCCCGCCGAGCTGGACGCGTTTGCGGACCGGCTCGGTGAGGTTGAGTCGTACCTCCATTTGGACGAGAAGCGCACCCGCGTAACGGAGCTCGAGGCCAAAAGCGTCGCCCCGGGCTTTTGGGACGACGCCGATGCCGCTCGCGCCACGATGGAGGAGATCGCGCGCACCAAGGAAGATATCGCTGCCGTGGACACCGCGCGCGGCGAGCTTTCCGATGCCCGCGCTGCGCTGGAGCTTGCCGAGGAGATGGGGGATGACCCCGACGCCGTCGCATTGCGCGAGGAGGCTGCCGCTACGGCAGAACGCCTGGCCCGCGCCATCGACGAGCTTGAGCTTGCGAGCTGGTTTACCGGGGAGTTCGACCATGGCGACGCGATTGTGACCATCAAGCCCGGGCAGGGTGGTTTGGAGGCCCAGGATTGGACCTTCATGCTCTTTAAGATGTACATGAAGTACTGCCAGCGCCGCGGTTGGAAGGTCACCATCAACGATTGCCCCGCGGCCGAGGTCATTGGCATTGATCGCGCGACCTTTACCGTCGAAGGCAAGGATGCTTTTGGCATGCTTCGCGCCGAGGCCGGTGTCCACCGCCTGGTGCGCATTAGCCCCACCGACGACAAGAAGCGCCGCCAGACCACGTTTGCCGGCGTCGAGGTCATTCCGGTGCTGCCCGACGATATCGATATCGAGATCAACCCCGACGACATCCGCGTCGACGTGTACCACGCAAGTGGCCCGGGTGGCCAGGGCGTAAACACCACCGACTCCGCCGTGCGCGTGACGCATTTCCCCAGCGGCATTGTGGTTACCTGCCAAAACGAGCGCAGCCAGATCCAGAACAAGGCCGCGTGCATGCAGATCCTCAAGGCTCGCCTGTACGAGATTGAGCTCGAGAAGCGTGCCGAGGCCCTGGACGAGATTCGCGGACCCAAGACCACGATTGGTTTTGGCAACCAGATCCGCAGCTACGTGCTCTACCCGTACCAGATGGTTAAGGACCTGCGTACGGGCGTGGAGACCAGCAACGTCGAGGCCGTTCTTGACGATGGCGATTTGGATCCGTTTGTGATTGGCTATCACCGTTGGGCTACCGGCAACGCCGATGTAGAAGGCTCGGAGATCTAAAACATCGGGCGGCTTCAAGCCGATGCTAAGCCCAACGGTTGGACGGGTTTGTATTCGGAATAAACCCTGCGCAGGGGTGGTTTTTGTCCGGCGAATCGGTAGAATCGAATACAAGAAGAAGTTCAAAGCGCATCCGATGGGGTGCGCTTTTTTGAGGGAGGCAGCATGGCATATCGTCTGGACATTAAGCGCATTCTTTCGATGAACTTCTTTCACGACCTGCCCCAGATTATGTTGGGGTGCGCTCTGGCCGCTATTGCGACCGACCTGTTTTTGATTCCTAACGGCCTTGCTGCCGGTGGCGTTACGGGCCTTGCCACCATTATCCAGGCGGTCGGCGCATCGCGCGGTCTATCGCTTCCCGTTGGTATTCAGACGATCGTGATGAACGCCTTGCTGCTGCTGGTCGTTATGCGCGAGGGCGGCATGTTCTACGTGGTGCAGACGGCGACAGGCTTTGTGCTGCTGGGCTTTTTCACCGACCTGTTCGCTCCGTTTGTGGCGCCGCTGGCACATGCCGATCTGATGCTGCCCGCTATGTGGGGCGGCATCATCACGGGCATCGGTTATGGCATGGTGCTGCGCGCCGGCGCCAACACCGGCGGCTCGGACACGATTGGCCAAATCATCTCGCGTAATACCTCGCTGCCCGTGGGCTCGACCGTCATGGCGATCGATGTTGCCGTATGTGCGCTGTCGGCTCCGGTCTTTTCAATCGAAAATGCACTTTATGCAGGCCTTTCGATGGTCATTAGCGGCTACGTGATCGATGCCGTGGTCGATGGCGGCAACAAGCGTCGTATGGTACTCATCATCTCGGACAAGTTTCCCGATATTGCGGCCGACATCATGTATGGCCTGGGTCGCGGCTGCACCAAGTTTAAGGCGACCGGCATGTACTCGGGCGCCGAGAAGCCGGTGATCATGGTCATTGTGAGCCGCCGCGAGCTCAACACCCTCAAAACGATCGTGCGCGAGCGCGATCCTCACGCCATTGTGACGGTCGCCGACGTTACGGAAACCTTCGGTGAGGGATTCAAGGACATTAACGCGTAGGGCCGACTGCGTTCCATCCAAAAGACGTTCACATTGATAAACCGTTTCATCAGCGGTTCTGCCTGCTCAATTGTTCAAATAATGATAAATACTCTGGTAAAGCTTCCAGTTTCCAGCATAATGAATGACGTACGTGCATTGCGGCTGTGTTGGGATTACCTTCGGTGCCGTGCGCATCTTGTCTAATGAGGATGAAAGGAAGGCACAATGAGCGACGAAGAGCTCAAAAAGGTTGCCAACGAGGTAAGGAAGGGCATCGTCACCGGCGTGCACGCTGCCAAGTCCGGCCATCCGGGCGGTTCGCTCGGCGCTGCCGACATCATGACCTATCTGTACTTTGAGGAAATGAACGTCGACCCGTCCGATCCCCGCAAGGCCGATCGCGACCGTTTTGTGCTCTCCAAGGGCCATTGCGCTCCGGGCCTGTACGCCGTGCTCGCCGAGCGCGGGTTCTTCCCCAAAGAGGACCTCAAGACGCTGCGCCATATCGGCAGCCACCTGCAGGGTCACCCCAACATGAACGACACCCCGGGCGTCGACATGTCCACCGGTTCGCTCGGCCAGGGCATCTCCGCCGCCGTCGGGATGGCGCTCGCCGCCAAGCACTGGGGCGATACTTACCGCACGTATGCCCTGCTGGGTGATGGCGAGAGCGAGGAGGGCCAGGTCTGGGAGGCAGCCATGTTTGCCGGCAACCAACAGCTCGATAACCTCTGCGTGATCGTTGACCACAATGGCCTGCAGATCGATGGTCCCGTCGAGGAGGTCAACGACCCCATGCCGCTGGCAGACAAGTTCCGCGCCTTCAAGTTCCACGTGGTGGAGCTCGCCGACGGCAACGATTTCGATCAGATCCGCGCCG
>CAJMMX010000072.1 GCA_905214615.1 uncultured bacterium | reverse complement strand
CGAAGTGATCCTCAGCACCGACAGCCAGTACGTGCGTCAGGGGATCACTCAGTGGATCCATAACTGGAAAAAACGCGGCTGGAAGACCGCCAACAAGCAGCCTGTCAAGAACCGCGATCTGTGGGAGCGCCTGCTCACCGCAAAGAGCAAGCACAAAGTGGAGTTCATCTGGGTTAAGGGCCACGCCGGCCATGAGCTCAATGAGCGCTGCGACGAGCTTGCCACCACGGCGGCCGACGGCAGCAACCTCGATATCGACGCCGGCTTTAACGAGAGCGACCTGTAACGGCGTTTTCGCACGCTATTTCCTGCCCCCTCGCGCTACACTCATCCTGTAAACCGAACGGCACGAGGGGGACACATGCTGCGCATAGCGACCATCGGCACATCCATGATCACCGACGACTTTATCCAAGTCGTCAATGCAAACGACCAGGCTGTATTCGCAGGCACGCTCTCGCGCAACGCCGAGCGCGGCGCTGCCTTTACCACTGAGCGCGGCGGCGAGCGCAACTTCACTGCACTCGACGAGCTCGCATCCGCCGCCGACGTCGACGCCGTCTACATCGGCAGCCCCAACGCGCTCCATTACGAGCAGGCGCTCGCCTGCATCGCCGGCGGCAAGCACGTTATCGTCGAAAAGCCCTTCTGCGCCACCGAAGCGCAGGCGCTGGAAGTCTTCCGCGCTGCCGAGGCAGCAGGTGTCGTGGCCCTCGAGGCCATGCGCCCGCTCCACGACCCCGCTTTCCACGCCATCGAGGACGCTCTGGGCGAAATTGCGCCCATTCGCCGCGCCTCACTGCGCTTTGGCAAGTACTCCTCGCGCTACAACGAAATCCTCGCAGGACGCGCCAGCAACATCTTCGATTGCAATATGGCATCGGGCTCCCTCATGGACATCGGCGTCTACACCGTCGAGCCCATGGTCGAGATTTTCGGCATGCCCTCCGGCCTTACGAGCATGACTACTCTGCTCGACCCCACCACGCGACAGCTCACGCACGGCCCCATCGACGGCTGCGGTTCCATCCTCGCCAGCTACGGCGGTGGCCGCATCTCCGTCGAGCTTGCGCACTCCAAAATTACGAATGACCTGCTGCCATCGCAGATCGAAGGCGAGCGTGGCACTATCCAGATTGACCATCTGTCCACGCCCCGCAACGTACGCATCGATTATCGCGGCGACGTCGTGCGCGGATCGGCGACCGAGGCGCCGCGCGAGCAAGGCGACAACGGGCGCGCGCTCAACCTGCCCAAATCGAGCAACACCATGGAGTACGAGCTCGCCGACTTTATCACCGCCATCGTCGGCATCGATAGCATTAAGGACGAGATCTGGGAAACGTCTGCCGGGCGCCATGAGCTTGGCCACTATCGCGATGTCACGCTTGTCTCGCTGCGTATCATGGATGCCGTGCGCCAGCAGGCCGGCATTACCTTTCCCGCTGATTCAGTCAAGCAGGCCTAGCGATGGGCTTCTTCGAAACGTTCTTCTCCAGCGTCACCGGCGGCAGTCGAGAGCCTCAAAAACCATCAAACGTCGAGCTCGAGCTGCGCCGCAGGCTTACTGTGCTCGCAAGCGACGAGGCCACTCAAGACACTCCCCTGCGCTATTTCCTACGCTGGGAGGGGCAAGTCCAAGGCGTTGGTTTTCGCTTTACCAACACCAACCTCGCACAGGCACGCGCACTCACCGGCTGGGTGAGTAACATGGAAGACGGGTCAGTCGAGATGGAGATACAGGGAGCTCCGGCAAACATCCTGTCTCATCTCGAGGCGCTTCATGCCTCCTATGAGCGCATGGGAACGCGTTTTCGCCTCGTAGACGCCCAGACCCGAGCCCCATTTGCCCATGAAGACGGTTTCATTCCTCGTTATTAGTATTGTGTGCTAAATACGGTATCATTTACCTACGACCGTTGATAGAAAAGAGGCGAGGCGCATGGCGGTGCAAAGAAGGAATACCAAGCAGCGAAAGCTGGTTCTTGACGCTGTGCGCCAAAGCTATAACCATCCCACCGCCGACGAAATCTACAACGCCGTACGCGAACAGGATGACAAGATCAGCCGCGGCACGGTCTACCGCAACCTCAATCTCTTAGCCGACGCAGGGGAGATTCTCTCTATTAAGACGCCGGGCGGCAGCCGCTTCGATCGCACCATCGAGCCGCACGCACATATCATCTGCACCTCGTGCAGCCGCGTCATCGACGTGCCGCTCCCCTTCGATGCCCAACTCGACGACAAGGCGTCCGAGCAAATCGGCTGGGACGTCACATCGCACTACACCATCTTCGAGGGTCTCTGCCCCGACTGCCGGTAGATGTTTGGGACATGCCTACACAGCAAGTAGACGACGCAGTTCTTCTTCGACCGTGCGCGCGTAGCGGACGCGGTCGTTGATGCCGCGCATGCTGGGGTTGCAGCTCTCCATCAGATAGGGATGGCCCACCACGTTGAGCATGTCACGATCGTTCTCATTGTCGCCAAACGCCATCATCTCATCGGGCGAAATCCCCAGAGCGCGACCGTAATCGGCAAGCGCGGAGCCCTTGCCCGAATCGAAACCGATAAAGTCCGTCCATTCGGTTCCCGATGTCATGACATCGACTCGATCGCTAAAGTGGCGCTCGAAATACTCCAGCGCCGCCTGCTGCTCCGCCTCGGGCGTCTGGAAGGCAATCTTAATGACGTCCTCGTCGATGTCTTCGGGACGGTCGACTACCGCCACATCGCAGTGGACCTCATAACGCAGGTGGTCAACAAACGCATCGTTGCCGCCCATGGTGTAGAGGTGCCCCTCACACGAAAGGGTCACGTCGGCATGGGGATACGCAACCACGGCATTCGCGATATCCATAGCAAGGCTACGCTCCATGGAACGCTTGACAACGGCACGCCCCTCGCTCATCACCAGGGCTCCGTTTTCGCATACATAGGCGAGTTCATCGGCCACCGGGGCAAACAGGTAGCGCAAGCTCGCATATTGACGGCCGCTCGCCGGCATAAACACGATACCGCGACGATGCAGCTCATCAATGAGCTCAAAGGCCTCGGAACGCGGCTCGCGCTCCCCCGGATGCAGCAACGTGCCGTCCAAATCGCATGCAATCAGCTTGATTCCCTCAAGACCCATATGCTTCCCCCAAAGCCTCCTATCAACAGCAAGACGGACTTTGATTGGTCGCCCCTCAAAGCCCGTCTTGCGCATACGCACGCTTAGCCGCGCGTCTTTTTTACGATGGTAAAGTCGGGAGCCATGCTCACGACGACATCCGCCGCGCTCGATGCAAAGCGTCGGTCCGCATCGAGTTCGCGGGTAACCACCGAGAGCCGAACACCCTCGACACCCCGGAGCATACGGCCCAAAACAGGCTGCACCGGCGTATACATGCGCACGGTATGCTCGTCCGAGTCGCCCCGGAAGAGCGGCGCATGCATGTTACCGATCTCCCAGCACGCATGCGCGAGCGCAATCGGATCCATGCGGTCGACTTCGACCAAATAAACCTCGGCGCTGCGCAGGCGCACGACAACCGCCACGGGCACCATGCCCGAACGGTCAATGGCGAGCACGTCGCCATCGGCAAGACGACCGCCGTCGGTAGCATCCAGCCGAACATCAATCGTGCGCCCCAGCTCCGTCACGCCCACAAACGCGCATACATCGGCCTGGTCCCAATCGAGCAGCAGCTCGTCAACTTCAAAGACGCCGCCCAACTTCCGGCGAAGCAGGAGTTCATAGGACGGATCGTTGAGATTTCCCAAGCATGTCGTCGAAACCAGGCGTTCAGACATACTCTAACCCTCGACCTCAACGAGCTCGATATCAAAGTTGAGGTCCTTGCCGGCCAACTCGTGGTTGGCGTCGAGCGTCACAGCCTCGGGCGTCACGTCAATGACGACGGCGGGAACGGGCATGCCGCTCGGCGTGGACAGGAAGAGCTTCATGCCCTTCTCGATCTGCTCGATGTTGGGAACCTGCTCGGCCGGGAAGGTCAGAACCATCTCGGGATTGTGCTCGCCGTAGGCATCGGCAGCAGGAATGTGCACGGTCTTCTTCTCGCCCACCTGCATGTCGACAACAGCGGCGTCGAAGCCCTTGATCATCTGGCCGGCGCCGCAGGTGAACTCCAGCGGCTCGCCGCGATCGTAGGAGCTATCGAACTGCGTGCCGTCGTCGAGCGTGCCGCGATAATGGGTCTTGACCTTCTTGCCCTGGTTGGACATGGTAACCTCCGTGATAAGGGCGGCGCACAACGCGGGCCGCCGTGTACATATGGCGCTAACTATACCCTAGTCATACAATTCAAAGACAGTTTGCAAAGAAACGCTGCAACCGGAGGAACCATGGCATATCCCGTATTTGACCTACACTGCGACACCGCCGACCGCATCGGCTGGGCCACGCTCGATCTCGACCTGCGCTTTACCGCCGGCACCGACGGTTATTTCCCCGGCGACGAAACGCATCCGCAAGATTTCGACCTCATCGAGGGCAATGCCTGCGCCATCTCGCTCGCAAAGATCGGCAACACGCCGTGGGCACAGTGCTTCGCCACATTTGTCCCCGACGAGATTCCCACCGCCCACGCCGCGCGCTTCCAGGCGCAGATCATGGCACACATGAGCGGCCAAGCAATGCTCAACCACGACCGCATGGTCAACGTACGCAACGCCGCAGACATTCGCCCCGCGCTCAAAGACGGCAAGGTAGCCTGCATCCACACCATCGAAAACGCCACGTTCTTTGCCGAGGACCCCGCGCTGATCGAGGTGCTCAAGAGCCTGGGCGTACTCATGTCATCACTCAGCTGGAACGCGCAGGGACCGCTCGCGAGCGGCCACGACACCCACGCCGGTCTCACCGCCGCCGGCATCGAGGCACTTACGCAGATGGAGCACGCCGGCATGGTACTTGATGTCTCCCACCTCAACGATGAGTGCTTTGACGAGGTTGTCGCCCACGCCACGCGTCCCTTCGTCGCCAGCCACTCCAACTCCCGTGCGGTTTGCGGCGTCAAACGCAACCTTACCGACGACCAGTTCCGCACCATTCGCGACATGGGTGGCATCGTCGGCCTCAACTACTGCAGCGAGTTCCTTTCCAACGACGCAACCGACGAAACCGCCGCAGACGTCACCTTCGACCAGCTGGCGGCACATATCGAGCACTGGCTCGACCTGGGCGGCGAAGATGTCATCGCACTCGGCGGCGACTGGGACGGCGCCAAGGTACCCGACTTCCTCTCTGATGCCAGCAAGATGCCCGAATTCCAGAACATGCTCTCCAAGCACTTTGGCAAGACCGTGATGCAGAAGCTCTGCAGCGACAACGCGCTCGCCTTCTTCGAGCGCTATTAAGAGCGCAATTAATTTCGCATCCCTTGAGCGGGCCGGCATGCCGAGCGGTCGACATGCCGGCCCGTCCCCAATCTGAAGGATCACATTTGACGCAGCAATTTACGATTTCCGTACCCCGACCGGATGGAACGCTCATCCCCGTCGTCGTTACCAAAAAGCGCGTCAAGAACTTTAACCTACGCGTCACATCGAGCGGCGAGGTCCACGCCAGCGCACCGCTCGGCGCCAGCCACGAGCGCATCGAAGCGTTTGTGAAGCGCAACAGCGCCTGGATTATCAGCCGACTTGCCCAACGTGAGCAACGTCAGGCGACAGCGCGAGAGCCGCTCAGCCCCTCGTCCATCATTGCACTTTGGGGCAAGCCCATCACGGTACAGGACGCACTCGATCACAACTTTGCATCGCCCGCACCGCGACCCAAGCAGGCCACCTTCGCAAGTTTTATGGGTACCGACGAATCGGACGAAAGCCCACAGGCCAAGCGGCGCGCAATCCTCGACGGCCTAACGTCCGACGAGCTCCAAGCCCACATCGACCAGCTCTACGCGTCCGAGGTCACCGCAGCGCTACGCGACATCGTGCACGCGTACGAAATCGCAATGGGCGTCACCGTGGCCCGCGTCTCCGTGCGCAGCATGAAAACGCGTTGGGGCTCCTGCACACCCAAAACCGGCGCCATTCGCATCGCGCGCGAGCTCGCCGCCTACCCTGTCGAATGCCTCGACATGGTTGTCGCCCACGAGCTCGTCCATCTGCTCGAGCCGAGCCACAATCAGCGCTTTCACGCCCTGCTCGACACGTACTGTCCCAACAATAGAGCACTGTCTCAGCGGCTCAAGCAGCCACCCCTCAACAAGCTCTAGCGTCGACTAGCGCACGCGCTCGATCTCGACGCCGCAGCTTGCCAGGGGCAGGCCAACAGGAGCCCACGGCTTATCGAGCTTTATGCGCACACCAAGCAGCGAGGGATAACGGCGCAGTAGCATCTGGGCTGTCCCCTCGGCTGCCGCCTCGATGAGCTTAAACGTATGCTCGCGCAGATAGCCATCGACATCGTGGCACACCGAGCCGTAGTCAATCGAGGCGTCCAGGTTATCGTGCTCCCCCGCCGCGCGCAGGTCGGCATAGAGCACCAGAGAAACGATGAACTTCTGACCCAGCGCGTTCTCCTCGGGATACACGCCATGGTTGGCAAAAACCTCCAGGCCGTCAATGACAATACGATCGGCATGGCGCAAATCGTCATAGCTCACGTGAGGCACCGCCGTTGCGGTGGATATTTCGCCCCTTCCACGGCGGGCGAGCTCGGCGCCTTCGGTCTTGGTTGCATTCTCGGGCAGTTTCTTGTTACTCAACGCGATCGTCTCCTTCGTTTAGAACCCCGACCGCGCAAACTAACTACACGCGAATCGACAGGTTCTTTTTATCATCGCTCCAGTTGCAAGCGTTGCGCGCGGGGCATGCAAAGCAGGCACGCGACGCTTTGTCGGCTGCATAGAGCAGACGCTCAAGCGGTTGACTGTTCACGCGCAGCTTTCGATGGCCCAGAATGGCCGTCTTAATGGCTGCGGCATCGGCCGGCTCAAACGCCACGTCATCGGGCATGCCGCCGAGGATCGCATCAGCGACGCGTTCGCTTGCAACATCATGGGATATACCCGATTCATACTGTTCATCTTTGCCGATATCGTGAAGAAGTGCTGTGGCGTAGATGACCTCGCGGTCAAATTCGAGCTGCTCCTCGAGATTCTTGATCCACATAATGCGCGCGACATCGAGCAGATGGTCAATACCGTGGCGGCAGAAGATGCGCCCCGATTCCAACTGTACGATGTTGCCCAGGTGCCGCCGGAACAGCCCGTTGGCACAAATGTAATCAATGCGAGGCATGGCACCAAAGGGGGCCAGGCCCGAAGCCATAAAGCCGCGACGCGACGTCCCCTCATCGGTCTTCGATGTAAAGTCGTTGACGACTCTCATGGTTAGCGGCCCAGCATCCTAAAGAAACGCTCCTCGAGCGCGGGATCGGTCTCAAAGACGCCGCGGCGAGCAAGCGTCACGGTCTTGGTGCCGGGCTTTTGCACGCCACGCATCGTCATGCACATATGCTCGGCCTCCATCAACACAATCGCTCCCTGGGGAGCGAGATAATCCATGAGGGCATCGGCAACCTGTGCGCACAGTTGCTCCTGCAGCTGAAGACGGCGGGCATAAACCTCAACCGTGCGGGCGAGCTTGGAAAGCCCAGCCACCCGACCGTTAGGGATATAACCAATGGCGGCCTTGCCATAAAACGGCAGCAGATGATGTTCGCACAGCGAGTAGAACGTGATATCGCGCTCGATAACCAAATCGTTCGAAGCGACGGCAAAGGTTTTGGACAGGTGTTCCTCGGCACTCTGGTCCATACCGCCGGCGATCTCACCATACATACGGGCAACGCGCGCCGGGGTCTCCAGCAGGCCCTCACGAGTTGGGTCCTCGCCTATGCCCTCAAGCAACAGCTTAATGGCGGCCTCGACTTTTTCCTGATCGACCATCTGGGCCTCACTTTTCCGATTTCACGTTCGCGCTATGGTACCACGCCCTCCGGCATCGACCACAAGCTACATAGTATGGGTCGAATAGACCGGATCATCACGCCAAAGTTCAACCGCATCACAAAGCGCAACGCCCTCGCGCTCAGCACGGGCGCGCGTAGCGTTCATATCGATCACGCGCTGGTTGCTCGAACCCCTAAAGCGCAGCGAGATATCGTACAGGTCCTGAACAAACGGGCCGTCCACCAGCATGTCAAGGCAGGCAAGGATGCGGTCCGTCACCTCGGTATGATGACGACCACCCGGCATAAGCTCCTCGAGCACGTCACCGGTAAAGCACCAAATAGTCTTCCCCGACTCCACCGGGTAAGCCGTGCGCACGCGCTCAATGAAATCAACGAGTCCCGCCTGATTCTCGGGCTCCATAGGCTCGCCGCCCAGAATCGTCAGACCATCGATAAAGGGATGATCGAGGCTCTCGATAATCTTGTCCTCGACGGCACGATCAAAGGGCTCGCCCGCAGCAAAGTCCCACGCAACAGAGTTAAAGCAATTCTTGCACCCACGACGGCACCCGCTCACAAACAGAGAAGTACGAACGCCTTCCCCATCAGCAATGTCGAAATACTTAATGTTCGCGTAGTTCATAAGTAACCTTCCTGGGGGTCTGGAGCATATCATCCCGTCCTCAAACATTCTCGGCCTGCGGCCTGCGAAACTGCGGGCGGAACGATATACTCCAGACCCCTCGCGAGCGACACTCAATGAACGAAGCGAACATCGAGCATAGGGTTCGAGGTCCAATAAAAACTGGGTTGCGGCTCAACCGCCATCGCAAGTAAATCGCAGCTGCAGCTCGAATTATTTCCGCTAAGAACTTCGAAGAGTGAGCAGACCGCATGCTGCATCTCAGCTACATCAACTTGGCCGCCCCGTAGCGAGGCCCCGGACCTTTGCTCGATATGAGTTCCGCACGAACAGGAGGCGCCAGTGGCGCCTCCGTCGTGAGCCAGGACTGTCCGAAATAGCGAGTAAAGGT
>CAJMMX010000071.1 GCA_905214615.1 uncultured bacterium | reverse complement strand
GGACGTGTCGAAACGTCCGCCCCCGCTTTGACATCGCGATGTGGCTATGACTGCGAGATGCCAGCGAATCGATTACTCGTCGCGCTTCTCCTCGTGGCGAGCGGCAGCCCGCGCATCGTGGATGCCCTTGATGGCAGCATGGCGGGCGGTGCGGGCGTCGTGCATGGCGTCGCGGGCCTCGGCGGCCGTTGCCTTGGCAGAGCGCAGCTTGGCGGCCAGGTCGGGATTGGTCTCGGCAACCGCGGCGATCGTGGGGCCGTCGAGCTCTTCTTGCGTGGGCTCGGCCAAAAAGTCGATGGCATACTGGGCGGCTACCATGGATCCCTTGGCGAGCACGCTCTCGTCGATCTTGTAGAAGCAGGAGTGCTGGGCATAGGTGGCGCCGATCTGGGGGTTGCGCGTGCCAACAAAGGCGAGCACGCCCGGCACACGGCGCAGGTACTCCGAGAAATCCTCGCCCGAAAGCGTGCCGCGGTAATGGCCCTCGCCTGCGGGGCCCAGGCACTTGAGCACAGCTTGGCGGCAGCGCTCGCTCGAGGCGGCATCGTTTTCGACCTTGTAGTTGGCGATGGTGTAGTCGGTGAGTTCGGCCTCGGCGCCTAGTGCTGCTGCGGTGTGCTCCACGATGCGGCGCATAAGCTCGGGCATTTCCTCATGCGTCTTGTCGCCATAAGTGCGCACTGTGCCGGCGAGGTACGCCGTGCCGGCGATAACGTTGCGCGCGGTGCCGCCGTGCAGTTCGCCGACGGTGATGACGGCGGGTTCGTAGGGGCTAATCTCGCGCGAGACGATGGTCTGCAGGGCGTTGACGATTTCGGCGGCAACCATAACGGCGTCGTGGCCGCGCTGGGGCATGGCACCGTGGCACGAGGTGCCGCGAACGTCGATGCGGAACCAGTCGGTATTGGCCATGCGCGGGCCGGGCTCGCAGCTCACGGTGCCGGCGTCGACCTCGCTCCAAATGTGAGCGGCATAGGCGCCATCGACGCCATCGAGCACGCCGGTGCCGATCATGAGCTTGGCACCCTGGCCGTTTTCCTCGCTGGGCTGGAACACGATGCGGACCTCGCCGTGAATGTCATCGGTCATGTGGCGCAGAATCTGCAACGTGCCGAGCATCATGGCGATATGGCAGTCGTGGCCGCAGGCATGCATGCAGCCCTCGTTGACGCTGGCGAACTCCTCGCCGGTCTGCTCGGTGACGGGCAGGGCGTCGATGTCGGCGCGCAGCAGGATGCGGCGGCGCGGCGTGCCGTCCTCGCGGTAGGCGTCCGGCGCGGTACCGCGAAGCGTCGCCACCAGGCCCGTCTTGAGTGGACGCTCGTAGGGGATATTCATGGCATCGAGCTGGTTGGCGATGTCGGAGGTCGTGCGCTCCTCGGCAAGGCTCAGCTCCGGGTGCTTATGGAAGTGCCGGCGCTGCTTGATGATATAGGGCTCAAACTCGGCGGCGATATCTTGGATGGCCGCGGTGACGTCGTCTGCCGCGCGAACCTCGGTTGCTGCCATAATCTGCTGTGCCTTGGTTTTCGTCATGGTCGATTTGCTCCTTGCTGGGTTGATCGCAAAATCGTACAGGCTCTCTCCAGTATGCCACCTGCCGCTAGGGCTGGTAAAGTTGCCGTTTGCCGCTTGGAGTTTTGTTGCAAGGGCGGGGGAGTACACTCGGGGGTGTTGAATTTCCTGCCAGAGATGGGGATGCCCATGCAACATATCGATCGGATTATCCGCTCCAAGAACGTTTTTACCGCGCAAGACGGTATCGATACCGCCCGCGAGCTGGCGATTGCCATTGCGGGCGATCGCATCGTCGCAGTCGGTGCGCCCGATGACGTGATTGACGCCGCACCTGCCGCCACGCCGGTGGTCGATTACGGCGAGCAGTTTGTCTGCCCCGGTTTCCACGATGCGCACCTGCATTTCTTCCATACCTCGGTTGGCTCCTCACCGTATATGCTCATGGATATGGGCACGTCCGAGGCGGCGCTGGTGCAGGACGCGCTCAAGTTTTCCCAGGACCTGCCCGACGACGCCTGGGTCGTGACGCAGGGCTGGCGCGATTACCGCTGGGATCCGCCCGAGCACCCTACCAAGGCCTCCCTCGATGCGGCATTTCCTGATCGTCCCTGCGTTATGTACTCGGGCGACGGGCACACGCTGTGGCTCAACAGCCGCGCGCTCGAGGCACTCGGCGTGACGCGCGACAGCGAGCCGCCGGCGGGTGGCAGCTACGACAAGGATGCAAATGGCGAGCTCACGGGTATCGCTCACGAGGCTGCGGCCATGCAGCTGCTGCCGCGCTGTCTTGAGTGGCTGGGCGAGGATCGCATCGCGAGCGCGTATGCCGACCAAATGAAACGCATGGCCGAGCAGGGCATTACCTCGATTTGCGACATGTCGCTCATGCCCATGCCGGGCTGTGACTTTATCCGCGACGACGTCTACGACAAGCTTCAGGCGATTGGCAAGCTGGGCATTCGCGCCCACCTGTTCCCCACGCTGTTGGATGACCAATCGCGCTTGGAAGAACTTCAGACCCGCTACGCAAACAATGCGTTGCTCTCGGCGCCGGGCTTTAAGCAGTTCTTCGATGGCGTGTCGAGCGAGCACACCGCATACCTCACCGATCCCTATACCAACCCGCGCTTCCCGGGCGACCAGGGCCGTCTGACGGTTCCCGTCGAGCGCATGCGCAAGCTGGTCCTGGCGGCAGCCGAGCGCGGCCACACCGTGCGCATCCACGTTATCGGCGACGGCGCCATCCATGCCGCGCTCGATATCTTTGAGGAGGCGGCAGAGCTCTACGGTTTGCCCCCGCACGGCCATAATACGCTTGAGCATTTGGAGAATCTGCTGCCCGAGGACATCGATCGTCTGCGCAAACTCAACGTCATTGCCTCGAGCCAGCCTTGCCACATCACGCTCGACCCGGGTGGCCCGGAGCGCGACCTGGGCCTGGAACGCAGCCGCATCATGTGGCCGTTCGCAACTTATCAGCAGCGCGGTATCCGTCAAGCTTTCGGTACCGACAGCCCCATCACGGCCGTTACCAGCATGAACGTGCTCTACACGGCTATCACGCGCCAAGATCCCCGCAGCCACTGGCCCGAGGGCGGCTGGCTGCCGAGCGAGCGTATCGACGCGGCAACGGCCCTGCGCAACTACACGCTTGGCAGCGCGTACGCAGCGGGCGACGAGCAAAACCTCGGCAGCCTAGAGCCCGGCAAATACGCCGACCTGGTAGTCCTGGACCAAAACCCGCTCGCCATCGACCCCCAAGAGCTGCAAGCCACCAAGGTTCAGGCCACCTACCTGGCGGGCAACTTAATCTACGAGCGCTAATATTCATGCCGTACCGTTAAACGCGGCTCGGGCAGCCTATTCTGGGATGGCGCTCGAGCTGCGTTTGTTTGCCTATGGGGTCCGTTAGGAGCGCCCCCGCTCTGCTTGATTTGGGCGCGGGGCGGAGGCGCCGCTGCCCCGCGCCCAATTTGGACGTCAGTAATGCTGTCTCTTGGTGTTTTGAATACTTCCCATTGCAGATTGCATAAAAAGGTTGGATTGATTTTTCTGGTCCTGATGTACCCCCGCCTGGGCCGTGCAAAAAACGGAGTATTCAGCACCGTGAGCTCTGCCGGTGCCGCTGCAGTCGGGTGGCATTGCGGAGATCGACGTCATTTTGGGGTCCGGTGCGGCGCGAGGCACGCCTTTTTGTCCTGACGGGGTTTGCCCGTCGACCCAAATCGCCGGTCAAAGGCGTTCTTGGGACCAATATGGTGTGTCCGGCGCGTATGCAGCCGTCCTGGCCTGCTGAATACTCGAAAAAATGCACGGTGCTCCCCAGGGGACCCGAGCGTGCAGTGAAAACCATGCCTACGTTCCTATCCGCATCGCCATTTTGCTGCACTGACTTTTCTGAATACCGGGCCCGAGATTGGTCAACCCTAGGCTCCCGGAGCTGCGTTGGGGTCGGTTTCGTTGGCGGCCGCCTGCTTATGGGTGGCAAAGACCGAGCCTTCGTGGTCGAAGAGCTTACGATATTGCATGCGGTCCAGGCAATCGCGCGCATTGGCGGTCTTGGCGGGAACGTTCTTGGCCTCGGCTGTATACCAAACGCCGTGCGCATCCTGCGCCCCCACCACGTTTATCGCCGGCATGTGCGCTCGGTTTTGCAAGCGTGCGCGTTGGTAGGCGGTGAGCGGGGCACCGATGGCATTGAGTGCGAGTGCACCGACGTTATTGATGCTTGTGTTGAGTTCCCCACTCGTTTGTGCGTTGCCGGCGACATCGTAGTTCGCCCAGACCACATAGCGTGTCTGCCAGATGCGCTCGGTATGTGTGGCATTGTCCTCATCGGTAAAGTAGAGGTCGTTGTAGCGGTCGGTGAAGAACGGCTGGTGGTCGCCGTACATCACCACGACGACGGGGCGGTCGAGATCACGCAACTTTTCCAGGAAGGCGGCGAAGGCGGCATCGGACGCTTCCATGAGCGAGCAGTATTCATTGGTCCAGGTGATAACTTTGTCGGACACACCTTCGACGGCAAGGTGCAGTTGCTGGTCGGTGGGCACCAAGCCCGTGTCATAGGCGGAGTGGTTTTGCATCGTCACGTCGTGGATGAAGATCGGCTGGTCGCTCTGCTTTAGTACCTCGAGGCACTTGTCGTAGGTGGCGGCGTCGGTGACCTTGCGGCAGAGCTCGGGTGCGCCGGCGAAGTCCTCGATCGAGAGGAACTCGTCGAATCCCATGTCCGCGAAGACGTTCTCGCGATTCCAGTTGGTGGCGTGGTTGGGGTGCATGGCCACGGTGCGATAGCCGAGTCTCTTGAACTGACGGGCGAGGTTCTCGCTCGGGGCCAGGTTGTAGGTCATGAACGGGTAGACGCCAGCGCCCAGGAATGCCATGGAGTGTCCGGTTAAGAACTCGAACTCGCTGTTACAGGTGCCGGCACCGAAGGCGCTCATGTAGCTCACTCCCTGCAGAAGCGCGTTGTCGATGGCTTTGAAGCGCTCGGGCCCCTTATAGCCGCAGCCCAGTTCGTTAAAGATTGAAAGGTCGGCGAAGGACTCGTTCATGATGCAGATGACTGATGGCTTGAGCTGGTCAAACTGTTCGACGGCAGCGGCACGGGAGGGGTTGGCGATGCCGTTCGTGCCCGCGTTCCAGCGCGCGGCAAGGCGCTTGATGATCGCCGAGGCCTCACCGCTCTTGTAGTGCTTGGGTTTAGGCGGCACCATTTTTTGCGCGCTCGAAATGAAGGTGGGGAGAAACCCCTGACCGTAATAGCTTTCGAGGGGCTTCCAGGTATGAAGCTTGATGCCCAAGGTGTCGTAATAGCTGATGAAGGCCTGCGCCCCCAGCACGGCTCCGGCAACAAGTGCGGTACGACGGTCGACGGAGAGGGGGAGCTTGGATTTGGTTGCGACTGGATGCTCCCTCGGCGCTGTCGATGTCCCCTCGGTTGCCGGAGACGCCTTTGGGTCCTTCGATTTCAAGGACGCAGACATCGTATGGTCGATGGGCTCGGGGGACGTTTCCGATGCGCGGTGCGGCGGTCGCCCACATGCATCATGCGGAATGAGGACGATAAGCGCGATTCCCAAGGCCGCGGCGGCAAGCCCCATGAAGCAGAAAGTGCTGAGCTCATAGGTGTAGCTGCCGGCGACCGTCGCAGCGGTCGAGAGGGCGAACAGGTCTCCGGGTTGGATGGGCATCGATTTGAACGTGATTACGAAGTACTCGGCGATACCGATGCTGGCGAACGCAACGATGCCAACGATTGCGGGGGTCTTACGGCGGTGCGGCAGATAGAACAACAGGCACAAGAAGCAGAAGATGAGCAAAAGCTCCAAAAGTGCCGGTCCGGGCTGCATCTTCCATAGTTCATGGTTGGAGGGCAGCTCGAGGGCGAGCATCGAGCATATCGATGCGCCGCCGATCGTTGCCAGCGTACGGGGGTAGGGATGGTCGGTCATCCAGCTTTTCAGATGCTTCACGCTCATCTTCATCGTCTCTGTTCCTTACTCCTAGTTCAGCGTCTTCACGAGCTTCTCCAGGTTGTCGTTCATGATGGGTGGGTAATCCTCGCCGGCTTTAAGCTGTTTGTCAGTGAGCCCCTCGACGGGGTCGAGCTGGACGCATTGTCGTCAGAAGCGGCGAGAGCAAAGACCGCACTTACAAGGGACATATATGCCGCCGCCATGGGGCCACGGTGGCGAATAGGACGCCGCTTGGGATGGCGACGGTAGATTCGGTTGTCCATAGATTGCTCCTGAATTGAAAACGGTTGCGCCGGGGTGCCGACGGCCGAAGGCGATGCCGCTGTGGCACGCGGTAGCTATTTGATTCAATTGGGAGCCGTTAATCGTCCAGACGGACCCTGAGGGATAATAGGGTGACCGGGGCATATGAAGATCGCTCGGTGCCGATGACGGCGAGGGCGGAGATCAGCAAGAGGATGATGAACGATGTCGCGCCCACGGGGGCGGTGTCACCGCCACGGGCGATCGACAGATTGCCGGCGAGCTCGGCGCAGATGGTGCAGCCCGCGCCGGTGCAGTCATGATGCAACTCATGGGCGGCTGCGATGGGGGAGAGGATGGTTACCGCGAGAAGGGCGAAGACGAGAGCCAGGGCGAGCAGGCGAGTGCGAACGGGCGGCATGGAGTCGCGTGCATCGCGATTCGGTGCTATATCTCGCCATGCCGAGGTGCTCAGCTCATCAGTCATCTGCCCTCCCTTCCTCTCATCTGGGCATATTTCATTTGGAGGATTGTAGTCTTGAGAAGCTGATTCACAAAGTTGCCGCGCTAAAACTTCATGCTTTCCGGTCCGCCTTGGGGCTGCGCATAAGTTATCCTCCGACATTCAGAAAATCTAAGTGCCAAAAAATAAGATTTTTTGACTCTGTGTTGTATAACCCGCCATTCGTGGGTACCATTCAACGCGTACGCAAACAAAAAGGGTTAACCCGCGCGGCATGACCGCGCGGCCCACAAAGGAGGAAACAAGCATGTCGTCTTTGAAGCCGCTTGCAGATCGCGTCCTGGTCAAGCCCGATGAGGCCGAGCAGAAGACCGCTTCTGGTCTGTATATCGCCAGCAACGCTCAGGAGAAGCCGCAGCGCGGCACCATCGTTGCCGTTGGCGCCGGTAAGGTCAACGACAAGGGTGAGCGCATCCCTATGGACGTTCAGGTCGGCGACGTTGTCATCTACGGTAAGTTCGGCGGCAACGAGGTCAAGGTCGACGGCGAGAAGTATCTGCTGATGCGCGCCGACGACATCTACGCCGTCGTCGAGGCCTAGTCTCGTCAGAATCTCTGATTCGTCTTTGAACGCGCCCGCCGCATAGGACTCGGAAGCGGCGACGCGAGTCACATTTCTTTTGGAGGATTACCTACCATGGCAAAGAACATTACGTTCAACACCGATGCCCGCGCTAAGCTCGCCAAGGGCGTCAACACTCTGGCCGACGCCGTTACCGTCACCATGGGCCCCAAGGGCCGTTACGTCGCTCTGCAGCGCACGTTCGGTGCCCCGACCATCACCAACGACGGCGTTTCCGTCGCTAAGGAGATTGAGCTCGAGGACAACATCGAGAACATGGGCGCCCAGCTGGTGAAGGAGGTCGCCACCAAGACCAACGACACCGTGGGTGACGGCACCACCACCGCAACCCTGCTCGCTCAGGCTATCGTCAACGACGGTCTGCGCAACGTCGCCGCCGGCGCCAACCCGCTGGCCATCCGTCGCGGCATCGACAAGGCTGTAAACGCCGCCGTCGCCGAGATGAAGAAGCAGGCCAAGCCGGTCGAGACCAAGGAGCAGATCGCTTCTGTCGGCACCATCTCCGCTGGTGACCCCGAGGTTGGCGAGAAGATCGCCGAGGCCATGGAGGTCGTGGGCAAGGACGGCGTCATCACCGTCGAGGATTCCCAGACGTTCGACATCACCATCGACACCGTCGAGGGCATGCAGTTCGACAAGGGCTACGTCTCCGCTTACTTCGTCACGGACAACGACCGCATGGAGGCCGTGATGAAGGATCCGTACATCCTCATCACCGACCAGAAGATCTCCAGCGTCCAGGACATCATGCCTGTTCTCGAGGCTGTCCAGCGCGCCGGCCGTGGCCTGCTCATCATCGCTGAGGACATCGACGGCGAGGCTCTGCCGACCCTCGTCCTCAACAAGATCCGTGGCGCTCTCAACGTCTGCGCCGTCAAGGCCCCGGGCTACGGCGATCGCCGCAAGCGCATCCTCGAGGACATCGCCGTCCTCACCGGTGGTCAGGCTGCTCTGGACGAGCTGGGCGTGAAGGTCGCTGACATCACCGCCGATATGCTCGGTACCGCTAAGTCCGTCACCATTTCCAAGGACAACACCGTTGTCGTCGGCGGCGCTGGCTCCAAGGAGGCCATTGACGCCCGTATCGCTCAGATTAAGGGCGAGATGGAGAACACCACCTCTGACTTCGACCGTGAGAAGCTCCAGGAGCGCCTGGCCAAGCTCTCCGGTGGCGTTGCCGTCATCAAGGTCGGCGCTGCTACCGAGTCCGAGCTCAAGGAGATCAAGCACCGCGTTGAGGATGCCCTGCAGGCTACCCGCGCTGCTGTCGAGGAGGGCATCGTCGCCGGCGGTGGCGTCGCCTTCATGGACGCTGCTCCTGCGCTCGATGCTGTCGAGATCGACGACCCCGAGGAGAAGATCGGCGTCGACATCGTCAAGAAGGCTCTGACCGCTCCGGTCGCCACCATCGCCAAGAACGCTGGCTTTGAGGGCGCTGTCGTGGTCGACAAGGTTGCCGAGCTGCCTGCTGGCCAGGGTCTCAACTCTGCCAATGGTGAGTGGGGCGACATGATTGAGATGGGCGTCCTCGACCCCGTCAAGGTCAGCCGCGTCACCCTGCAGAACGCTGCTTCTGTCGCCAGCCTGATCCTCATCACCGAGGCCACCGTCTCCGATGTGCCCAAAAACACTCAGCTTGAGGACGCTATCGCTGCTGCTACCGCTGGTCAGCAGGGCGGCGGTATGTACTAAGGCCGACAAGGTCTAGAACTCCCACCGGGGATCCGGGGGCGTGACGGGGCTTCTCTCCGGAACGTCCTCGGACATGCAAAGAGGCTCCGCTTCGCGCTTCGCGCTGCGGAGCCTCTTTGCGTCCTGACGCTCCTATTTGGCAAGGTGTTTTTTAGAATCCATTTTGCGCTCGGCCTCGAAGGCTTGCCTGTCCCAATCGAGCGGGAGTCCCGCCTCGACCCATGCCTCGTAGGCCCTCCTTATGGGCTTGAGCTCCCTTTGGCCCCTCTCCAGCATCGAGATGTACTTCTCGCTGGTTCCCAATATGGACGCCGCCCCCACCTGGCTGACCTTCGCCGCGCGCCTGGCCGCCACGAGTTCCGAGGCGTCCTCGGGCCTCCTGATCTCGTGCGGGTGCATCAGCGCCCGGTATGCCTCCCTGGCCACGTAGCGCTTGAGGCACCTCATGACCTCCCTGTCGCTCTTTCCCCGCCCCCTGGCCCTCTCGGCGTACTCGGCGGTCTCGGGGTCGCGCATGACCCTCTGCCTCGCGATCTCGTGCAGCGCGCTGTTCGCCTGCCGGTCGCCGCCCCTGTTGAGCCTGTGCCTCACGGTCTTGCCGCTCGAGGCGGGGATGGGGCAGGCCCCGCATATCGCCGCGAACGACGCCTCGGAGCGCAGCCTGCCCGGGTTGTCCCCGGCCGCGACCGCGAGCTTGGCCGCGCTCACGGGCCCGCACCCGTACATCGCCAGCAGCGCGGGGCAGTTCTCCTTCGAGGGTTATGGACCGGTCAGCGTTTCAGGCTTGACCGTAGCTCAGGCTAATGC
>CAJMMX010000070.1 GCA_905214615.1 uncultured bacterium | reverse complement strand
CATGTCGCGGTCCGGCCCCTGAGGAAAGCTCAGCTCAGGTCCTCGCCGTTTGAGGCAATTACCTTGCGATACCACTCGAACGATCTTTTCTTGCTGCGCCGACGTGTGCCGTGTCCTTCGTCATCGAGGTCGACATAAATGAAACCGTAGCGCTTGCGCATCTGGCCCGTTGCGACCGAAACCAGATCGATCGGTCCCCAGCACGTGTAGCCCAGGAGGTCCACCCCGTCGATTTCGACGGCGTCCTTCATAGCCTGGATGTGCTCGCGCAGGTAATCGATACGGTATCCATCATCCACAAAGCCGTTCTGATCCGGCTCATCCGGGGCTCCGAGACCGTTCTCCACGATAAAGAGCGGCTTTTCGTACCGGTCGTATATGTCGTTCATGGTGATGCGCAGCCCTGCGGGATCGATGAATCTGCCCCATGGCTCCATCTTGAGGTAAGGGTTGGGGGCACTCTTGAGTAGATTGGAGTCGAACTGCCCCTCGGTGTTTGCCTGCGCCACGCGCGTCGAGTAGTAAGAGAAGCCCACGAAGTCCACCGGATTCTGCGCAAGGACCTCCTCATCGCCCTCCGCCCAAGGAATCGCGAACCCTTGACGCTCATACTCCGTGAGCATGTAGCACGGATAGTGGCCGCGCACCTGCACGTCGGTGAACATGTAGTGCTTGCGATTCTCGTCCTGAGCCGTTTTAACGTCGGCAGGGTTGCAGGTAGCAGGATAGAAAATACCCGCATTGAGCATGCAGCCGATTTGCGCACCAGGGATGATCTCATGGCAGGCGCGCACCGCGCAAGCACTCGCCACGAGCACGTGATGCACCGCGTTATGAACGGAGACGTAGCGGTCCTCCCCCTCATCAAACACGATGCCTGCCGCCATGAAGCACGCAGAGGTCATGATGTTGATCTCGTTGAACGTGAGCCAAGAGCGCACTTGATTGCGGTAACGTGCGAACACAGTGCGAGCGAAGCGCTCAAACATGCCCACGAGAGCGCGGTTGCGCCAACCGCCGTATGCCGTAACAAGATGCATGGGCACGTCATAGTGGTTGAGCGTCACCACCGGCTCGATGCCCTGTTCGAGGCAGGTGCGAAACACATCCTCATAGAACGCGAGGCCCTGCTCGTTGGGTTCGGAGTCATCCCCGTTGGGGAATATACGGCTCCATGCGATGGAGAGGCGCAGAGCCTTGAAGCCCATCTCGCCGAAGAGCGCGATGTCCTCGCGGTAATGATGATAGAAATCGATGGCCTGTTGGGCCGGGTAGTAATGGTCGGACAGCGGCTCGAGCGGAACGTCGTCACCCCTGATGACGGCGAGACGGTCCCGCCCGTACGGCAGAAGATCCGCGTTGGCGAGCCCCCGCCCGCCCTCGTCCCAGGCACCCTCACACTGGTTGGCGGAAAGCGCGCCGCCCCAGAGGAAATCAGAACGCAATGGCATGGGAGTCCTCCTTATCTTGCTTTTAGTGCGAACGGGCACCACCATGCAGCGGTGCCCGTCCGGGTTCATGGGGCCCCAGTTCCGAGAAGAGACTCGTTGCGCTAAGGCACCCTTCTAGATGCAGCGCTTAAGCCTCAAGGGCCTCCTCGGCTTCCTTCTCGCCCGATTCGCGATTGTCGAAGCCAAAGACCATGCAGAGGGCGAATGTCACCGCAAAGCCAATCGCGCAGCTGATGGCGCCCGGAATGATGTCCTGGCTGAACTTGATGACGTTCATCCACGGGAAGCCGACTCCCGAGAAGACGAAGATGCGCGCGTTGAGCAGACCGCATGCAAGGCCGCCGGCCGCGCCGCCGATCATCGACCAAGCGAGCGCCTTCTTATCGCGCAAGAGGATGCCGTAAATGATGGGCTCGGATACGCGGCCGAGCGCATAGGTAGCGAAGGTAGTCCAACCGAGCTGACGGTTAGCCTTGCCCTTTGCACGGATGCCGTAGGCGAGCGCGACCGCAAGCGTCACGTAAACAACCACCGTCGTACCCGGAGTGCACACGGCGTCATAGCCCACCTCAAGCCAGCCGGGCATCATAGCGGTGAGAATCGGCACATGCATGCCGGTAGCGATCACGAGGTTCCACGTCGCACCGACCACCAGACCGCACAGCGGACCGGCGTTCGCGCCGAGCCAGATGATGATATCGGCGATGATGCCCATAATGAAGGAGACGGCGGGGCCGAAGACGCAGAGTGCAAGCGGCAGCATGATGAGCATGGTCCCCACTGGAATCACGAGGATGCGCAGCATGTCAGGGCAATGCTTCTTGATAAGCCCCTCTACGTAGGACTGAATCCACACGATAAGGATGATGGGAAGCACCGACTGTGTGTAATTCACCAGCGTCATGGGGATGCCGTAGACGTCGAACGGAGCGCCCTCCTCGACGATAGCGAGCATGCTCGGATGAATCATAATAGCAGCCGTCATGAGCGCGAGCACAGGACTCGTCTGGAACTTCTTGGCCGCCGCATAGGCACCGAAGATCGGCAGGAAGTAATATGCCGCGTCTCCCACCAAGGTGAAGAGCCGGTACATGCTGCCCTCCGCGGCTAGAAGGCCCGCGCCTTCCGGACCAAGCAAAATGGTGAACATGCGGAAGATACCCGCGATGCAGAACACGGGCAGAATGGGAGCGATAGAGCCGCTCACCGCATCGAGAATCAGATTGCCGATGCGCTTCGGAGCGAACCGCTCCTTCCAGGGAAGCCTCTCTGCTGCGTCCAGATCTTCATCAATCGCCGTCTGGACTTCAAAGCCGCCTTCCCTGCATACCGCGCCGTAGACCTTGTCGACGGTCGGCCCGATTACGAGCTGCACCTGGCCGCCAGCGTGCACCACGCTAATCACTTCGGGAATCGCATTGAGCTTGGCGTCATCTGCAAGCCCCTCGTCCTTAAGAACGAGGCGCAGACGCGTCATGCAATGCGTCGCGCTTGAAACATTCGCCTTGCCGCCCACCTCTTCGATGATTCTTTGGGCGAGTTTTTGATAGTTAGTCATCATTCCTCCTTTTACGCCACGAATCGTCGTGGCACGAGATGGTTCTCGTACTTTCGGAGGTCATGCCCTGCCCTAACACAGGTTACAATCCTTCTGGCCTGGGTTGTCAGCGTCCGGCTGTGCCGGATTCCGCCTTCGTACAGATACGGTTGACATGGAGCATGAAGTAAAGCTTCTCCTCGTCGGTGAGCTCCGTATGCCATTCCCGCTTCATATAGGTACAGATGTGGTCGATGCATTGCGCAAGCTCGGGAAACTCCTCGCGCGAATTCGCATAAAGCGGCAAATTGGCGCTGCTGAGGCTATCGTTACCCTTGATACGCTTGAACAGATACTGCACGTGTGTCGCAAACCGTGAGAACTCAAAAGACTCCCGATCGATGATGGTACGGAAATCGTACTCGACGATATCAGTGACATCGTTGAGCAGGCGCTCAAACGATTGGGCGCGATCGCTTGCCACAGTAACCTCTGCCCCAGTCTTTGCATTGACCAGATTCATGGCGATGCTTGCCACCTCTTCGCGCGGCAGCTCGACGCCCAACTCCTGCCGCACGCGCGCGGTAATGTAGCGGCCGATTTTGTATTCCAGCGGATAAAGCTGCTGCACATCATAGGTAAGGGGCATATCAAAACGAATGCCCTTCCTCTGCCGCGCAATCGCAAAGGCGATATGGTCGGCCATGATGAGCACGGCGTTGGGACTGAGTTCGTAAGGCAGCTCGTTCTCTACAATATCCATGATCTTTGCCGTAAACAGCACCACATCGGCAGGAAGATCCTGCATGATACGCTGCCCCTCGGCATCGATGCTATAGAACGTGCGCTCGATATGGTCCATCGCGAGCTCCCGGGGGAAGTCACCACCGAAGCCGACACCCTTGCCGAGCGCCACGACCTCGCGACCGCGACTATCTCGACAAATCACGGCGTTATTGTTGAGCTTTCTGATCGCCAGCATATCGATGCACCTCCTCTCTTGATGATAGGGCACTCATTCGGAGCTGAACAAAAAGGGCATGACCTCGGCAGAAAGCAGCACCCTACTTGCCTACGGTCATGCCCTAAAGTGACACCCGAATATATGTGCAATTGAATAACGAACGGAATCCGGATGGCCATGCTCCCCAAAGGGATAACAACCCATCACATGCATTTATAGGCCCACCCGAGATGAACGTCAAGTGTAAATTTGCGTAATCCGCACCCTTGATTGGCAACTTCATCCGCGTAATCCGCACCCCCGACTGATTCTGAGTTGCGGTGAAATAGTTCCTGCTGGAGCCAGCTGGGCCGTAAAACAGGAACTATTTCACCGCAAGTTATGGGGAGACTGGGCGTGCGGACGGCCCTGGTGAGCTAGAGGTTGTAGGTGACCACCTGGGACTCGGCGGGGTTGGAGGGATCGGACTGCTCCACGCGGACGAACTTGACCGTCACCGTCTTAAAGCCCGCCTTGTGCAGAACATCCGAATAGACGCGCGCCTGCATTTAAAGAAACAACGGCGGTAATTGCTATCGCGATTGCGCCAATAACACCGAGCGCTATCTGAATGGGATATAACCCCAACACATATCCAAATATGGAGAAAAACATTGCAGAAAAGAGAGCCCTTACCAGAGACGCGACGGAAAGGATCGTCGCGCGGAGATCGTCCGCTATCGCGTCTTGGATTAAGTTTTCCGAAGTGATGTACACCACTTCTGGGAGAAAACAAAGCACCATGCTAAGGCCAAACAAACACAGCGGATTTGAAGCGAACCACGGAAGAATCATGAAAAGACCGGCCTCGATTAGCATCGAGCCGAGCATGGTATTTCTTTTCCCGAAACGCGATGAGAAGAAATCTGCTGCAATGTAGGCCGTCGCATTTACTGCATAGGATGCACCGAAAAAGATTCCTATTATGGAGACGGGAGCATCAAATGCGTCGAATACCAACTGATTCAAGTTGTAATAACTCCCATAGAATCCATCGAGCATGCTTGTGCCGATTAGAAGAAGCAACACCGCAAAAGCGGATTCTCCAATGCTCCAGGTTTCGCGTCTGAAGATCTTGGCTACGTCAAACCTTTCCTCCCCAGAGTTTTTGGAATGGGTCGTTTCCATCCTCTCAATGGGATACAGAAGGAAAAGCTGCAGGAGATAGAAAACGGAAACGCATACGTAGAGGGCACTCCAAGATACTTGGGCAATGAATGATCCAAGTACGATTGCCACTCCCGTCGCGATTGATTGCGCGGCAAGCAGCCGAGCGTTGATGGTGAGGAAGCGCTCTCCTTGACCGGCATTTCGGGCAATTTCATATAAAAGTGCTTGTTCGGATCCCGATTGAAGGGAGTAGGCGAGTGCCTCGACAAGGGAAAGCGCGACGAGAAAGGGGCCTGAGAGCAACAGCATGCCAGCCGTATGGAAGAAAAGAAGCAGAACGCCCACTTGAATCGAGAACTTCTTTCCAAAGAAATCGCCTACCAGCCCTGTTGGCAGCTCGAGGACGACCGTTGCAATGTTGTACAGGGCTTGATAAAGCGCGATTTCCGTGACAGACATTCCTTTATCCGCAAGGAAAAGTAGAAACACTCCCCGATTTAAAACAAATCCCGCGAGAACGAAAAAGGCGGAATAGATGTGCAGTTGCGTAGCGGCATTCTTATTCATTTGGCACTTCCAACAACATTTTTTGTCGGGCTGTTCGCTACTGACTCAAAACCCGAAGCGTTCACGGTTTCCGATGAAGAGTCACCTTACCTTTTGCGGTATGGGCGCTTCTCGTACTTATAGCCGTTGAGCTTGTTGCGGCTGGGACACTTGCCCGTGGCGTTCTCGATATCCTGCATGATGGACCCCGCCAGAGCGTCAAAAAGCTCCTCCGGCGTCACCTCAAGCGTTTTGGTGAGCTGCATGATAGCTCCTTATTCGTTTGAACCGTTCGGGCTATTGTACCGTCCCAGACTCTCCCATGCGTTGCGGTGCTATTTGGACGATTGAGGGCTTTATTCCGGGGCGGCCGTGTGGGTTTGCCCAAAGTAGCTAAAAGAGCCCCGTCCAAAAAGACTGCGGTGGAATCGATAGGGATTCCACCGCAGGTTGTTGAGGGTTAGAGGTTGTAGGTGACCACCTGGGGCTCGCAGGGGTTGGCGGGATCGGCCTGCTCCACGCGGACGAACTTGACGGTCACGGCCTCAAAGCCCGCCTTGTGCAGAACATCAGCGTAAACGCGCGCCTGCAGGGCGTGCTTCTCCTGCAGCTGTTCCGGCGTCTCGTCCGGTGTGCCGCCCGTCTTGTAGTCGATGACCAGCGCGCGTGACGAATCCGCCGGGTTCGTCGTCAAAGCGTCGATGGCGCCCTCGGCATATGCACCGTAGCGAGCGATGTCCTCGTCCTCGCAGCCCAGCGAAAAGAACGGCACCTCGGCGCGAACGCACGGCCAGGCAAGCAGCTCGGCACGGACCGCCGACTTGAGCCAGCGGTCCAGGGCAACGTCGAAGCGCTCGCGCTGCTCCGGCGTCAGGCGCCACAGACGCGCCAGCGCATCGGCACGCGCGGCGGGCAGCTCATCGGCACCCATCTCGATCAGCCACTGGCAGGCGGCATGGAACGCCGAGCCCAGCGCCATGGGGTTGCCGGCGGGCTCAACGGCGGCCGCGCCTGCATCGGCCATCTCCGAGCCATCCGACTCCGCATCATCGCCGGCCTCGTCCATGGGCACGTGTGCCTCGGCGGCACGGTCCTCGGACTCGGCATGCAGCGCCGCGGCAATTGACGAGTAGCTGTACGAATCGCGCGCCGGATACGGACAGGTGCCCATGCGCACGCCCACCGCCTGGGGATACACGAGCTCAAACGCATCGGGCTCGGGGTCGGCAGGACCGGGAACAGCGGCGCGGGCATCCGCACCGGCACCCTCCGGCTCCGCATCGCCGCGGACAAGCCTGCCCTCGACATCCAGCGAAGCGTTGGCCTCAAACGCCTGCTCGCCAAAGGTAAAGTCCGCGAGCGAAATGAGCTCGTAGTCGCCCGGCTGGGAGTTGTCGAACACTAGGCGGTCGGCATCGAGCTGTGGCATGTCCAGAGCGTCGGTAGGCAGAATACGACGCAGCACGTCGTAGGTCAGATCGGTCTCGACGTCGAAGGTCGGCGCCGTCACCTTACCGCGGCTCACGCCGACATCCATCGCCAGAATGACCAGCTCGCGCGCTCGCGTCATGGCGACATAGAGCAAGCGAGCCCGCTCCTCGAGCGAAAGCTGCAGGTCGTCGTTGCGCAGGCGGGCAAATGCCTCGGCGGGAGAACCCGTCGCGCAGACATCCTCCATGAGCTCTGGCGGCAACCATAGCGACGTGCCCTTACCCTTAAACGCATGCTCAAACTGCTTTTTGACGTCATCGCCCTTTACGAACGTGCCGTCCGCGAGTTTAACGCCGTCGAAGCGTGCCGGCAGCGCCACGACCTGCGCTCCGCCCTCGACACGCCCCATCTGAGCCGCACCCGAGGACTTACGCACGCCAAAGCACTCCGCAACCGCTACGACCGGATACTCCAGACCCTTGGACGCATGCACGGTCATGATGCGCACCGCGCCGTCGCCCTCCTCGTTGAGCGCGCCCGGGGCCTCCTTGCCCGCCAAGAAGCGGTCGAAGGCGAGCGCGATGGAGCGCGGAGAATTGCCGAGCTCGACCTCTGCCTCGGCCACGGCGTCGAGCGCCTTGAGCACGTTGGCGGCGATGGCCTTGCCCTCGGGACCACGCTGCGCCAGACGCACGAACCAGCCGGAGGCATTGACCACGTCGCGCGCGATGGCGGCGAACGAATCGCGTCCCACGCGACGAAGCGCGTAGCGCAGCACCTCGCGGGCACGCGTCACGAGCGGCAAGTCTTGCAAACCCGGCACGTCGAAATCACTCATGATGCCCACGTCGATATTCCGGCGCGAGGTCTCCCCCGTCTCGCTATCGAGCTTGGTCGCCAGCGCCAGGAACTCCTGGGCGCCGAGCGCAAACATCGGCGAGGCGAGCAGTGGCATAAGGCCCTGCGCCGTATCGGCCGGATTGGCGAGTGCGCAGACCAGGGCACGCACCGTCTGCACCTCGGCTGCCTGGGCAAAGACCGAGCCGCCTGCGATCACGCAGTCGAGCCCCTGGTCGCGGAAGGCCTGCGCATAGACATCGGCGTTGGTCATGCGGCCCAGCAGCAGGACCATGCTGCCCTGGGGCTGGCCCGCTTTAACGAGTGCTTGAAATCGCTCCGCAATCGCACGAGCTTTCGCCTGCGTTCGCTCCTGGGTGCTGCCGCCGGCAACGAGCAGCGCCTGGCGGCGCGATGCCTTCGCCTTGAGCTTGTCCTCGCGTTCGTCGCTCGGTTCAAGATCCAAGAACCCCTGCATCAAACCACCGGTGTCGCCGTCAAAGACGCGCGCCACATAGCGCAGCACCTCATCGTGGCTGCGGAAGTTGCGTACAAGCTTGACGAGCTCGCCGGCGGGGGCATCGGACGTGGCGACCGTCTCGGACGCCGTCGTCGAGCCCACCTTGAGCTCCTGGCGACGGAACACCTCGACCTCGGCACCACGGAAGCGGTAGATCGACTGCTGCGCATCGCCTACGGTGCACAGTGCGCGCTCCCCCACACCCGTCAGGTAACGGATCAAATCGACCTGCATCTGGTCGGTATCCTGGAACTCATCGATCATGACCATCTTAAAGCGACCCTCATAGGCCGCTCGGATGGCGGGATAATCGCGCAGCGCCTCGTACGCCATGCGCAGCAGGTCGTTGTTATCAAGCGCGGACTGGTCAGCCTTGAGCGCGCGGTATTCCGCCTCCACAGCACGAGCAAGCCCCACCAGCGCATCGAGCGCCGGACCGCCGCAGGCAAGCACGATATTGATAAATGCATCGGCGGCCTCGGCCTTGAGCAGCTCCACCTGCTCCTTAGGAAACGCCTTGCTCGCCCGAGGCATGCTGCACGACATCATGAGTCGCGCCGCATCCTCCATGGTTTTGCCGCTCGCCTCAAACGCGTCGATGGCATCGAGTGCCACCTGCGCTTTCTCGGTCGCGGCCTTGCTCGCACCCAACGCCGCGCGATAGGCGTCGGCAAGCGCAGAGGTGTCGGCCTGGCCGCGCGCCACGCACACATCGTCCATGCCGCCCGGCAGCTGGCTCGATAGCTCCAGCAGGTCGCGCACCAGACCTTTGATGGTGGTACCGGCGCCAAACGGCCCGCCCTCGCCCGCCATGGGATACCAAGCGTAGAGGGCCTTAAGCGAGGCGGCGAGCTCAGGCGCGGCATCGGGCGCCGTCGCGCGCCCCAGCACATGCTCGACAGCCTGATCCATAAGCTCATCGGTATCGGTGAGCACCGTGAACTCGGGATCGATGCCCAGCTCCAACGCATGTGCGCGCAGGATACGCGAGCACATGCCGTGAATGGTCGAGATCCACGCATCGTCGACGGTCAGGGCTTCCTCGTCCATGCCCTCGTCGATGAGCGTGCGGCGCACACGGTCACGGATCTCGGCCGCGGCGTCTTTGGTAAAGGTAATGGCGAGCACCTGGTCCAGATGCTCAACGAACGGACCGGATTCGGGCGAGAGCGCGTAGACGATGCGGCGCGTGAGGGTAAAGGTCTTGCCCGAACCGGCACCCGCCGAGACAAACAGCGGACGGTCGAGCGTTTTGACGATCTGCAGCTGTTGCGGCATCAAAGTCGAAAGATCCATGGTCTACACGTCCCTTCTTACAAACGTTCCTTCGTGGTTATACGAGCAGCGCGCATGCGCGGCCTGAGCCGACGTCGGGTCGACGGCGGCAACGTCGCCTGCCTCGAGTTCGTGCAGGCGCTCGGCGATGCCGGCCTCCACGCGATCGAGCAGGGCGTCGAAGTCCATGCTGCCACCCTCGCCGGGAAAGCCCTTCTTAAGCCCCGGGATGCGGCCGTCGCCGCGCTCTTCCTCGAGCAGCTCGGCACTCGCGGCGCCGCGCAGCGCCGGTTTGCCGCCC
>CAJMMX010000069.1 GCA_905214615.1 uncultured bacterium | reverse complement strand
TTAAAAATCATTGCGTACCTGATGATTTTTAAATCCCCGTCCCAGAATAATCATCGGGATATACTGCTGGGCAGACGAAAGGAGCGCCGGCGATGCTTAATGGGTGCGCATATATATTGACGGTCGACGTGGGCAACACGTTCATTCGCTTTGGCCTGTTTGCCGAGGATTCGGCCGCGGCGCAGGAATGTCCGCTTGCGACGTGCGAGATCACGACGCCGTCGAGCATCACGGCCGACGAGGCACGCATGCGACTTGTGCAGGTCATGGGCGCGCTCGCCGCCGATGCAGGTGTGCCCGGGGTGCTTGCACCCGCCGCGGCCGTGCTGAGCTGTGTAGTCCCGGCGCTCGAGCGCCCGTGGAAGGCGGCACTTTCCCGCACCTGCACGGGGCGCGTGCTCACCGTGGGGCCGGGACTTAAGACCGGCATACCCGTGCACTACGACGATCCGGCCGAGATCGGCCCCGACCGCATCGCCGATGCCGTGGCGGCCCGCGCCGTCTACGGCTCGCCGTGCATCGTGATTGACCTGGGCACGACGACCAATATCGAGGTCATCGACGCGCACGGTACCTTTGTGGGCGGCGTTATCGCGCCAGGCCTGGCCCTCGGCGCCCGTTCGCTTTCGGCGGCAGCAGCGCGCCTACCCCAGGTTGAGCCCTCGGCGCCAACGCACGTCATCGGACGCAACACGCGCGAGGCCATGCGCTCGGGTGTGGTTTTGGGCGAGGTAGCCCGCATCGACGGCATGCTCGACATGGTGCTTGCCGAGATGCGCGCGACCAAGGCCGCGGGGGAGGGCGATGTGCCCATCGTCATTACCGGCGACGATGCCGAGGCACTTGCGGCGCTGGTCGGCCACAGCCTGACGGTAGACGACGCGCTGACGTTGCGGGGTCTCGCCGAGCTCTACCGCATCAACCAAAAGCCCCGCCGCGCGTAGGGCGAGGGGCTGGTGGGATAAGCGCCCCTACCTTTCACCTGCTACAATGGGCCAAACTATTGCGATTGCGGAGGTGTCTGCCATGTCGGACGATCTTCATCAAACCGCGTCGGGCAAGCGCCGCGACGTTATTAGCTGGGACGAGTTCTTTATGAGCGTGGCCATCGCCGCGCAGCGCCGCAGCAAGGACCCCAACACGCAGGTGGGAGCGTGCATCGCCAGCACCAACCACCGCATCCTTTCGGTGGGTTACAACGGCACGCCCTCGGCGCTCAACGACGACTTTTTCCCGTGGGGTACGAGCGATGACCCGCTGCAGGACAAGCACAACTACGTGGTCCATGCCGAGGCCAACGCCGTGCTCAACTACCGTGGCTCGCTCAAGGACCTCGAGGGTTCCACGGTTTACGTCACGCTGTTCCCGTGCCACGACTGCGCCAAGATCCTGGCGCAGGTGGGCGTGGGCGAGGTCGTCTACCTGGACAATAAGTATGCCGACACCGATGACGGCCGTATCAGCCGCCGCATTCTCGACTCCTGCGGCATCAGCTACCGCCAGGTCATCGTCGATGTCCAGATTGGTACCGGGGGACAGGCTCGGCAGTAGCGCGTGCCAACGCCAGCTGGCGGCAAAACAGCCAAAAGAGCCCCGTCCCAAATTGACTGCTCGTGAAAGTCGTGTCCGCACGCATGGCTGGCGCCTAAGCGGGTACATGGCTGTAGTAACATAGCCCCTGTCCGCGGCCGTGCCCGCGTTATTGTGAGAAAGGAGCCCCTGTGGCTGTTAACGAAGAGCTGCTTAAGAAGGTTCTTGAAGAGATTCGCCCCAACCTGCAGGCCGATGGCGGCGATATGGAGTATGTGGGCGTCGACGACGAGGGTGTTGTCAAGCTGGAGCTGCAGGGCGCCTGCGCCGGCTGCCCCATGAGCTCGCTAACCCTTTCCATGGGTATCGAGCGCATCCTGAAGGAGCATGTGCCCGGCGTTACCCGCGTTGAGCAGGTCAATGCTTCCGGCGAGGCCGAGGACCTGTACGACGAGTACGCGCCGTTCTAAGATGCGAAAGCTGCGGACGGTACGCTCCGCATAGACGTTACGCCCAAATATGCGGCTGCGAGCGTAAGGCCCGCGGCCACATTTGTATGTAGGGAGCAGGGGGATCGATATGCTCAACGACCTCTACCATATGCTTGATCCCGTCGCGATCTCGGCGGGCCCCATCACCATCTACTGGTACGGCCTGGCCTACGTGGTCGGTGCTCTGCTCACGGCGGTCGTTATGTACCGCACGCAGCGTCGTTGGGGCTTCAACATTACGATTGATGACCTGACGAGCGTCGTGGTCGGCGCGGTCTTTGGCCTCATCATCGGCGCGCGCCTGTTTTACGTCGTCTTTTACGGCGATGGCTACTATTGGACCCACCCGCTCGAGATCTTTGCCACCAACGAGGGCGGCATGAGCTTCCACGGTGGCCTGGTCGGCGGCATCTTGGGCGGCATCATCGTGTGCCGCATGTATAAGCTCGACGCCTGGACCGTCGCCGACCTTGCCGTTATCGGCGCTCCGCTGGCGCTGTGCCTGGGACGCTGCGCCAATTTCGTCAACGGCGAGCTGTGGGGTAAGCCGACCGATCTGCCCTGGGGTGTGGTCTTTGGCGGCACCGCGGGCGATATGCCGCGCCATCCCTCCCAGCTCTACGAGGCGTTTCTAGAGGGCATTGTGCTCTTTTGCATCCTGCAGGTGCTCAGTCGCAAAAAGCCGCTGCTGCCCCAGGGCACGTTTATGGGCGTGTTTGTGATGGGCTACGGCATCGTCCGCTTCCTCGTCGAGTTCGTGCGCGTGCCCGATGCCCAGCTGGGCTATCTGCTGGGCGGTGTCATCACCATGGGTCAGCTGCTGAGTTTGCCGCTCGTGATTGCCGGCCTGGTGCTCATCATCTTCGCCCGACACCGCAATCGCCCCCAGCGCATCTACCTCGACGCCTAACCAAGACCACCACAAAGGGGACAGGCACTTTTGTGGTGGTCTTGCCGAGTTTGATAGGTTTCTAGAAAGGCTCTTTGGACTGTGAAGGATTCCGACCTCTCCACAACGGCTGCGCGCGACGCTGCCCGCATCGTCTGGTTTAAGCGCTACCCCGCCAAGCAGACGCTCATCGCATTTCTGCTCGCGCTGTTGGCGACCACGGCGTTTTCCATCGATCCCGCGCCGGTCTCGAGCAACGCAGTCTTGGCGATTGACCCCAAAGCCTCGGGCATGCTGTACGTGTGCTACGAGGTGCTTCTCTCGTTTGCCGGCCATACCGACGCGGTCATGCTGCTTGCGCTTGCCTGTCTGCTCACTCTGCCGTTTCGCTACGTATTCTTTGGCCGCGGCGATGCTTGGCGTCCTTCGGTGATCCTTCCGTCGCTGTTCTTTGCCGTCTGCATGGTGTTTGGCCGCAGCTACGACCTCACCGATTCTGCCGAGATCGTACTCGGCGACAAGGCTCGCATCATCTGCGCCTGGATAGGCGGTGCGGGCTGGATGCTCTTGGCGGTCGTTGCCTTCTACCTGGCTTTTGAGTGTCTAGATTGGCTGAGCTCTCGGCGCATTCCGTTTTCCGAAGCGCACTTTGGCCGCGTATGGCGTGTGGCTCACGCCGTGCTCTCGGTCCATCCCTTTGCCGGGCCCTTCCTGGTGCTTATGGTCGCCTGGGCGCCCACGCTCATCGCTTCGCTGCCCGGCCTTTTTATGGGAGATACGGGTGCGCAGATTCGCCAGTGGTTCAACTACCCCAACGGCACGAGTGACTACCTGCGTCTGCTCAATCCCAATGTGTTGCTCAACGGACATCACCCCGTGGTGCACACGGCTATCATCGGTTCGTGCGTCCAGCTGGGGCTTTCACTGTTCAACAGCGCCAACGCAGGCCTTGCCATCTACACCTGCGCTCAGTTCGTCATCACGGCCGCCTGCATGGCCTATTCCATCTCGTCGCTGCGCAAGCTGGGCGTGAGCTTGCCGATCCGCGGCGTGATCTTGCTGTTCTTTGTGTTTATGCCCATGTTCTCCAACTACGCGGCCCTGCTTACCAAAGATGTGCTGTTTGCCGACGCGTTTTTGGTGCTGTTGGTGCAGGCCGTGAAGCTCGTGGCATGCGGCCTGCCCCGTCGCGATGCCAATGCCGAGCGTGCGGGCGAACAGAGGCCCGCGCTCTTTGCGCGCCATGACTGGCTGCTGCTCGCTCTGGGTGCCATGGGTTCCACGTTTCTGCGCAACGGCGGCCTGGTGTTTCCCCTGGCGGCATGCGTAATCGCGGCGGCGTTTTGCGCATGGGACGCGCATGTGGCTCGTCGCGCAGCCAAGCAGGCTGGTGCTGCGTCTTCGGGCTCCATCCCGCGTTTCCGCTGGATGGGAGTTCTTGCGGTGCTTGCACTCTGCCTTGCCTCTAATATGTACTTCACCAAGGTCTTTATGCCGGCGCACGACATTACGCCTGGTTCCAAGCGCGAAATCCTCTCGATTCCGTTCCAGCAGACGGCTCGTTTCGTCCAAAAGCACGACGGCCTCAACTCGGGTGTCAACCCTACGGTTAAGGAGGGCGGCACTATCGTGGAGGCTCCTTGCGACGGCTTGGTGACCGACGATGAGCGTGCCGTGATCGACCGTGTGCTCAAGTACGACAATCTGGGCCGCCGTTACAACCCCGACAAGTCCGACGCCGTCAAGAACTGCTTTAACGAGTACGCCTCGCAGGAGGACATCAAGGCCTATTTTGAGGTCTGGGCGCAGATGTTCAAAAAGGATCCCGAGTGCTACATCTCGGCGCTCATCAATAACTACTACGGCTACTTTTATCCGAGTGCCCGCGATGCGTGGGTCTACAGCACGGCGCGCAGTGCCGAGATTATGGCGAAGCCCGATAACCTCAAGTACTTTGACTTCCATCCGGTCGATAGCAAGGTTGTGCGCTGGTGCGACCACCTGATCAACCTGTATCGCGTGGCGGTGCAGCGCATTCCGTTTATCTCGCTCACCATGAGCTCGGCCACCTATGTGTGGATTATGATCGCCGTGGTGGTCTACCTGTTGCGCCGCCATTCGTGGCGCGGGCTGGCCATTTGGGTGCCGCTTTTGGGCGTGCTTGCCGTGTGTCTGATCGGTCCCTGCAACGGCTCGACCTACATGCGCTACCTGTATCCGGTCATCGCCTGCATGCCCTTTGCCATCGGTGCCACCATCACCCGCAGCGACCTCCTCTGGTCCTAATTTGGTACATTGGGGTCAGGTTACTTTGCACCAAAGGGTGGCATCATCACGACGCCTTCATTTTGGGGTTTATCTCGCAGGCCAGTAGGTATATCATAACGACGTTTGTTTATATTGCCCGAGCATCTGCGCTGGGCTTTAGGTCGAAACCGATAGGAGACACGTATGTCCGGACACTCTAAGTGGGCCACAACCAAGCATCGTAAGGGCGCGCAGGACGCCAAGCGTTCCGCCCTCTTCTCCAAGCTGAGCCGCAACATCACCGTTGCTGCCCGTCTCGGCGGCGACCCGCTGCCCGAGAACAACGCCAGCCTCGCTGCTGCTGTTGCCAAGGCCAAGGCTCAGTCCATGCCTAAGGACAAGATCAAGTCCGCTATCGACAAGGCTTTTGGTTCGGGTGCCGATGCCGCCGTCTACGAGAACATCGTGTACGAGGGCTATGGTCCTGCCGGTGTCGCCGTCTACGTTGACTGCCTGACCGATAATCGCAACCGCACTGCCGCCGATGTCCGTTCCGCCTTCTCCCACGCTGGTGGCAACCTGGGCACCTCCGGCTCCGTCGCCTTCCAGTTTGAGCGCAAGGGCCAGATCGTCGTCGCCAAGGAGATCCTGGACGAGAATGCCAAGAAGGAGACCATGATCGCCAACGGTGCTGCCGGTGACGAGGATGAGTTCATGATGGCCATCGCCGAGGCCGGTGGCGAGGACTACGAGGACGCCGGCGAGGAGTGGATCGTCTGGACCGCTGCTAACGACGTCATGGCTGTTTCCAAGGCACTCGAGGAGCAGGGCGTCCAGGTCAAGGGCTCCGAGACCACCATGGTCCCGACTACCCCGACCGAGGTCTCCGGTACCGACGCCAAGAAGGTTCAGCGCCTTATCGACCGTCTCGAGGAGCTCGACGACGTCCAGGACGTCTACAGCACCATGGACATGACCGACGAGGTCATCGCTGCCCTCGAGGAGGAGTAGCGCCTGCACGGGTTAAGCCGTGCATATCTGGGCATAATGAAGCGAGCATGCAAGCCTCGTGGAATAGATGAGCCGGATCCGCGTGCGTATGGCACCGGACCCGGCTCTTTTATAATGATGCGAATCGTTTTGCATTCTGTGGACCGAAACCTGAAGGGAGCGCGCGTGCGCGTACTCAAACGAGCCCTAGCGATCGTGTATCTTGCCGCCGCCGTCGTGGCGCTGGGCACGTTGGTCTGCCAGTTTTGGGGGCCATATACCTACCGCTTTATGCTGCTGATGCGTGACCCCATGCCGCGCATTGTCGTTACAGTGTGCGGCGGTGTCGTGGCGCTTGGCGTGCTGGCGGTCTTCTTCCGCCTGATGTTTGCTCGCCGCGAGCCGTCCTGCGTGCATCCGGCAGGGGAGCGCAATATCGAGGTCACGCTCGCGGCTCTCTCCTCGTGTGCCCGCGCTGCTGCCGAACGCGATGACCGCGTGATGGTCGAGCATATCGAGGCTCGCGTCCAAGGCCCCGACGAATCGCACGTTCGTTTTAAGGTCGAAGCCATCGCGCTCGATGATAAAGACGTCGCTTCCCTTGCCACTGCGATGCAGCAGCGTATCGAGCGGGCCTGCGACACCATGCTCGGTACGCCGGGCACGACTGCGCGCGTTCGCTTTTTGCCGTCCAAGACTACCGTCCAGACCGTGGAGGTTTCCGGTGAGTGATACCAACCAAGACAAGACCGCCCGCACGCCGCGCCTGACGATCGATCAGAACGCTATGCCGGCAGGCGAGTCCGCCGACACCAAGCCCGAGGCCGGCGAGCAGCACGACAGCGCCGCCAACGACTTTGACGAGGCCATGGGTCTCATCAAAGGTACGGGCGCTGCTATCTGGAGCTACGCCGTGCGCCACCCCAACACTACGCTCGGCGCCGTGGCAGGCTTTATCCTCGCCGTGCTGGTACTTACGTTGGGCCTGTGGGACACGCTTGTCATCGCATTCTTTGTGCTGATCGGCGCCGTGATCGGCCAGATTCGCGACGGCGAGAACGGTATCGTTAACTTCTTCGGCCGTCTGTTTAGCGGCCGCTAATATGTATTCGACTGTCGCATCCGTGGCAGGCATAAGGAGGAACCATGGCTTTTAACACGAAGGTCGATGTGGCCGATACCGAGCTCGAGACGAGCGAGGCCGTCGCCGCCGAGGCGGAGGACGTAACGCTCGAGGACGAGGCGCTCGTCGAGGCAGAGTCCGAAGACGAGGCGGACGAGGATGACGAGGAGGCGGACGAGTCCGAGGACTCGCTGACATATTCCAACGGCGTGATTGAGAAGATCGTCGCCATGGCCACCCGCGAGGTGCCGCACGTTCTGGGCATGAAGGGCAACCTCATGCACTTTGTGCAGGAGCAGTTTGGTGCCGAGAACCTGACCAAGGGCGTGACGGTCGAGGTCACCGACGACAACCGCGTGGTTGTCAACATCTCGGTCATCATCGAGTACGGCGCCTATGCGCCTGCGATCTTTGACGACGTTAAGGCGCGCGTCACCGAGCGTCTTGCCGCGATGACCGGCCTTGAGGTGGCAGGCGTCAACCTGCGCATCGAGGATGTCATCACCCCCGAGGAGTACGAGCACCGTACCAGCCAGCACGAATAACCTACCAAAAAGGGATGTTTAATTTGGCAGGTTTTATCTGCGAAAACGTTAAACGGCCGACCGCGCAAGCAAAAGCGTGGCCGGCCGTTTTTGTACGCACCCGATGTAGTCATACCGCTCGTCTAACTAAGGGTTGCAATCCCCACGTTCCGCGTTACCCTAATGGGCGCATTGTTTCCAAATTGTTAACGAGAGGTTGCCGTAATGGCCGACGAACACGAGACCGAAAGCAAGGCATGGGCGATTGAGGCCGCTGCGGCAGAGGCGGCGTCGCGTGCTGCCGAGGAGGTGCATCGTCCTCCGGTGGTGCCGATGGAGCGCGTGGTCGATCGCGATGTTATTGAGCAAGGCGAGCGCGCCGGCCGCAAGCGTAGCCAGGAGCCAGGCTTTCCGCGCTTTTTTGCCGAGCTCAACCTGGGCCTGATCCTCACGGCGTTCGCCATCGTTGCCTTTAAAACCCCCAATCACTTTGCCTTCGGCGGCACCTCGGGCGTGTCGGTCATTCTTTCCACGCTGTTCCCGACCCTGCCCGTCGGCGTCTTTATGTGGATCATCAATGCGGTCCTGGTCATCCTGGGTTTTATCTTTTTGGAGCGCAAGGCAATCCTTTGGAGCGTCTTTGCCTCGTTTGCGCTTTCGGCGTACGTCTCGCTGTTTGAGCTCTTCATTCCGACGGATGTTTCGATGACGGGCGATATGTGGCTCGACCTGTGCTTTGCCGTCATCTTGCCGGCGCTCGGCAGCGCTATTGTCTTTGACATCGGCGCCTCGACGGGTGGCACGGACATTCTTGCCATGATCCTCAAACGTCGTACGACGCTCGAGATCGGACGCGCCTTGTTGCTGGTCGATATCGGCATCGTGACCGTCGCGGCTTTCCTGTATGGCCCGCGCGTCGGCCTGTACTGCGTACTTGGCCTGTTTGCCAAGACGCTCGTGGTCGATAAGGCCATCGAGAGCATTCACCTTCGTAAGGTCTGTACGGTTATTTGCGCCGAACCGCGCAAAGTCGAGGAGTTTATCGTCAAGCATCTCAACCGCACAGCAACAATCAGCCGTGGTTACGGCGCCTTCTCGGGCAAGTGCGTCACGGTGATTATGAGCGTGCTGAGCCGTCGCGAGGCAGTACAACTGCGCCGCTATACCCGCGATATCGATCCGAATGCGTTTATCACGATCGTTGACAGCTCCGAGATTGTGGGCAAGGGCTTCCGCGGCACGAACTAGCGCGGATATACCCTTCGAATCATTGAATAAAGCCGCCTACGTTGCAAATCGGTCATCTTGGGGTATTTGTCCCCACATTGGGCGATAATGTTGCCAAAGACATCGTTTGCGATCCAGGTGATTCGCTCTAGATACGAAGGGATGATTTCGATGTTCTGTTCGCAGTGTGGCGCCCCCATGGGTGATAACGACAAGTTCTGCGGCGTGTGCGGTGCCCCTAATACCGAGGTCAAGGCCGCCGGCCCCGCTCCGCAAGCTCAACCTCAGCCGCAGGGTCAGCCGTTTGCCCAACCGCAGCCGCAGCCGTTCGTTGCGCCCCAGCCGGCTATGAGCGTGCCCAAGGGCTGCATGGCGCAGGCCTTCAACGACATGATTAAGGTTCCCGGCGCCCTGGTTCGCGTATGTCAGATTGCCTTTTTGCCGGCGCTGATCTGCGTCGTGTCGGTGCTGGTGCTGTTTATCCCCGTTATCGGTGGCATCGCGGCGGCCATTGGCTTTTTGCTTGCGTACGTGGCAAGCGTGTGCGGCGCTGGCTTTGCTATCGAGTGGGGTCGCGACCTGTCGCTCAAGGACGATAACGGCATGGAGCGTCCGCTGCTGCGCTCGACCTCCTTTGGACTGGGCATCTTCTCGTCTGTCATTACGAACGTGCTCGGGTTCGTGGCCATTATTCCAGTGATTGGCGTGGTGTTCTCGGTGCTTGAGAGCGCTGTGATCGGTGCTGTCGGTTCGTACTATTACTTCGGTTCGAGCGGCCTCGAGGGCGCACTCATCGGGTCGATGGGTCTGCTTGTCTTTGCCATGATCGTATCGGCGGTGTTAGGCATTTTCTTTAAGATGTTTGGTGATGCCGCTGTGATGCACTTTGCAGTCGCCGGCCGCGTGGAAAGCGCGTTTTCGCTCGAGAAGGTCTGGAAGTCTTATAAGGCCAACCTGGGCAAGCTGTTCTGTGCCTCGATTCTTCCCGAGTTCTTGACGGGCATTGTTTCCAATATCATCACCTGGATTTTCACCGCCATCTTTGGTTTTGTTGCCGCGCTGGGCATTAGCAGCTATGGCTACTACGGCTACTATTCTCGTCCTTCGGGTCTTGAGGCAATCATCGAGGGTGGCGGCATTACGCTCATCCTGTTCCTGATGATCATCGCCTTTGTCACCGTGTTCCTGAATGTGTTTGGCACGATGCTCAAGTATCGCGCCGTTGGCTACTGGGTCGCGCGCCATGCCAGCGAGTGGGCCGATGAGGATACCGACGATGTCCTGACGTTTGTGCTCCCGGGTGAGAAGAAGCCTGCTCCTGC
>CAJMMX010000068.1 GCA_905214615.1 uncultured bacterium | reverse complement strand
AGACCGGGGGCGGCGCGCCGTGTGACGTGCCGCCCCCGGCGGAGAAATGGGGACAGGTTATGTGAGCAGAGCAACTCGCTCGTCGTAGGCCATTAGTCCAGACGACGGGTCTGCGCCACGTGCTTATACCAGTACGCGCTTGCCTTGGGCGTGCGCTTCTGGGTTTCAAAGTCAACGTAGAAGAAGCCGTAACGCTTGTTGTAGCCATTGGTCCAGGAGAACTGATCCTGCAGGCTCCACAGGAAGTAACCGCCCACGTTGACACCCACCTCCATGGCCTTGAGCAGCCAGCGCAGGTGCTGCTCGATGTAGTCGATGCGCGGCTGGTCGTCCACAAAGCCGTCCTTGTAGGGGTCCTTGTAGCCCATACCGTTTTCGGTAATGAAAATCTGCTTGTAGTTGGGGTAGCGCTGCTTAATGTAGACGAGCAGATCGAACAGACCCTCGGGATAGATGATCCAGTCCCAGTCGGTGGTGGGGATGCCGGGCTTGTTCACATGCTCGCCAATGCCCTTGACGCGCCAGCGACCGGTGCCCTTCTCGCCCGTACCGTTGTGGTGCAGGTCGTTCTCGCCATCGTAAGCCTTGAGGAAGCGGCACTGGTAGTTGTTAACGCCCAGGTAGTCGTTGTAGAGCGCCGCCTCGCGCATAATCTCGAGGTCCTCGTCCAGGATCTCGATGGTGCCGCCCGAGACGGCAGCCAGGCGGTTGGCGCACTCGAGGGTGTCGGACGCGTAGTCGCCGCGGAAGGTGGCATCGAGCAGGAACTGGTTTTGCAGCACGTGCTCGTTGTTGGCGGCCTTGATGTCGGCGGGGTCGTTCTCATTGAGCGGGTACTTGAACTCCAACGACTGAATGACGCCGATCTTGCCCTTAAAGCCGCCGTTGTGGAAGGCCAGCACAGCCTTGGCGTGGGCGAGCATCATGTTGTGCTCGCACTGGAAGGCCTCGGCCAGGTGCGCCTTGACGCCACCGGGGAAGGTGCCCTCGATGTAGGTGTTGGAGGCGTCCGCCCAGATCTCGTTAAAGGTGAACCAATAGGTCACCTGGTCGGCGTATTCCTTAAAGCAGAAGGTGGCAAAGTCCACAAAGGCGTCGATGGTCTCGCGGTTGAGGAAGTCGCCCTTCTCAAAGAGGGGCAGCGGCGTGTCAAAGTGATGCAGCGTGACAAACGGCTCAACGTGGTGCTTGTGGCATTCGGCGAAGAGATCGTGGTAGAACTGCACGCCCTCGGGGTTAACCTTGCCGGTGCCGTTGGGGAAGATACGGCTCCAGGCGATGGAGAGACGAATGCCGTTGATGCCGAACTCCTCGCACAGCTCCAGATCGACGGGGTACTGGTTGTAGAAGTCGGAAGCGGGATCGGGGGAGAAACGGCCCTGGGCCTCCAAGAAGTCGTCCCAGGCGACCTTGCCCTTACCGTGGGTGCGGGTCTCGCCCTCTACCTGGTAGGCAGCAGTGGCGCCGCCAAAGACAAAGTCCTCGGGGAACTGCGCGGGCGGGTTGGTGACGCTGGCGGGGTTAACGGACATGATGATCCAATCGTTTAAATCGAAGGGCCAGCCGGTCTTGGATAGTCGGCTGGCCCTAAGCGTTACTTACTTCGACAACTGCTCGCTCACAAAGGCGAGAGACTTGTCGCCGTTCTGGGAGAGCTCGATGTACTGCTTACCACGGCAGGCGACGCACTTGTTGCCCACACGCTCGCAGTCCTTCTGCAGGTCGGCCAGGTAGCTAGCAGCCTGCGGAGCCAGGACGACCAGGTCAAAGTCGGGAAGCATGTCCACGTGGTTGCCATAGGCATCGGCAGCGGTCTCAAGATCGATGCCGCGTTCCTTGGCGGCCTTGGCCAGCGCGTTGGCGAGCAGGCCCGAAGTGCCGCCGCCCTGGCAGAGCACGAGTACGCGCTTGCCGTTGAGGTCGCTGGCGGCCGTAGCCTCGGTGGCGGCAGCAGCGGGGGCGGCGTCGGTCTTTACGACCTCGGCAGCGGCGCCGGCGGCAACACTCTTGGCGTCGGCCTTACCCTGGAAGGCGTCGTTGAGCTTGGCGGCCTTCTCGGCGTTCTTGGCGGCGAGCTCCTCCTGGGAGATCTCGGCCTCCTCGGCGCACTTCTGGGCGTCATAGGCACGGAAGAACGGGTAATACAGGGCAAAGTCGACGACCAGGATGATGGCGAGCATCACAAAGGCGAGCGGCTGGAAGCCCAGGCCCATGATGGTGCCGATGGGGCCGGGGACGGTCCAGGGCAGGGTGTACATAAAGCCGTTCATGCCCAAGAAGTCGATAAAGACCTTGAGGATCCAGATGTTGGCGATCGGGGCAAAGACAAACGGGACAAAGAAGACGGGATTGAGCACGATAGGTGCGGCGAACAGCAGCGGCTCGTTGACGGCAAAGCACACGGGGACGATGGCGGCCTTACCGACGGCGCGCATCTCCTGGGACTTGGCCAGGAAACAGAACATAAAGACCAGGACGAGCGTGGCGCCGGTACCGCCCATGCAGACGACGAAGTACTGGGCACCCTGGGTCAGGACGGCGGTGGCGTGCTCGCCGGCCTGGAATGCAGCCAGATTGTCAGTCATGTTGGCAACGAGAGCGGCGGCGATGGCGGGCTCGACGATCGAGGGGCCGTGGACGCCGACGAACCAGAAGAGGCTCATGGCACCGTAGATCACAGCGAGACCGATGTAGCCGTCGGCAGCGGTGAACAGGGGCTGGAACACCTGGATGACGCCCTGGGCAAAGCAGAAGCCAAAGGCAGCGCGGAAGACGATGTCAAAGACCCAAAAGACGGTGATGCAGACGGAGAAGGGGATGATGTCCTTAAAGGTCTGCGAGATGTTGGGCGGAACCTGCTCGGGCATCTTGACGGTGATGTTGCGCTTGATAAAGAACTTGTAGATGATGCCGGTCACAAATGCAGCGATGAAGGCAGTCAGCAGGCCTTTGGAACCAAGATAGGTGGTGTTGAAGCCGCTGGCGGCGTCCGTGGCGATCGTGTCGCTCGAAAGGAGCAAGAAGCCGATGATGGCCGCGCACATGCACGAGATGAAGTTGATCTGGTTGTTCTTGGGCAGATCGCGGTTCTGAGCGTCGGCGAAGTGCTTGGCCGTGGTGGCAGCGCAGGCGATGGCCAGGATGCCCATGGAGTAGTTGTAGCACTTCCACAGGGCGTTGTTGATGTCATCGGGCCAGTAGAAACCCCAGATGTTGGGGACCGAGGCTACCAGGCAGAAGATGGACGAGAAGATGATGATGGGGATGACGGAGATAAAGCCGTCGCGGATCGCCTTGAGGTACTTGTTGCGGGCGATCGCGTTGAAAAAGGGCTGGCCCTTTTCGATGATGGCGATGAGTTGCTCCATGCAATGCTCCTAAGAGTCGGTGGGTTAGCAACGATGGTAACTTTTGGCGTTCGGTTGCCAAAATGTTGACGTTGCCATTTTGCGGCACAAATAAAGACGCGAATCGGTGGTTCCTGTGCCTGCGAACCGTCGATTCCTTACGCGTAAACGTTTGAGCCGCCCGGTGGCTCTGTGTTTGCACAATGGCAACGTTAACATTTGGTCGACAAAAGCCGTCCGGGGAAGCGGGATTGTCGGTGAACGGTAGGTTTTGGGTGGTGAGCGTATGGCGGAGGAGGCGTTAGATATACTTAAAGACGTTTCATTTGACTGCGTAGGGTGCCACCAATGGCATCGTTGACATAGAAAGATCGACCTATGGCCGCTGTTAAAAAATCGGTTTCCGTTAAGGACGTGGCGCGTCTCGCGGGCGTCTCGGAGCAGACAGTCTCGCGTACGGTGCACGATTCGCCCAGCGTGCGCCCCGAGACCAAGGAGCGCGTGCGTGCCGCCATGCGCGAGCTGGGGTATCGCCCCAATTTTGCCGGTCGATCGCTGCGCCGCGGCAAGTTTAAGACCGTCGGCGTCGCCATGTTCAACATTACCGGCACCGGCAACCTCGACCGCATGGAGGGCTTTGCCGCCGCTGCCGACAAACACGGCTATGCCATCACCCTTACCAAAGTAGACGGACACCCCTATACCCTCGAGAGCGCATCGTCGCGCATGAGCGCACTGCCGGTGGACGGCATGGTTGTGATTATGAACCGCATGCCGGCGGACTTTGGCACCTTTGAGCCGCTGCCCGGTATGCAGACGGTGCTCGTTACCATGCTGGAGCACCCGCTGTGCTCGACGGTCGACAACGACCAGTTCGATTGCTCGCGCCAGGTTGTCGAGTACTTGCTGGGGCAGGGGCACAAGACTGTGCACTTTATCTCGTGCCCCGAGCGCTCGCTTTCGGGCATGCAGCGCGAGGAGGGCTGGCGCGAGACGCTGCGCGCGCATGGTATTGAGCCGCCGCGATTCATTCGTGGCGATTGGACGGCGCAGAGCGGCTATGCTGCCGGTCAGGCTCTGGCAGACGATCCGACCTGCACGGCCATCTATGCCTCCAACGATGCCATGGCCTACGGCTGCATTCGCGGGCTCGAGTCGCGCGGAAAGCGCGTGCCCGAGGACGTGAGCGTGGTGGGTGTCGATGACAGCCTGGGCGACATCGTGCCCGATCGTCGCCTGACCACGGTGCGCTTTGATAACAAGCGTGTCGGCATGTGGGCAGTCGATAAGATCGCCAGTGCCGAGGGGGGTGCGTCTGGTGTGGAGCACATGCTGATCCCCGGCGTGCTCGTAGAGGGCGATACGGTGCGCGATTTGCGCTAGGGCGCGGTCCTGTTTGGGTTTCCGTTAATCATGTTTGATATTGTTCGAAATGGTTTGGAAACCGTTCACGGGCGAAAATTGACCGTTCATAGCTTGAAATTATGTTTTGCGTTGTTCTTTTTTGTTTGAATGTTAATGTTTCTGCCATACAGAACGCAGCGCGTATGCCCGGACGCGATGCTCTCCATTGGTTCATATGTGAAAGGAACGCAATATGGCAACCAAAGAAGAAATCTCGATGGTTGGATTCGAGATCGTCGCATACGCAGGTGACGCCCAGACCGATCTGCTTGCAGCGCTCGATGCTGCTCGCGAGGGTGATTTTGAGAAGGCCGAGCAGCTGCACAAGGATGCCAGCGATGCGCTCATCGGTGCCCACGACACGCAGACCAAGCTGCTTTCGCAGGAGGCCGGCGGTGGCGAGATGGAGATGACCTTCATCATGGCTCACGCTCAGGACACTCTCATGACCACTATGATCCTGGAGAAGCAGACCCGCTTTACCATCGATGCCTACAAGCGCATCGCCGAGCTCGAGGCCAAGCTCGCCTAACGAATCCTCACAATCAAGCCCCCTTCCAAAAGCTCTGCCGCAAACTCGCGACAGGGCTTTTTCTTTTTACCCGGCACTTGGGGACGTTCCTTATCTGCCGGCAGTTAGGGACACTCCTGCCATGCATTTGATCCTTTGAGGATGGAAGAAAACGGGTTATTAGGTTTGTCGCGGTGCCGACTCGACCCGTCGGTTACAAAACTATGCCGGTTTACTACGATGAATCGTATTCTTTCAACTATGGAAAGAACAGCGTTATCAAAGCCGCAGGTAGAAAGCTTGCCATTTTCTGCTAATAGCAAATGTGGTCGGTCCTATCGGTTTTACGGTAGTAAACCGGCGTAGTTTTGAAATGGCACTGTTCGACTAGCAGCGTTATGGAGCTTCTGCACTCCCTCCCGTTCGGTTTTTCGATGGGTGGGTATACTTCCATCCGCAATACAGGCCGGACTGAGGAGGTATCCAAATGCCGGACAATGGATCGATTCAAAAGAGAGGCGCGCACGAGATGGCTCATGGGCGTCCTGTCCAGATAACCGAGCACACAACGGTGACCGAGCTGCAGCCCAGCCTGTCCGATGTCGTGTGCGCAAACAAAAAGCTGCAGATTGGCTTTATCGCTGCGCTCGTGGTACTGGCGCTGCTGTCGGGCTTTGTAGCTCGTCCGCATTTCGCCGATACCAAAACTTGGGACTCCACCATCGAGGTCATCGATCAAAAGAAGGGCAACGTACTGGCGCTCACGACCTCGTGCGTGGCGCTGTCTGCGGGCATTACCGCGCTGCCTGGAGATACGGGAACGCCGGTTGCCGAGCAGCTCGCACAGCTTTCAGGCAACCTTGGTATCGTGCTTGCCGTGCTATACCTAGAGAAATATTTGCTTACGATTTTGTGGTCGGTTGGCTTGGGCATCTTAATCCCGTTTGCGTTGGTGCTCTTTGCGGTGTCGCTCGGCATTCACGGGCGCTGGAGCACGAGCGCCGTCCTGCGCCGCGTGGCGACTCGCGTGCTGGTGGTCGCCATGATCGGCATGGCCTTGGTGCCTGCAAGCGTATGGGTGTCGCAAAAGGTCGACGAGACGTATCGGGTGAGCATCGAAGCGGCCGAGCAAAAGGCGGCCGACGCTGCGAGTGCGGCAGATAGCGATAGCTCCAAAACGAGCAAGAAAAAGACCGAAACCGCAGAGTCCAAGAACGTGCTTGAGCAGCTTGCCGACGGTGCCTCGGGCCTCGTCACGTCGGTAACCAGTGGTGCCAAGCAGATGACCGACGAGATCGTGCGGCAGGTGACCGATCTGATCGAAGGCGTCATCGTGATGATCGTGACCTCGTGCGTGATTCCATTGCTGGTGCTCGCGGCGTTTCTGTGGCTGGGGCACGTGCTGCTGGGGATTGATATTTCCGGCCCGGCGAACTATTTAACGGGCCGCTTTCTGAGCGCTCCGTCCAAACATGCCAAGAAGAGCGGACGGTCTGAGTAGCTAAAACAGCTGTATATACCGGGGAATACCGCCGAAGGGCGGCCGAGACACGTTCTCGGCCGCCCTTTTGTTTGTTGAACACGTGGTCGCTACGTCTGCGCCGGGCCCAAGCGGTCAGCAATCATCCGTAAACGGTATTTGTTCAAAAAAGAACAAAGATAAACAAATAATGGTTGCAGTCGGTGTTCGAATGTGTTCAAATAAACATGAACAGTGAAGAACCGCACATTCAGATGCCCGGACCTGAACGCGATTCAACACTTCCAAACAGAAACTACGCACCTGCGTATCTCTCAAGGAGGATGTCATGAGGGTTGTAATCGCTTCCGATGCCGACGGTATGTCGATGAAGGAGTCCATCAAGGAGATGCTCATCGCCGACGGTCACGAGGTCGTCGACTATTCCGAGACCCCTGCCGCGGACTTTGTCGATTCCGCGACCGCCGTTGCCAAGGACCTGCTGGAGCACAAGGATTCCCAGGGCTTTGCATTCGATAAGTACGGCGTCGGCTCCTATATGGCCGCCGTCAAGATCAAGGGCATGGTCGTCGCCAACATTTCCGACGAGCGTTCCGCTTACATGACCCGCGAGCACAACGGCTCGCGCATGGTCACCATGGGCCCGGGCGTTGTGGGCACCGAGGTCGCTAAGAAGATCGCCCGTGAGTTCCTGCGTGCCCAGTACGCCGGCGGCCGTCACCAGATCCGTGTCGACATGCTCAACAAGATGGCCTAACGAGAGCCACCGAGAACTCGAACTTCTACCTCAACTTGTGAATTCAGACGAAAGGACGTTCTGATGAAGAAGACCATCGCAATCGGTTGCGACCATATCGTTACGGACGAGAAGATCTATCTGGCCGACCGCCTGGAGCAGGCTGGCTACAAGGTGCTCGACTGCGGCACCTACAGCCACACCCGTACGCACTATCCCATCTACGGTAAGGCCGTGGGCGAGGCTGTTGCCAGCGGCAAGGCCGACTTTGGCGTGGCCCTGTGCGGCACCGGCATCGGCATCACCAACGCCGTCAACAAGGTCCCCGGCGCTCGCTGCGCCCTGGTCCGCGACATGACCTCTGCCCTGTATGCCCGTCGCGAGCTCAACGCCAACATCGTGGGCTTTGGTGGCAAGATCACCGGCGAGTTCCTGATGGCCGATATCATGCTTGCCTTCCTGGAGGAGCCTTACGAGAAGACTCCCGAGCACGACGCCCTGATTGCCAAGATCGATGCCTGCAATAAGGCCGACGCCGAGGCTCAGGCTGACCCGCACTTCTTTGACGAGTTCCTCGAGAAGTGGGACCGCGGCGAATACCACGACTAGTGGGGTTACGCGGTTTTGCCAAACCGCGTAACGGGTCGACGCTGCGAAGCCATCTGGCGGGCAATCTGCCGCTCAGCTTCGACGGCATGACCAGAAGGTCAATGCCGTCTCGCTTCACGGCACCTTGCCTCGCCAGCTGGCTTCTCGCTGATGTCTGAGTGACCTGTGGGGTTACCGCTGTTGTTGCGAAGCTTTCTGGTTCGGTAAGCTGCTCCGATAACACGTTTGCTTGCTGAGCTTGTGTGCTTCGTTTTGGCGGTACCCGGCATTCTGCAGCTTTTCAATTGACGGCTCGCGTTTCTGTGAGGGGGCGCGGGCCGGTTTTCTATCAGCCCTATTGACTTGGCGGGCTGTCGTAAGAAAGGGAAGGCTCCTATGGAGTTTGTTCTTGATAACGGTTCTATCCGCGTGGCACTGAGCACGGCGGGCGGGTCGTTCACTTCTATTGCGGCCAACGGTCGCGAGTATCTGTGGCAGGGCGATCCGGCGGTGTGGTCGGGCCAGGCACCTATTTGCTTCCCGATCTGCGGTGGCCTTCGTGACGGTCACGCAATGACCATGGGTGGCCGCGAGGTAAAGCTCGCCCGCCACGGCTTTGCGCGCAAACAGGAGTGGAAACTCGAGGAACAGAGCGACAACATGGTTGCGCTGAGCTTAAGCTCTGCCGACCATGCCGAACTGCTCGAGCAGTATCCGTATCCGTTTAAGATCGTTGCTCGTTACACGGTCGATTCGGAAAAGGTGGCCGTGTCGTACGAGGTGACCAATGAGGGCACCGAGGACATGCCGTTCTTTGTGGGCGGTCACCCCGGCTTTAAGTGCCCGCTCGACGAGGGCGAGTCCTATGACGATTATGAGCTCCGTTTTGAGCAGCGTGAGGCCACCGAGCTCTGTACTGCCGTTCCCTCGACGGGCCTGATTGATGTTGAGCATCGCAGCAAGAACCCCATGATCGGCCAGAACCTGCCGCTTACCCACGAACTCTTCGACTTCGCGGAGACCATCTTTGACGTGCTCGAGAGCCGCGTGGTTACGTTGACCAAGAAAACCGAGGACAAGGGCGTGCGCCTGACGTTCCCCGATATGCCGTACCTGATTGTGTGGAGCAAGCCCGAGGGCGACTTTGTGGCTGTTGAACCGTGGGGCGGCCTGTCCACCTGCTCCGACGAGGACGATATTCTGGAGCACAAGCGTGGCTGCCTGGTGGCCAAGCCGGGAGAGACCGTCACTCGCGGCTTTGAGATCGAGATCCTTTAACGAGTTATCGTATGTTTGGGGCGGGTCATGCCGCCCCGGAACAGGAGTTCAACATGATTCTGACCGTTACCATGAACCCGTCGATTGATACGCGCTATCAGCTCGACAAGCTGGTCATTGACGACGTTAACCGCGTCACGCCCGAAAAGACCGCTGGCGGCAAGGGCCTCAACGTGAGCCGCGTGCTGCTGCAGCTGGGAGACGACGTGCTCGCGACTGGTCTGCTTGGCGGCCACATGGGTGCCTATATGGCCGAGCTTATGGATGCCGACGGCGTCAAGAACGACTTTGTGCCCATCGCCGGCGAGACCCGCATTTGCCTGAATATCCTGCACGAGGGCAATCAGACCGAGCTTTTGGAGAGCGGCCCGCAGATCGCCCCGGCCGAGCTCGAGGCCTTTACGGCCAAGTTTGCCGAGCTTGCAGCGAAGGCGGACGTTGTGACGCTTTCGGGCTCGCTGCCGCGCGGCGTCGATGCCGGCTACTATGCCGAGCTCGTCAAGATCGCCGAGGAGGCGGGCGCCAAGGTGCTGCTCGACACCTCGGGTGCGTCGCTGGAGGCTGCGCTGGAGTCCGACGCTAAGCCTGAGCTCGTAAAACCCAATCTGACCGAGATTAACGGCCTGCTGGGTACGTCCTTTACGACCGATGATGTCGATGCCCTGCGCGAGGCGCTTGCCGCCGATAGCCGTTTTGCCGGTATTCCCTGGGTTGTCGTTTCGATGGGCGCTGCCGGTTCGGTGGGCTTCCATGAGGGTCGCGCATTCCGCGCCAAGACGCCCGCGATTGCGGCTGTGAACGCGACGGGTTCCGGCGACTCGACCATCGCCGGCTTTGCGCATGCCATTGCTGCTGGTGCCGACGACGTCACGGTGCTCAAGACTGCCAATACCTGCGGCAAGCTCAACGCCATGGACCCCAAGACCGGCCACCTGGTCCTGGACCGCTGGGACGAGATCTACAACAACGTTGAGGTCGTAGAGTTGTAGGGTTACGCGGTTTTACCAAACCGCGTAACCAGCCGACGCTGCAAACCAGCCAGAGC
>CAJMMX010000067.1 GCA_905214615.1 uncultured bacterium | reverse complement strand
GGCGCGTGAAGCTGTCGGGCTCATCGTGGGACGCGACACGTCTGTTCTCGACGAGCAGGGCGTCGCGCGCGCCGCCGTGGAAACGGTGGCGGAGAACGCGAGCGACGGTGTCATCGCGCCGCTTTTCTACCTTATGATCGGGGGTGCGCCTTTGGGCATGGCGTACAAGGCGGTGAACACGCTCGACAGCATGGTGGGCTACAAAAACGAGCGCTACATCGACTTCGGCTGCGCCTCGGCGCGCCTCGACGATGCGGCGAACTGGATTCCCTCGCGCTTATCGGCCCTGCTCATGATCGCCGTATGCCCGATCGTCGGGCTCGACGCGCGCGGGGCGGCGCGCATCTGGCGCCGCGACAGGCGTCGCCATGCGAGCCCGAACGCGGCGCAGACCGAGTCGGCGTGCGCGGGTGCGCTCGGACTGCGCCTGGCAGGACCCGCGGTGTATTTCGGCAAGCTCGTTGAGAAACCGACGATAGGCGACGCGTCCCGCGAAATCGAGTGGGGCGACATCGCCCGGGCGACAAGGCTCATGCTCGCCGCGTCCGTATGCGCGCTCGTCGTCTTCGGCGCCGCGCGCGCGGCGGTCGTGCTCGCCGTGGGGGCGATGGCATGAGGAAAGACCACGCCGCGCCCCGGGCTGCCGGGGGAATCCTGCGCGCCCGCACGCATGGGGGCAGCGCGCAATCGCTCGGCATCGCTTGCGAAGGGGGTGCCTCCGACCTCATTGACTTCTCGGTGAACGTGAATCCGGCAGGCCCCTCGCCGCGCGCCGTCGCCGCAGCTTGCAAGGCGCTTTCTCGAATCGACGCCTACCCCGATAGGGAAAGCCTCGCCCTCGTTCGCGCGCTAGCGCGCGACCAGGGCATTCCCGAAGATACTATCGTCTGCGGCGCGGGCGCGTCCGACATCATCTGGCGGCTCGCCGCGGCGGTGCGCCCGAAACGCATCGTCGTGTGCGCGCCGACGTTCTCTGAATATGCGGAGGCGGCATCGTACTACGGCGCATGCGTGCAGGAGTTCCCGCTCTCCGAAGCGGACGACTTCGACGTGCCCGCCTCCTTCGCCCGCGCGATCGAGGGGCCGGGAGACGTGGCGTACCTCTGCAATCCGAACAACCCGACGGGGCGCCTCGTCGACCCCAGCGTGATCGAGGCCGCGGCTTGCCGCTGCGAGCAGGTGGGCGCGCTGCTCGTCGTGGACGAGTGCTTCCTCGGATTTGCGCCCGACGCCCGCGAAAGGAGCGTGGCCGCACGCGCCGCGTGTTCGCGCCATGTGGCCGTGCTCTCCGCGTTCACCAAGCTCTACGGAATGGCGGGGTTGCGGTTGGGATATCTGATCAGCGGAAACGCCCAACTCATCGAGGGGATTCGCCGGGCGGGGCAGGCGTGGCCCGTCTCTTCGGTCGCCGAGGCCGCGGGTATCGCCGCCCTGGAAGACGTCGAATACGTCTCGCGCACGCGCGATGTATTGGAGGGCGAGCGAGCGTGGCTTTCCCACGAGCTCTCCTCGCTCGGGCTTTCCGTCGTGCCGTCGGATGCGAACTTCCTTTTAGTCCGCACGCCGGCGAAAGACATCCCCGAGCGCCTGTATAAACAGGGGGTTTTGGTCCGCACGTGCGACTCGTTTTCGGTACTGTCCCGTTTCTGGTGCCGCGTCGCGGTGCGCACGCGCAAGGAGAATGCCCGGCTTGCGATGGCGTTCAGCCGCGTGCTTCGGGCGGAAGGTGCATCGGGCGAAGGCGAACCCGACGAACGGGGCGGCGCTTCTTTCAGCGGCGCTATGGCGGGCGCGGATGGCCGAGGCTCGGCGAAGGAGGTCGATACCCGTGGGTAGGGCCAAGCCCATCATGATCCAGGGCACCATGTCGAACGCGGGGAAGAGCCTGCTTGCGGCGGGGCTGTGCCGCGTACTTTCGCAGGACGGCCTGCGCGTGACTCCCTTCAAGAGCCAGAACATGGCACTCAACAGCGGTGTCACGGCCGACGGGCTCGAGATGGGGCGCGCCCAGATCATGCAGGCCGAGGCGTGCGGCATCGCGCCCGACGTGCGCATGAACCCCATCCTGCTCAAGCCCGAAAGCGGCCACCGAAGCCAGCTCATCGTGGCCGGCAAGGCGCAGGGAGCCTTCGCTGCGAGGGACTACTTCGCGCGAAAGAAGGCGCTCATGCCGCAGATTTTGGAGGCGTTCGATTCGCTCGCGGAGGAAAACGACGTCATCGTCATCGAGGGCGCCGGCAGCCCCGCCGAAATCAACCTTGCCGAAAACGACATCGTCAACATGGGGCTCGCGCGCGCCGTGTCCTCCCCCGTGCTGCTTGCGGGCGACATCGACCCGGGCGGGGTATTTGCCCAGCTCTACGGCACGGTCGCGCTCCTTGCGCCCGATGACCGCGCGTTTTTGCGGGGGCTTGTGGTGAACAAGTTCCGCGGCGATGTGGAAATCCTGCGCCCGGGTTTGGCCCCTCTCGAGAAGATGTGCGGAGTTCCCGTCGTGGGTGTCGTGCCGTATCTTACGCTCGACCTGGACGACGAGGACTCGCTCGCGCCGCGCCTATCTGCCCGCGAGGCGCGCGGCGTCATCGACGTCGCCGTCGTGCGTCTTCCGCATCTGTCGAACTTCACCGACTTCGACCCGCTTTCGCGCGTGCCCGGCGTGGGCGTGCGCTACGTTTCCTCGACGACCGATCTGGGCCGACCCGACCTGGTGGTGCTTCCCGGCTCGAAGACTACGCTCGACGACGCGCGCTGGCTTGCGGCTAGCGGCATCGGAGCCTGTGTACGCGCGCTTTCGGGCGCGGGCACGCCGGTGCTCGGCATATGCGGAGGCTACCAGCTTTTGGGAGACGAGCTTTCCGACCCGCACGGCAGGGAAGGCGCTGGCACCGCGCGCGGGCTCGGGCTCATCCCTGCAAGTACGGTGTTCAAGGAGGAAAAGCGCCTCTCCCAGTCGGAGCTGCGCATCACGGGCGCCCAAGGCGCGTTCTCGGTGTGGAACGGCATGACGGCGCGCGGGTACGAGATTCACGACGGCGAAACGACCGTCTTCTGCGCTCCTGCGGGCACGATTGGCGGCAAACCGGAAGGCGCGGCCTGCGGAAACGTGTTCGGAACCTATCTCCACGGCCTGTTCGACGAACCGGGGGTGGCGCTCGCCCTCGCGCGCTCGCTCGCGCGCATGCGCGGCCTACCCGAGAGCGTCGTGGGTGCTGCGGGCGCGGCGTCCGCGGCCGATCACCGTGCGCGCGAGTTTGACCGCCTGGCCGACGTCGTGCGCGGGGCGCTCGACATGGAGTATGTCTACCGCATTATCGAGGAGGGCGTATGATCCACGTGTATCATGGCGACGGCAAAGGCAAGACCACGGCGGCGATGGGCCTCGCCCTTCGCATGCTCGCTGCAGGCCGCCGCGTCGTCGTCGTGCAGTTCCTGAAAGACGGCGAAAGCGGGGAGGTGCGCCTGCTCGCCGAGCATTTCGGCGTGCCCGTGTTCGCGGGGAAGGCGTCGGACAAGTTTACCTGGTCGATGACGTCGGAAGAACTTGCCGCGACGTGCGAGCTGCACGATGGGAACCTCGCTTCCGCGCTCGCCGAGCTCGAGGGCGCGCAAGAGGGACTGCTCGTGCTCGACGAGGCGCTCGACGCGCTTTCGAAGGGGCTTGTCGACGAGGCACTCGTGGACCGCGCGCTCGATATGTCCGCGCGCGGCGTCGAAGTAGCGCTCACCGGGCGCGCGCCTTCCCGCAAGATCGTGGAGAAGGCCGACTACATAACCGAGATGCGGTGCGAGAAACATCCCTACGAGCAGGGGATATGTGCAAGGGAAGGAGTGGAGTACTAGATGGATTCCAAGGAGATGGCGCCCGGCGACATCGAGCGGCGCAGCTTCGAGATCATCACCGAAGAGCTCGGCGGCCGCACGTTCCCGCCGCTCGAAGAGCCCGTCGTGAAGCGCGTCATCCACACCACTGCCGACTTCTCGTACGCCGATTCCCTCGTGTTCACCCATGACGCCGCGCACTGTGCGCTCGACGCACTGCGCGCAGGGGCCACGGTGCTCACCGACACGAACATGGCGCTCGCAGGCATAAGCAAGCCCGCGCTCGCGAAGCTCGGCTGCAAGGCCGTGTGCTTCATGGCCGACCCTGATGTCGCCGCGGCTGCGCGCGCCGCGGGCACGACTCGCGCCGTTGCGAGCATGGACAAAGCTTGCGGCATCGAGGGTCCGCTCATCGTGGCCGTCGGCAACGCTCCCACAGCACTTCTGCGCCTCGCCGAGCTCATGGACGCGGGGAAGATCGCGCCCGCGCTCGTCGTTGGGGTGCCGGTCGGGTTTGTGAACGTGGTCGAGGCGAAAGAGGAGCTACTCGCACGACGCGTGCCGGCCATCGTCGCGAGGGGTCGCAAGGGCGGCTCGACCGTGGCGGCTGCCATTATGAACGCGCTGCTCTACCAGATCACGCGCACAGGCGGCCCGAAGTGACGGCTCCCGCATCCGCGCCGGCGCTGCGCATCTTCGCCGGCACCACCGAGGGCCGCCTTCTGTGCGAATGGGCGAGCGGGGCGGGCATCCCCGCCCGTGCCTACGCGGCAACAGAGTACGGAGGCGAACTTTTGGGCGAACTTCCGGGCATCGAGGTGCATGCGGGCAGGCTCGACGAGGCCGACATGGAGCGCGAGCTTTCCGGCGCGCGCATCGTCGTCGACGCCACGCACCCCTTCGCTACGCTCGCAAGCGGCAACATCCGGGCCGCTTCGCTCGCCGTGGGTGCACGATGCCTGCGCCTTGCGCGCCCGGTCGAGGCGCTGCCCAAAGGCGTCGTGTCGGTGGCGTCGATCGCCTGCGCGGCGCGCTTTCTCTCCGAGAACCCGGGTCGCGCGCTTCTCACGACGGGGAGCAAGGAGCTTGCTCCCTACACGCGCGTCGCCGATTTCGCGGAGCGCTTCTTCGTGCGCGTGCTCCCGCTGCCCGGTGCTATAACGAAGTGCATCGACGCGGGGTTTTCGCCGTCGCACGTCATCGGCATGCAGGGGCCCTTCACCCGCGAGCTCAACGAGGCGATGCTTCGGCAGGTGGGCGCCCAGTGGCTTGTGACCAAGGACTCGGGAACCGTAGGCGGCACGGCCGAGAAGCTCGCCTCCGCGCGCGACGTGGGAGCGCGCTGCATCGTGGTCACCCGTCCCGCCGAGGGAGGCGGGGCCCTTTCGCTTCGGGAAGTGGAAGACGCGCTCTTACGGGAGTTCGCGCGCTAGGCGCTTGCCGCGCCTGCGCGCCCTCCCGCCCGCGAGGAGGAGCGCCCCGTGCAAGCTCGACCCGTACAAGCCCGTCATCCATCAATAGCTCGAGGACGACGCCCAGAACTGGCGCAAACAGTCCTTCAATAAGTTGCGGTGAAATAGTGTCTGTTTTTGCTGCTAGATAGCATATCCGGTTCCTAATTCACCGCAACTTGTTGGTGGTGGCTTACTGGTAGCTGGTGGTGGCTTACTGGTAGCGTAGGCACTCCACCGGGTTGAGCTTTGCCGCGCGGCGAGCGGGGTAGAAGCCAAAGATTACGCCGATGCCGACGGAGACGCCGAAGGCCAGCAGCACCGTGGCGATTGAAAAGCTCGGTGTGATCTCCCCACTGGCACCGAGCTCGTTGAGAACCCCTGATCCTGCGGCAAACATCGCGAGGCCCCAGGCCAGCAGATAGCCAATCAGGACACCCAGCAGGCCACCGGTGACGCACAGCGCCGAGGACTCGGCCAAAAACTGCGCGGTGATATCGCGGCGACTGGCGCCCAAGGCACGGCGAATACCGATCTCGCGGATGCGCTCAGTCACGTTGGTAAGCATCATATTCATAATGCCGATTCCGCCGACAAGCAGTGAGATACTGGCGACAGCGCCCATGATGAGCGAGAAGGCGCCCATAAACGAGTTGAGTGCATCGATGGCGCTTTTCATGGAGGTCGCCGATACGCTGTCGTACTCATCATCCTCCGAGATGCCCTTCATCGCGCGCACCTTAGACTCGATGGTCTTGCAGAGCTCGTCCATGTCTGTGCCCTCGGCGGCAAGTGCCGTCACGCTGGGAAATGAAGGATTCTCGTCGCCAAACAGGCCGGAGATGGTTTCGCGTGGCATATACAGCGTGAGCGAGCCCATGGAGTCGCTGCCGCCATCAATCACGCCTACAATCTGCACCTCGCCGTTGGACACCTTGATGGTTTTCCCCAGTGCGTCCTGTTCGTTGCCGTAAAGCTGATCGGCGCCGCCGCGGCTGATGAGCGCCACGCGCGAGCCTGATTGAGACTCTGCCTGTGAATAGACACGTCCCGCAACGAGCTTGCTGGCGCCCACGGCATCGAGCATGTCGCTATCGACGCCGTGTGCCATGACGGTATAGCTTTTATCCCCGACCTTGTACTCGGAATAGGCGCTATCGACGATGCCGATCTGCTCAATCTGCGGCACCAGTTTGCGAAGCTTTTCCACATCCGAATCGGTGAGTTCTTGGGACGAATAGATCTCTACCATGCGGGCTGCATTGAGGCCCAGGCTGTTGACCAGGCTGTTTTGGATACCGCCGATGAGCGAAGTCATGGCGATGACCGAGGCGATGCCAATGACGATGCCAAGGATGGTGAGCAGGCTGCGTCCCTTGTTGGCCTCGAGCGAGTGAAGGGCTTCTTGGACAAGATCGCGGGTGCTCATGCCTTCGCTCCTTTCGGCTGATTGGTGGTTGCAGAAATCGCGGGCAGGTTTTTGACGGCCCCGCGTAACGTATTCGGTGTATGCGCGACATATGCGCCGTCATGGATTCGCCCGTCACGGATGGTTACGGCTCGATCGGCCTCGGCGGCGATGCCGGGGTCATGCGTAATGAGTACGATGGTCTTGCCGCGTTTCTGGAGCTTGTGGAAGGTTTCCATGACGAGCGCCCCGGTTGTCGAGTCTAGATTTCCCGTTGGCTCGTCGGCCAAAATGATGGGCGGGTCGTTGACGAGGGCGCGTGCGATGGCGACGCGCTGCATCTGTCCGCCCGACAGCTCCGATATACGATGGTCCCAATGGTCGACCGGAAGCGTGACGGCTTGCAGCGCGTGCACGGCGCGCATCTCACGCTGGCTGCGCGGCACATTGGTGTAGGACAGCGGCAGCATGACGTTTTCGATCACCGTCAGGCGCGGCAGCAGATTAAAGCTCTGAAAGACAAAGCCGATGCTCAGCGCTCGCACCTCGGTGAGCTCATCATCGTCGAGCTCGGCGACGTTGAGCCCTTGCAGGAAGTAATCGCCCGCCGTCGGTTTGTCCAGGCAGCCCAGGATGTTCATGAGCGTCGACTTGCCTGAGCCCGAGGGGCCGGTGATGGCAACGAACTCACCGGGATCTACTGCCAGGCTCACGTTATGCAGGATGTGGGCGCAACCGGCCTCGCTCTCAAAGATGCGGTGCACGTTGCGGATGTCGATGACGGGACGCATTACTTGCCCTCGTCGGCAGGCATGTTGTCGCCGCCGTCTGCCGTCATTCCTGTGCCGGTATCCGTCACGATGGTGTCGCCGTCGCGTAACTTGGTAACCGGGACGTCTGGGTTGATCTCGTTGCCCTGGTCGTCGCGCTTGACCTGCGTCTTACCGACTACAGCCTCGTTGTCGTTTTGCGTCACGACGGTCACCTTCACGCGGCGCGTCTTCTTGCCTTCCGAATCGGTGGCCAGATTGACGTAATAGTGCTCGCCGTCTTCGGTCATCAGCGCCATGGTCGGCACCATAACCACGTCGTCGAGCTTCTCGGTCACTACCGAGACCTCGGCAGTCATACCCGGCTTAAGGCGACTGTCGGGTGCTTCGATGAGGATGTCGACGTTAAAGGTCACGCTGCCGCCGCTACCGGAGCCGGAGTCAGAGTTTGCCACCGAGGCGATAGCCGTGACGGTGCCTTGACTCACGATATCGGGAAACGCGGGATAGGTCACGTTGGCGCTTTGGCCCACGGCAATTTTGGCGATATCCTTTTCGCCCACCTGAACCGTCACCTTCATCTTGGACAGGTCGGCGATTTGCATGCACTGCTTGCCGCCGCTCGTGTCGCCTTCGCCCATGATCATGCCGCCTGTTACCGTGGCGCCCACCTTGGCGTTGAGCTCCACGATGCTGCCCGAGCTCGGGGCCGTGACCGTACGGCTGGCGGCCTTGGCGTTCGCCTGATCGAGGTTTGCCTGGGCCGATGCGAGGCTGCGCTGCGCGGCCGATACGGCGTTCGTGTCCGCTGATGCGGCGGAGATGCCAGCCGCTGCGGAAGCTCCGTCGACGTCCGTCGTTGGGTTGGCCTGCGCGGCAGCTGCGGCTTTCTGCGCGTTGGCGAGGTCTTCTTGAGCGGCTGCAACTGCACGCTGCGCCTCGGCAACGTTGCGATCGAGCTCGTCGTTTTTAATGGTCATAAGCACGTCGCCCTCGTTGACGGATTGGCCTGCCTGCACGTTGATCGTATCGACCGTGCCGTCAACAGAAGGGGAGACCACTGAGGACGAAATGGGTTTGAGCTGGCCTTTCGCTTCGACCGTTGTGCTAAACGTGCCCTCGGTCACCATGTCGGTCGCAGGCCCGCTATCGCCCTGTGGCTGCGCATTGATAACCAGGGTTGCCACAATGGCAATGAGCGCGATGACACCCACGATGCCGGCGGCAATGCCGCGTCGAATCAGCTTTTTGCGTCGACGTTCGGCACGTTTTGCCTTGAGCTTGGCATATGCCTCTTCATCGGAAATCTCGGCCGTATCGTTCGTGCGTTCGCTCTGCTTGTCGGCATGTACGTTTTTAATCAGAGGAATCGTTTCGGTGGCACCTTCGGGCGTGTACTCGGCATCATCCGGGCTTGGGGTGATGGTGGGGACATTCGGCATAGCGTCTCCTTTATAGAAAGAACCTCGATAATTATATGCGCCCACCGATTGGGACGGGCGCATATGGCGGATTCTTTCGGAACTGTTAGATTGGTCGCAGCAGCTCCGCGTTGTAGGAATGTGCGCGTTGCACTACGAGTGGACAACCACGCACAGGCCGACTTTGATGCAGTCGTGAAGTGCCTTGGCGTCGGCCAGGCGCAGGTTGATGCAACCGTGGCTGCCACACCACTTGTACGACTCGGCGTTATCGAAGCTCTTGTCGTTTTGCCAGGTGGCATCGTGGAAGCCGATCATGTTGCCCTCAAACGGCATCCAGTAGCTTACCGGGCTCTCGTATTTGGGCTTGCCGGTCTCGGGGTCCTTGGCTCCGATCAGGGTGCTGCCACCGTCGTTGCTGTTGATCTGCCATACGCCCTCGGGGGTGGCGTCTTCGCCCGGTTTGCCGGAAATAAAGTTGGCCTCCCACACAATATTGCCGCTCTCGTCGTAGTAGCGCGCGTGCTGCTCGGACAGATCGACATCGACGTATGCCTTCCAGTCAGGCTCTCCCTTTGCGGTAAAGGTGTCGGCCTTCTGGGAGTACTTGATATCGATTTCGCCGGTCTGCTTGTTGTTAATGGCGTCTTCGACCTGCTTGGCGAGCGAGGTACTGTCGATGGACCAACCAAAGTCGCCGCCTTCGACGGCGCACTGCTTGCCATCGGCGCGCGTCCACCAGCGAGTGGAGCCCACGGTATTAAAGCCGTTGGCGAGCTCGGCTGCCCAGCTGCTGATCTGCGACGTATCGAGCGTGGGGTTGGCCGGATCGGCAAAGCTGATCCACTGCAACACGGAGCTGCCATCAACCTTGCCGGCATCCTCGCCGTTGAGTTTGAGGGTCACGTTGACGCCCAAGAAGTTGTTGGCGGCATCGCATGCGGCCTGAATCTGATCATCGGTCAGCGTTCCATTGAGCGGCTCATAGGCATCGTTGCCGAGCTTGGAAAGATCTACGGTCTCGGCCAGCGAGGCAAGCTCGAGCTCGGCATACTTAATGACATGCTCGCGGTTGAGTTTTTCGTTGGAGCGCGCCTTCTCGACGGTAAACTTGCCGGCCTGCTCGTCATAGGAGCTATTGGCCTCGAACGCGCCCGAACGCCCCTCGTTAAACTCGTCGATGGCGGCGCCCAGATCCTTCTCAAACTGCTTTTGGTCAAAGGTGTCGGAGAGCATGGACAGGTCGACGTCTTGATCAAGATCGACTTCGTTGGAGGTAGCGGTTGTTTTGGTCTTGCCGCTTAAGGATTCTACAAGGCGAGCCGGCCATACAAAGGCTTCGTTGCGGCTGATAATTTCTTTTGCGGCAGCTTCGCCGTCGACAATGGGCTCATCGGACTCGGGCTGATAGGTCCAGCTAAAGTCATCGCCTGTCACGGTGAGCTTATAGTGCTTCCAAGCCGAGTTGACCTTGGTGGCGGCAGACGAAGCGTTGGAGAACGAGACATCGACGCCGGCGATAGTGGTGTTGGGGTAGGCTACCTGCGAAAACGCTACGACGCCTACGATATAGACAATGACGATAAGACCCAGAACGACAAAGAGCGTCGTCTTTTTGCCCGACTTATTGTTCTCGGCGGGTTTGCGTGCGGGGCCGCGATCGCCTCGAGCGTGCGTGGGGGGCTGCTTGGGCGCATTGCCATTTGCCTGGCGCTGCTGATGCTGCTTGTTCGGACGTTGGGAAACGTTTGCCGCACCTCGCTGCTGACCGCGGCTCGGCGCGATAGGACGCGGCGACTGAACGCCGCCGGTGTGCCTGCTCGGCTGCTGCGGATCGGGAATCAGTTGAGTTCGATCGTTTTGCGACATCGTATGCATATCCTTCGGATTTCGCCTTGCGGCTCATCGTGTTTTTACTGGGCTTGCATTATAGCGATTACCCAGTTGTTTGTGGTATGGAAACGGTTGCATTCAAAAGAGGTGGGACATTTGTCCCACCTTCGAGTCTTTCTTTGTCGCTATCCGCACACACCGCATTTTGCACAGGCCGAAAGTGCGGCCGGAGCCTGCGCGATGCCACCCTTTGCCGTCTCGCGCAGCGTGGCCGGCAACGCGTGGCCCACGGAGAGCATGACGTGCGCCATCTGGTCAAACGGCACCAGGCTCTTAATGCCGGCGAGGGCAAGCTGTGCGGAGCTAAAGGCGGCTGCCACGCCGATGGCGTTGCGGTTTTGGCAGGGCACCTCCACGAGGCCACCGACGGGGTCACAAACGAGGCCCAGCAGGTTACTCAGCGCGATGGAACTGGCGTCGAGCGCCTGCTCGGGCGTGCCGCCGAGCATCTGTACCAGCGCGGCGGCCGCCATGGCGGCGGCGCTTCCGACCTCGGCTT
>CAJMMX010000066.1 GCA_905214615.1 uncultured bacterium | reverse complement strand
GTGTTTCATTTGACAATCTTCAAAGCGGTTACCTTGCAGGTTACATTGCAGTTAAAACGGGTAATACACAGCTTGGCTATTTTGGCCAGTATAACAGCAAAAATTCAGCTAATTACGGTGCAGGCTTTGCACAGGGCGCAGCAGCTGCGGCTGATGAACTCGGTATTCCTGTAACACTTGATTGGGCAGATTATGATTCACCGCTTCTTAGTTATGATTATAGCTTTACTCTTACTGCATGTTATAAAAAAATATCAGAAGTTAAAGGCAAGGATACTTACACTGTTAAGGTTGAAAATGGTATCGGCAGCGGAACTTATACCGACGGTTCTAATGTAACTGTTACAGCTGACCCTGCTCCTAAGGGTAAGGTGTTTGATAAATGGGAAGTTAAGAGTAATACAAAGGGTGTTAAGGATAAAAAAGTTAACATTTCTTCAAAAACAAAATCTTCAATGAACCTTCTTGTTGAAAAATGTGACTGTACAATTACAGCTACTTATAAAGATGCAGAAGGTAAGCAGTATGGCGTTAATGTTTTAACGGCAGACGGCAAAGGTACTTATTCACAGCAGTTTGTTGCAGAAAACAGCAGTGTAGATGTAACTGCTCCTGCTCCTACAACAGCTTATACAGTATTTGACCATTGGGAAACTAATGACGAAAGTGCTGTTGAGGATATTAACGCAAATTCAACCAAGGTAAATGTAACAGATAAGGATGTTAAGCTCACCCCTGTTTATAAGCAGGTCGATACTCCTACATTTGAAGTTAAAGTTGTAACAGGCGAGGGCGGAAACGGTGAATCAACCGGCGCAGGATATTATGTTGAGGGCGATAAGGTTGAAATCAGTGCCGCTATTCCTAAAGAGGGTTATATGTTCTCTCATTGGGAAAATAAAGATACTTACGGTATCGGTGCCGGTGTGTTGCTTGAAGGCTTGGGCGAAGGCGGCCTGCTGAGGGTAGCCTAGACGCTCTGCCACCTGCGCTATCGTGAGCGCGCTATCGGCCAAAAGGTCCTGTGCTCGCTCCATACGGCGTCTGCGAATGTAGGCGCCCAGGGACTCGCCAGTTTGGGCCTTAAAGGTGGCGCATAGCTTGGAGCGGCTTGTGTAGAGCCTCTCGGCCACCTCGTTGATACCCACACGCCTGCCTTTGTCGAGCGCGCGCTCAATCATTGCCGTTGCTTCTTCGGCAATGGTCACGCTGGCGCGCGTGTCTGTCGCTTGCTGCGCTTGCCTGTGGGCCGCGCGCGAACAGGCGAGCTCCGCGACCATGGTCTCCACGATGCCTTGCATATAGACGTGTCCGCCTACGGTGCGGGCGCGTTCCTCGTTAATCCTGCGCAACGTGTGGCAGATGGCAGACGCCGCCTCCTCGTGCCATGGCTCGGCAAACGCCTCAAAGACCCCTGCGAACTCGGTGGGATAGCGGTGCTCCAGTTCGTCAAAATATCCAGGCAAAAAGAGCACCGAGCGCGAGTGGTAGAGCTGTCCTGCAAACAGCGGGCTTAACTCCTCGCCACAGTTATCTTGGATAAAGCTGCACACGGCATTGTTTGGCCACGGTCCATGCAAGAGTTTAAGGTTTGCAGGCGTTATGCCAGCCTCGGGCATGCACATGAGCGTGGGCGCGCTGACCTCGCTCACGCACGCGTACGGTTCGGGTGTGTACTCGGCTAGGTGCATGTTGTGCATCGGGGTAATGAAATGCTCCATGACGATGCAGGTGGGGGAAAGGGGCATGATCCATGCGCGTCCGTGCGCCCGATCGTTTGCCACCTCACCGGTAAAGACGGCGCCCTTGCCGGAAAGCTGCAGGCCAAACTGCTCAAACTGCGGTGCGTAGAGCTCGGTTATATCGGTTGCCGCCCGCCGCATTTTCAAAAGCGTCCCCTTCATTTGCGAAAACGTCCGCGCCTGGCCCAATTGTGTGCCTTGGCTAACACGCCCATGATAAGTTTCTTACGGTTAACTCTCAAGCCGTTAGAAAGGAATCTCATGGCAAAGGGATCGAAAAAGGAAGGTGGCGGCATCGGCGAGCTACTTGCATATGCTGGTGACCGTAAATTCCTAACGTATTTGGGCATGGCCCTCTCGGCGTTCTCGCAGCTGTTGAGCTTTGGCCCGTACGTGTGCATCTGGCTTGTTGCGCGAGACCTGATCGCTGTGGCGCCTAACTGGAGCGAGGCCGCCGACATCGCAATGTATGGTTGGTGGGCTGTTGGTTTTGCCCTGGCAAGCATCGTGGTCTATTTCGTGGGACTCATGTGCACGCACCTGTCCGCGTTTCGCTGCGCATCCAATATCCGCAAGGCTACGAGCGAGCATCTGCTTAAGCTGCCGCTCGGCTACTTTGACACGCACGCCACCGGTGAGCTGCGCCGTATCGTAGACGGCTGTGCCGCCTCCACCGAGACGCTGCTCGCGCACATGCTGCCCGATATCGCCGGTGCCACCGCCATGGTCGTGGGCCTGCTTGTGCTGCTATTTGCCCTCGATTGGCGTTTGGGCGCGGCATGCTTAATCTCGGTCGTCGTTTCGTTTTGCGCCATGGCCACCATGATGAGCGGCAAGGGCGCCGAGTTTATGAAGGCTTACATGGGCGCGCTGGTCAAGATGAACAAGACCGGCACCGAATACGTACGCGGCATCCCCGTGGTCAAGGTATTCCAGCAGACGGTCTACTCCTTTAAGGCGTTCCACGATGCGATCGCCGAATACGCCGATATGGCGCAAAACTATGCGGGTACGTTTTGCCGGGGTCCGCAGGTGCTCAACCTTACTGCGCTCAACGGCCTTGTGGCATTTCTTTTGCCTGTGGCGCTGCTGCTGGCGCCGGGCGAGACGGACTTCGCGCACTTTATGGTCAATTTTACGTTTTACGCGATCTTTTCGGCCGTGGTGCCGACGGCCATGACCAAGCTTATGTTTGTGGGCGAGGCCTCTCAGATGAGTGCCGATTCGCTGGCTCGCATTCGAAGCGTCATGGATTCCAAGCGGCTCTCCGTGCCCGCGCAACCCAAGCACCCCGCTGGCAGCGATGTGCGCTTTGAGGACGTGAGCTTTACCTACGAGGGCGCCGAGGCGCCTGCCGTCAACCATGCGAGTTTTAGCGTTCCCGCAGGTAGCACCCTCGCGCTGGTGGGTCCTTCGGGCGGCGGCAAGTCAACCTGCGCAAGCCTGATTCCTCGTTTTTGGGATGTTTCCGCAGGTCGAGTGCTCGTAGGTGGTGTGGACGTTCGCGATATGGATCCGCACGAGCTTATGGACCAGGTCGCCTTCGTGTTCCAGACCAACCAGCTGTTCCGGCAAACACTTGCCGATAACGTGCGCGCCTCCAAGCCTACGGCCACAGACGACGAAGTGCGTGCGGCCCTCTCCGCAGCTCAGTGCGACGACATTGTGGCCAAGCTTCCACAGGGCATCAATACCATGCTCGGTGCCGGCGGAGCATATCTTTCGGGCGGCGAGGTCCAGCGCGTGGCACTCGCCCGCGCGATCCTTAAAGACGCGCCTATCGTGGTGCTCGATGAGGCCACGGCGTTTGCGGATCCCGAGAACGAGGCGCTCATCCAGCGCGCCTTTAGCAAGCTGGCGGCGGGTCGCACGGTCATTATGATCGCGCACCGGCTTTCGACCGTGGTGGGGGCCGACAAGATCGTGGTGCTCAACCAAGGTAGCGTGCAGGAGGCCGGCACCCATGCCGAGCTGCTGTCCCAAAAGGGTCTATACGCCAAGATGTGGGCTGAATACGAACAGGCCGCGAGCTGGAAAATCACTGCAGCGACCGCGGATGCCGCCGTCACGAAGGGAGGCGAGGCCTAAATGTTCGCCTCATTCCAAAAGAAGTATTTCCTATCCGATAAAGGCGTCGCCGGCGTAAAACGCGGCATTTTCTGGACCACGCTCACTAATCTCATTACCATGGCCGGCATGGGCTTATTGTTCCTGGTCATGGCCGGCTTTGTCGAGCATCTCGCGTATGGGGCCGACCTGCCGGATGCCCTGCCGATTGTGGGCGGCCTCCTGGTCTTTTTCGTGTTGCTCTTTGCCTCTAACTGGCAGCAGTATTACTACACCTACTGCATCTTTTACGAGGAGTGCGGCAAGCAGCGTATGGAGATTGCCGAGCGCTTGCGCAAGCTGCCGCTGTCGTTTTTTGGCCGTCGTGATCTGGCCGATTTAACCGAGACCATCATGGGCGACGTCCAGGCCATGGAGCACGCCTACAGCCACGTGCTGGGAGAGCTTTGGGGTGCCATCATCGCAAGCGCCATTGTGTTCGTGGCGTCGCTGTTCTTTTGCTGGCAGCTGGCGATCGCGGCGTTTTGGAGCGTGCCCGTGGCCTTTGCCGTGCTGTATCTAACACGCGGCCCCATGACCCCGGTGTTCGATCTCGTGCGCGCCGAGAAGGTCAAGGTTACCGAGGCGATCCAGGAGACGCTCGACTGCGTTCGCGAGATCCGCGCCACCAACCAGGAGGCTCATTATCTTGAGGGGCTCAACGCCGTGATCGATGCCGAGGAGCGCGAGACCACCAAAGGCGAGCTCGCCAATGGGCTTTTGGTCAACTCCGCCTTTGCCATCCTGCGCCTGGGGATTGCCACCACGTTGGTCACGGGCGCTGCGATGGTCGCCTCCGGCCAGGTCGACTTTTTGATGATATTTGCCTTCCTGCTTATGGTGAGCCGCATCTATGCGCCCTTTGATCAGGCGCTGATGCTGATGTCCGAGCTGTTTGCCGCCGAGTCGTCGGCCAAGCGCATGCGCTCCATCATGGAGGAGCCCGTGGCGCGGGGCAGCGAGCAGTTTGAGCCCGTAGGCCACGATGTGGTGTTCGATCACGTGGCATTTGGCTATGGTGCGGGCGAGGACGGCCGCGCCGGCGAGAAAGTTCTTACCGATGTGAGCTTTACCGCCAAGGAAGGCGAAGTTACGGCACTGGTCGGTCCTTCGGGTTCCGGCAAGTCTACGGTGAGCCGCCTGGCTGCGCGCTTTTGGGACGCCACCGAAGGCACGGTCACCGTGGGTGGCGTGGATGTTGCGAGCGTGGATCCCGAGGTGCTGCTGCGCGACTACGCCATTGTGTTCCAAGACGTGCTGCTCTTTGACGACACGGTGATGGGAAACATCCGTCTTGGTCGTCGCGATGCCACCGATGAGGAAGTGCTTGCTGCCGCGCGTGCCGCCAACTGCGACGAGTTTGTGAGCCGCATGCCGCAGGGCTACAACACCATGATCGGCGAGAACGGCTCCAAGCTGTCCGGCGGTGAGCGCCAGCGCATCTCTATCGCCCGTGCGCTGCTCAAAGACGCGCCTATCGTGCTGTTGGACGAGGCGACGGCGAGCTTGGATGTGGAGAACGAGACCGTGGTTCAGCAGGCGCTCTCCCGTCTGCTTGCAGGTAAGACGGTTATCGTTATTGCCCACCGTATGCGTACGGTGGAAAATGCCGACAAAATCGTTGTACTCAAGGATGGTGTGGTTGCCGAGCAGGGCACTCCGGCGCAGCTCAAGGCGGCAGGTGGAGAATTCGCCCGCATGGTGGCGCTGCAAAAGGAAGCAGCTACCTGGCAGTTGTAAGAAGGGGCAAAGGGACAGTCCCTTTCTCACATTGACAATCGGTTACTCCGCATCGCTAATTTTCAAAAGGTTAGCCATGGCTGACCTAGATAGTTAGATAAAATTGAGATATTTCAAAAGCGTGCTCGAGCAAACTTATTTACTCGGGTGCTGAGGCACCGTGCCGCGTCCAATGCGGCAAAAGGGAGAAGCAACATGAAGAAGTCGACGTTCAATACCCTGCTTGTCGGTGGCGGTTTTCTGCTTGGCACGGCCGGCATCAAGCTGCTTACCAGCGCTCCGGTAAAGAATGCCTGCGTGCAGGGTATCGCGTGCGGCATGCGCATCAAGAACGGCTACCAGGACATGGTCGAGCAGGCCAAGGCTAATGTCGACGACATGGTTGCCGAGGCGGCTTACATCACCCAGAGCGAGGCCGCTGCTGACGAGGCAGCCGAGTAACGCTCCCAGGCACAAACTATGAGATTCTCGATTATTAGCGAGATCCCCGGCAGGACCCGTCTTCAATTGGCGGGTCCTGTGCCAGAGAGCGATCTCGATGCACTTCTTAAGCTTGGCGGCGACATCGACGGCGTGCACAAGGTGCGCGTCTACGGCCGCATCGGCCAGATGGCACTCGAATACGACGAGTCGCGCCGCGATGCCGTGCTGGCCGCCGTCGGTGCGCTCGACGCTCAGGCCATTGCCGACGCAAAGACAGGCTACGTGATGCAGCTTGAGCCACGCAAGCACAAGCTCGTCATGGATCTTGCCACACTTATCGGTGCCCATTACGCACGTCGCTGGTTCTTGCCGACGCCTCTGCGTGCGGTGTTTGTCGTGGCCGGTTACATGGCATTTTTGCGCGCTGCCCTTCATGAGCTCGCGCAGCCGCGCCTGACCGTTCCCGTGCTCGACGCTTCGGCCATCGGCATTTCGTTCGTCAAGCGTGATGTCGACACCGCGGGCCAGACGATGTTCCTGCTCAACGTGGGCGAGCTGCTCGAGGACTACACCCGCGCCATGAGCGAAAACGAGCTCATCAACTCGCTGCTCGATGTGCCCGACAAGGCGCAAAAGGTCGTCGGCGACACCGAGGTAAGCGTTGCCGCCACCGAGCTCGAGCACGGCGACTTGGTCGCCGTGCGCACCGGCATGTCCATCTGCATCGACGGTGTTGTCGAGCAGGGGAGCGCTATGGTCAACCAGGCGACCCTGACCGGCGAGCCGCTGGCCGTCGAGCGCAGCGTGGGCGACGACGTGTTCGCCGGTACCGTCGTGGAAGACGGCGGCATCTTGGTGCGCGTGCGCGCCAATACGGCGCAAACCAAACTGCGCTCAATCGTCTCGCTCGTGCAGACGGCCGACTCGCTCAAGTCCGAGGGCCAGTCGCATATGGAGGACCTTGCCAACAAGATCGTCCCGTGGAACTTCCTGCTCGCGGGCCTGGTTGCGCTTACTACCCGCAGCCTCATCAAGACCTCGGCGGCACTGATGGTCGACTACTCGTGCGCACTCAAGCTCACGGGTTCCGTTGCCGTCATGACCGCTATGAGCGATGCTGCCAAGATGGGCGTCATGGTCAAGGGCGCGAAGTACTTTGAGTCGTTTGCCAAGGCCGACACCATTGTGTTTGACAAGACCGGCACGCTTACCGAGGCGCAGCCGCGTCTTGCCTGCGTGCTCACCACCGATGGCTGGAGCGAGGACGAGGTCCTGCGCCTTTCCGCTTGCTTGGAGGAGCATTTTCCGCATCCGGTGGCGCGTGCCGTGGTCAATGCGGCACGCGAGCGTGGGCTCGAGCACCGCGAGCGCCATGCTGCTGTCGAATACATCGTGGCGCACGGCATCGCTTCGTCCATTGAAGGGCGTCGCGCGATTATCGGCTCGGCACACTTTGTGTTTGAGGACGAGGGCGCGCAGCTCGATTCCGACATTAAGGAGCGCATTGAGTCTCAGATGCAGGGCCTGTCACCGCTGTATCTGGCGGTCGATGGCAAGGTCGTCGGCGTGCTCGGCATCGAAGATCCGCTCAAGCCCGGGGTCCGCGAGGCAATCGCCGACCTGCATGCGCTGGGCGTCAAGCATGTCGTTATGCTCACGGGCGACTCCGAGCGCACGGCCGAGCGCATTGCGCGAGAGGCGGGTGTCGACGAGTTTAAGGCCGAACTGCTGCCCGAGGACAAGTACGCCTATGTGGAGCGCATTAAGAGCGAGGGGCGCCATGTTGCCATGGTGGGCGACGGCGTCAACGATTCGCCGGCGCTCGGTTTGGCCGACGTGGGCTTGGCGATGGGTGGCGGAAGCGACATCGCCAAGGAGGTCGCCGATATCATCCTGACCGATACGGATCTTGCCGCAATCGTGCGCCTGCGCCGCATGAGTCAGGGCCTCATTGATCGTCTGACGAGCTCCTACTCTAAGGTGATGCTCACCAACTCGGCGCTGTTGGCATTGGGTATTACCGGCATGATCACTCCGCAGACGTCGTCACTGCTGCACAACGGCTCAACGATCGCCTACAGCCTGGGCAACGCAAAGGCGTACCTGCGTTAGCAGACGTGTTCGCCCACGTTATCTGGCCTGCGCCCAGACGGCATCGGTGTCGTCCGAGCGCAGGCCTTTTGCGTTTGACCATGTGCTAGCTTCTCTATATAGTGTTGCTAGCAGGGCTAGCAATTGAAGGGAGCGGGATCGACGTGGGTGCTGTTAGCGGCATGGCGCAGGTGAACGTTCGCGTAGATCGCCAGGTCAAGAACCGTGCCGAGGAGGTGCTGCGGCTTTCGGGTGGGTCACTGCCCGAGCTCATCAAAAAGGTGGTGGCTAAGGTCGCGCAGGGTGGCGGGCAGTGCGAGGAAGTGCTTGCGGCCGTCGACGACCGGCAGCAGACCGTCGCGCCCGATGCACCGTTCGCCGCATCATGGGCGGTGGCGGATCAGCTTTACGCGGATCTGGGCATCGCTACGTCGCCCGTATCCGACGATCGCGATTGGGACACAATCTATTCCGAAGCCATGGACGAGCGCTATCGCCAAAAGGGGATGATCCTGTGAGCAGGGCTTCCCTCAAAATAATGGTGGATGCCAACGTATGGGTTGATTCGTTTTGCGTCGACCATGCCGAGTCGCTTGCCGCGCGTGCGTTTATTGGGCGGGCGACGGAATCGGGCGCAACGTTGCTCTTTCCGGTACATATCGCCAAGGACGTGCTGTACGTTGTCCAGCACGAACTGAAGCGTAGCGTTCTTGCCAGCGGGGGAGCGCTCGACGAGGCTTCTGCCCGCGCGATTGGCGATGCGGCGCTGGCGTTTGTTCGGAATATGACCGAAAACGCCACGGCCGTGGGTGCAGATGCGTCGGACCTTTGGCTGGCCGACAAATACGTAGCGCTCCATCGCGATTACGAGGACAACTTGGTGCTCGCCGCGTGCAAGCGCGCGCAGGTCGATTACTTGGTGACCAACGATCGCAAGCTGCTCGAACATGCCGATCTTGCAGCAAAGACCCCGCGCCAAATGATGCCGATTCTGGCTTTGGCCGAACGCGGCCGCGCGGCTATCGGTTGACGCAAACTGTTCGCGGGCCTCTTGGACGACGATGCGCCAAGGGGCCCGCGTCTGCTATTTACAAAAGCTCGGCCTTAATGGCGGGACTTTCTGCGAGCTGCTCGGCTGCCTTTTCGTCGGAGCTATCGAGTGCTGCCAGGCTTCGGTAGACCCACTCGTTGACCTGGGTGTTCTTGACGCCTGCGGTCTGCATAAGGGCACCTACCTCGCGGATTGCTGCGAGCAGATCGGCTTTGGGACCCGCGAGCTTGACCTCGATGCCGTGGTAGGCGGTTACGCCGCGGTTCTCACTCACGTGGTCGATAAAGCCCTCGACGGTCTCAAGCTGCTGGGCGAGAGCTGCATCATCGTCAGCGTCCAGCGCGACGAGTGCGTTCGATACCGTGAGGGCGGGATGTCCGCAGGGGACAAAGCCCTCGATGACATCCATAGCTTCGGTAATGGTTGAGCCCAGGCCTGCGAGGGCATTGACGAGTTGCTGCTTGGTATCCATAACGGTCCTTTCGACGGGTCAATTTTGCTTGGCGAAAATATACGTGACGCGATCGGTAACAAAAGTGCGAAGTGCGGCGCACATTGGGGTCTTCACAGCTCGTGCATAGAACAGCTGTCCGCTTTCAGAACGTGGTAAGATAACACTCCACAAGCGGGGCTCGCCCCGTATGTTCCTTGAAAAGTCGACGGTTATCGGGTGTCTGCAGGCCCGATACCATCCAGACTTTCCCAACATTCGGGGGCGACTGGTTTCGACACGATAGCTCTGAGAGAGGAAGCAAGCCGAGGTCTCCTCGCCTCGTTAAACAGGGGTACCGTCAAATTGAATTGACAACAACTCTTCTTTTGAGCCTATGGCTCTCGCTGCTTAATTTATAGCGGCGCGTCAACCCGGTGATTTCCCCGACACCGGCGCGACGTCATTTTAGGGGAATGCTCCTGCGCACGTAATCGGTATGGCGCGGGCTAAGACCGAACCGGTTAGGACGCCGCGAGCGTGTCGCTGCGCGCAAAGCGTCCGAGACTAAACCAGCGACTGAGCTTGGAGATGCCAATCAGGGGGCTTTCGTGGACCGGAGTTCGATTCTCCGCGCCTCCACCATACGTAACAGGCAGGTAGAGAAGTGTCTCTACCTGCCTTTTTATTACATATGGATACCGCGGAGAATCGAACTCTATGCAGGGCGCGGGCGTAAAGAAAACGCCTCAGTGACGCAGAGTGGGACGCGCTTTCCCAATGGCAGCCCAGGCGGAAAGCCCATCCCGGAATCCGCGCTCAGACTGGGACGTAGTTTCCGGATGACACATCAAGCGGAAACCGCATCCCGGAATCCGCGCTCAGAACGGGACGCGCTTTCCCAACGGCGGTCCAAACGGAAAGTTCATCCCGGAATCCCGCCTCAAACTGGGACGCACTTTCCGCTTCACCTGCCGCCTCGAAAAACCTGCGCGCCCTCCATTCCAAAACTGGGTAGAAGAAAGCCAAAACGCAATCGCAGGAGGTCAATATGACTGCAGAAGATAAGGCAAAGAACGTCGGCAAGGTCGCGCTCGTCTTGGAGGGTGGCAGTTTTCGTGGGCAGTTTACCGCCGGCGTGCTCGACGTTCTCATGGAGGCCGGTGTCGAAATCCCGGCGGTATATGGCGTATCGGCCGGTGCGCTCAACGGCGTCAACTACAAGTCACACCAGATCGGTCGCGTCAATCGCATCAACCTGACCTTCTGCAATGACAACCGCTACATGGGTGCCGCATCCTTCGCATCCACGGGCTCCATCGTGGGTTACGACTTTATCTTCAACGATATCCAGGACCGCCTGGATCCCTTTGACAACGAGGCGTTCGACGCGAGCCCCATCGAGATGTACGCCGTCGCGACGGACATGCTCTTTGGAACTGCCGCATACCTGCCGGTCAAAAGCGCCGTGCTCGACCTCGACGCCGTGCGTGCCTCGACCTCGTTGCCGCTGGTGACGCCGCCGGTCGAGATTGACGGGCACAAATACGTCGACGGCGGCGTAGCCGATTCGGTTCCTATCGAGCATGTGCTGGAGGAGGCCGGCTTCGAGCGCGCGGTTGTCATCGTCACCCAGGACCGCTCGTATGAGAAAAAGCCCTACGAGTTTTTGCCGGCGGCGCGTGCGCGCTATGCCGACTACCCCTATCTGCTCGAGGCTATCGAGACGCGCCACGACCGTTACAACATACAGCGCATGCACCTATGGAAGTATGAGCGCGAGGGCCGTGCGTTGGTCGTCGCTCCGCAAAAGCCGGTCGAGGTCGGCCACGTTGAGCACGATCCGGCAAAGCTGCTCGACCTGTATATTCAGGGCCGCCAGGAGGCAAAGCGTCTATTGAGTGATATCGAGGCATTTGTCGAGCGCTAGTGTCGCAACGTCATGACCCATGGACGACATGTGCAGAAACTCTGGTCGGAGCCAAAATACCTGTTGACTCGGGCGGCGAGCGGGGTAATATGGACGG
>CAJMMX010000065.1 GCA_905214615.1 uncultured bacterium | reverse complement strand
TCCAGCCATAAAAAAGCCTCCCATTTCTTGTGTCCAAGAAATGGGAGGCAGTTCACACAACGTGCGGCGGGGGTTCTTTCGTCCTGCGGAGTGCGCCGGGAGGGAACCCGCTCTCTGCCCTACGGGCTCGGTATTGCCGCGACGGGTAATGATGGGCCTGAATAAATTCAGCTGCCGCTTGCCTGGGGTAGGGTGCGACGTGCATTTTTGGGAATATTCGGCACCCGCGGGCGCCTGCATACTGGGTTTTGGGCGAAAAGCAGGTCCCATGGGCCGCATTCCGTTAAAAATGAGCGGTCTTTGAGGCGCTGGGGGCTCGAAACAGGGGCACTCGATGCGGTTTCGTGCGTCCGTTCTCTCGCTCGTGGGCTCCGGGATGCTGAATATTCCGAAATTTGCACGGCGCCCCCTGGGGTACCTGTGGGCAAAAAGCAACCGCCCCGTCGAAGTTATGCATTCGACGGGGCGGTTTATGCATATAGCCGATTCAGGATGCGCTGCTGAGCTGTTAGAACTTGACGGTCGGTGCCTGGCGGGCGGCCTCCGCGGCCTCAAAGCCCTGGCGCTCCTTAAACTGGAAGATGCCGGCAAAGATAACGTTGGGGAACGTCTGAATGGCGTTGTTGTAGCTGAGCACGCAGTCGTTGTAGCTCTGGCGTGCGTAGCTTACCTTGTTCTCGGTGTCCTCGAGCGTGGCCTGGAGCTGCGTAAAGTTGGTGTTCGCCTTAAGGTCGGGATAGGCCTCGGCCACGGCAAAGAGCTGGCGCAGCGCACCGGTCAGCACGTTGTCGGCTTCCATCTTGGCCTCGGGCGTGGTGGCGCTCACGGCGGCGTTGCGCGCGTTGACCACGGCGGCGAGCGTATCCTGCTCGTGCTTGGCGTAGCCCTTGACGGTCTCGACCAGGTTGGGGATCAGGTCGTTGCGGCGCTGCAGCTGCGTGTCGATGTTCTGCCAAGCGTTGTCAATGCGATTGCGCTTGGTGACCATGTTGTTGTAGATGCCGGCGATGGCGCAGACGAGCACAACGACAACAACGATACCGATGATGACGGGAAGCATGATGTCTCCGTTTCGAATGGCAGCGGCGTCTTGCGCCGACCGTCGTTGGTATAACGCATCTAGTATACCCGCAACCGTTGGCGGTGCCGAACTTTCCGGTAAGCGTTATGTTTCAATCAAGGAGGAGACGCCAATATGTGAAGAGTGGTACAGGTGTAAGATATGCGACAGATTAAGGAATGCTGTCTACACCTTGAGGATGGCGATACGGATGGACCTTCGCATCAAGAAAACCTATCGTGCCCTGTTCGATGCCTTTACCGAGCTTTTGGAAGAGAATCGGTTTGAGGATCTGACGGTTGCCATGCTGTGCGACCGCGCCATGATTCGCCGCACGACGTTCTACAAGCACTTTCGCGACAAGAACGATTACTTTGCCTTTTATATCGATGAGCTCATGTCCGGCTTGCCGCAAAAACAGCCCGATGAGGCCGGCACAGTGTCTGCCGAGGACGTGCGCGCGCTTCGGCATGCGATTTTGGACGATGCCATGGATTTGATTCTGGCCCATGAGCAGCTCATGGACAACATTTTGGCGAGCAGCATGTCGGGAATGCTGACCAACGTTATTTGCGACCGTATTGCCCGCTCCATCCGCGAGCGTGTGATGAACGTGCTTGCCGAGGATGCCCTGGCCCCCGTGTCGCTCGAGACGACGTCTGAGTTTGTCGCCGGCGGCATTATTCGGCTTTTTACTATGTGGTGGGAATCGGGTCACGATCTGGAACGTCGCTCCGAGATAGCCGACGTTGTCGATGCGCTGTTCGAGCGGACCATGACACCGGTGCATCACTAAAAGTGGCGGAGAGAGGGGGATTCGAACCCCCGGAACGCTCTCGCGCTCAACGGTTTTCAAGACCGCCGCATTCAACCGCTCTGCCATCTCTCCGTGAGTCGTAATGATAGCATCGTTTTGAATTTGCAACAGGGAAGGCGAACGATGACGATCACCGAAATCGACGAGAAGTTCATGTGCGAGGCGCTGGCGGAGGCTCGCGCCGCCGCGGCGGTGGGCGAGGTGCCCATCGGAGCCGTGGTAGTGCGCGCGGGCGAGATCGTCGCGAGGGCGCACAATCGCCGCGAGCTCGATCAGGATCCTTCGGCTCATGCCGAGTTTGCGGCCCTGTGCGCCGCTGCTCGGTCGCTCGGTCGCTGGCGCCTTTCCGATTGCACGGTCTACGTAACGCTCGAGCCTTGCTGCATGTGCGCAGGGCTTATGGTTAACGCGCGCGTGGGACGCTGCGTGTATGGCGCGAGTGACGCCAAGGCGGGCGCGTTGGGATCCCTATACGATTTGAATGCCGACTCGCGCCTGAATCATCGGTTTAACGTGGCGGCTGGGGTCCTGGCGGATGAATGCCGCGAGCTGCTGAGTAGCTATTTTAGTGGGCTGCGTGACGCCGATGGTGCTGGCTGCGGTTGCGGGGCCGATCTTGAGGCACATGCCGCTCATGCTGAAGCGCTCGCGTGTGCCGAAGAGGATGCTGGCGCGGCGGTTGACTTTGGCCCCGCGTGCCGCCGGCCCCGCCGCGTGCTGTTGGCGATCGACTCCTTTAAGGGTAGCGTTTCGAGTGCGCAGGCAGAGGAGGCCGTTGCCGAAGGCGTGCACCGTGTGTGGTCCGATGCCGAGGTGTGCACATTGCTGCTGGCAGACGGCGGCGAGGGAACGCTCGACGCCATTGCCGCGTGCGGCGGTGAGGTTGTGACCTGCGAGGTAGCGGGTCCCTTGGGCAAGAGCGCGTCTGCCCGGATGCTGGTTGATGTCGAGCGCGAGTCCGCGGTCATCGAGATGGCCGAGGCGGCTGGCATTGGGTATTCGCCTTGCACGGAGTCGTCGGCGCTGGCTGCTACAACCTATGGCGTGGGCGAGCTCATGCTTCGCGCGGTTCGCAAGGGCGCAAAGACACTCTATATTGGTTTGGGCGGCAGTGCCACCAACGACGGTGGCGCCGGCATGCTGCAGGCGCTGGGCGCGCGTGTGGTCGATGATCGGGGCTGCGATATCGCCCCCGGTCTTGCCGGCCTTGAGCAGGTGGCGAGCGTTGATTTGGCGCCCGCGCTGCAGGCTTTGGATGGCGCTCGTATCGTTGTGCTTTCGGATGTCGAGAACCCACTCGTGGGGCGTCGCGGCGCGCTTGCGGTGTTCGGCGGACAGAAGGGTCTGCCGGCTGATGATGCCGAGGCGCTGAGCAGGTGCGACAGCTGGATGGTCGGCTACGGCCGCTTGCTCGACGCTGCGATTGCCGGAGCTCGAGTCCAGGGATTGTTGCGCGCACCCGAGGGCGCACGGACATTTGGCTCGGTGCTCGGCGTGCCCGGCGCAGGTGCCGCCGGCGGCCTAGGTGCCGCGCTGCTGGCGCTCGGTGCCGAGTTGCGCTCGGGCGTGGAGACGGTGCTCGATCTCGTGGGGTTTGACGAGCGTGTACGCGATGTCGACCTGGTCATTACAGGCGAGGGCAATATGGATGAGCAGTCCGCCGCCGGTAAGGCGCCGGTGGGCGTGGCACGCCGTGCCAAGCGGTGTGGCAAGCCGGTGATCGCTGTCGTGGGCGGTCGCGCTGTCAACCTGGATGCGGTATATGGGCAGGGTATTGACTTGGTTTTGCCGATCTGCCGCAAGCCCATGGACCTGGAGCGGGCACTCGATTCGCAAGAAGCCACAACCAACCTCATCTGTGCCGGCGAGTCTGTTGCGCGAGCCTACGACCTCGGCCGCATCTAGAAAAGTAGTCTTTTTGCACTTCAGGTGTTGACGCCGCCATTTATGTGCCATTAGTAGATTGCTCTTCGTTCAGTTGTTCGCCAATTAATCATGCCAATTAATTACCATTTCGGGCGAAGACGTGGATTATCTCCATGATGGGCCTCTTTGGTCATAATGTTGTCTTTAACTGTCCTTAATCAATAGATCGCTCGTGGGAAGAGAAGGCGACACCAGAGGGGGAGAAGGGAATTGGAGAGGAAAGTTTTCGGCGGGGGGGGGCAGAGAGTCGCTGCTCTCTGCCTTGCGCTGGTTCTCGGCTTCGGATGTTTATCCGTTGGCGCGACGGCCGGTGTCGCATATGCGGCCACGGAATCGCGGACTGCGTATACTGCGGAGGAGTTTGAGATCACCCAGGACGGCGTGACCTATTCGTGCGAGACCACGGATAAGGGCACGGCGGAAATCACAGGTATTGTTGCCGACGACAGTGTGACCGCGGTGAGTGTGCCCAGCTCCATCGAGCATGGTGGCCAGACCTACAAAGTCACCAAACTTTATTTCTCGTCTGGTATCGTGGCCAAGAACGTTGAGCAGCTGACGCTTCCCGACACGCTCGAAAAAATGTACGGAGGGAATTTCCGGAGGTTCGCAAAGGTCAAGGAGCTCCATATCCCTGGCTCCATCAAGAACTTCGCTTGCTCGCTGCAAAACGCTGGCTCGCTCGAAAAGCTCTATTTCGATGAGGGCGTCGAGGAGATTAGCGCCAACATGATGGTCTATGGCTGCAGCAACCTTTCGGAGATCGATCTCCCCTCAACCCTCAAAATGATTTCGGGCTCGGGCGCCTTCGAGGGGGCTACGGCCCTCACAGGCATCGAGTTTCCAAAAGATGTCGCCTTCTCCGACACCATAACGGGCGTGTTCGAAGACTGCACGTCTCTGACAAGCGTGTCGTTGCCCGCTTCGGTTACCAAGATCCCCTCGCACATGTTTGACGGATGCACCTCTCTCACGTCCGTCACCGCGCTGAGCGAAATCGAGTCCATCGGGGATGGGGCGTTTCGGACTTGCTCGAGTTTGACTGGGATCGATTTCCCAGGCACATTGAAGAGCATCGGATCCTCTGCTTTCCAGGGGTGCGCCAGCCTGGTGAGCGTGCCCAATCTAAGCAAGGTGACAAAGATGGGCTGGGGGGCTTTTTACGAGTGCAAAAATCTGCAGGCGTCCGTGGATCTGTCCTCGCTTCAGAACATTCCGGACAATGCGTTCTGCTACACACCGGTTAAGATCGTGGGGCTTTGCGACAGCCTGAAGAGTATCGGTGAGTGGGCCTTTATCCAGAGCAACGTCGCCGTCCAGCTTCCCAGGACACTTGAGACAATTGGCAACTACGCCTTCTATTACGGCACGTTGCCGGAGCAGCTTTCCATTCCGGATTCCGTGACTTCCGTTGGCACGGCGGCCTTCTCGGGCGTAGGTGGCGTGAAGGATGTGACGATCGGGCGCGGCCTCACCGAAATACCCTCGGGTATGTTTGAAGGCAGCACGGTTAAAAAGATCACAATCGAAAACAGCATGGACGACATCAAAGGCTCGGAGAACCTCCCGTTCTTTGGCGTCGATATCGTCTACACGCGCGAGTCCATCGATGACGGCGTCGGCGGTACCGTGAGCGATGACAGCACCAAGACCCTTCAGGATCTGGTCGACGAGGCCCCCTATGACAAGGAAACCGTCATCACCCTGAAAAAGCACGTGAAGCTTGGCTCCACGCTCACGATTCCTGCCGGGAAGATGATTAAGATCACGTCGGATGAGCCCTATACCATCTTGGCAAAGAAAAGCGGCTTCTCCGTACTGGTCAATGTTGCCGAGGGGGCATCCCTCGAGCTGTCGGGGAAAGTGTCCCTGAGTGGTCGCTACAACAAGGGCGCCATTATTTCTAGCAGGGGAGCGGTTGTGCTCTCTGACGAGGCCGTTGTGTGCGACGGCGCTGCGAACACCGTCAATACGGGTGTCATCGACGTGTCGGGAGACAAGGCTTCGCTTACCATGACGGGCGGCGTTATCGAGCAGTGCGAACTTAAGGACGCGTATTGCGGCGCTGTCCACGCGAAAGACGGCGCTCATGTTGTCATGAAGGGCGGCGTTATCCGTAAGAACGGAATCGTCGTTACCGGAGACACTAACGGCTATCACCTCACATCTTCTGGCGTCATGTTGATGGGCAATGCCCGCTTTGACATGAGTGGAGGCAGCATCGAGGGCAACAGCGGCTATCGAGGCAGCGCGGTCCTTGCGTACAGCGAGGGGGAGGGCGATAGCCAAAGAGCCAAGTTCACGATGGCTGGTGGTCAGATTTCCGGCAACAGGAGCAGTAAACTGGAGGCGGGTTCCCTCGATCCCTCTGGAGCAGTTCACATTGAGGGCAACGCCGAGTTCACCATGACGGGTGGTGAGATCAAGAACAACGTAGTGACTGGCAACGGCAAAGGCGGCGGAGTGTGTGTGGTCGACCCGGGCTGTCAGGGCCGCGAAAACGGGAATACTGCTTTCACCATGCAGGGCGGCTCCGTATCTGGCAACTCCGCTTCCGCCGGCGGAGGCGTCTATAGCTATTCGGATGGCGTCACGCTCAGCGCGGGCGAGATTAAGGACAATACTGCTTGGAGCATGGGCGGCGGCGTGTATAGCGAAGGCAACGAGTATCTTGGCTATAGTACGCTCCATATCGAAAACGCTTGCGTTGTTGATAACCATGCGGATGGGCAGGGCGGCGGCATGTGGTTCTGTCCGACCGGAGATGCCAAGGTCTACGTCCAGGACGGCGGCCTGATCGCCAGGAATACGGCCTATGAGGCGGGAGACGACTTTGTCTTCACCGGCTTCAAAGACGCCAAATACAAACTGACCTTGGCCAACCGCGCTCCGGGCGGCGGAAAGGTCAGCTGGTACAGAGACGGTGGGCTGTTTAACCCCGAAGGCACTTTTGCGAAAACAAACCCCAAAATCCCGCGATTCACGCCCGATGGTGACAACGGCGAGCCACTGTCCTTTACCGACGCCACGCCGAACGTCGCGCTTAAATCTGTGATGAGCGAGGATGTGTATAACCTCGGCAAACGCCAGACGTCGCTGACGATCTCCGGCAATAAGGCCAAGCGGGGAGGCGGCATCGGCGCCAACGGCGGTGTCATCATCGGCAAGTCCGAGAACATCGACATTCGCATCAAAAAGGTCTGGGAGAACCCCAGGATTCCCCATCCTGATAAGGTAAAAGTAAATCTCAAGAACGGCGATACCGTCATCGATTCGATCACCCTGAGTGAGTCTGACGGCTGGAAGGGCGTCTTCTCTAACCTGCCGAAGTACGATGCCTCCGGCGCCGTGATCAAGTACAAGGTGGCCGAGGTCGCCGTCGAGGGCTACAGCTCCGAGGTCTCCGGCGACGCCGAGCACGGCTTCACCGTGACCAACACCTCCACGGCCGAGGTCTCGGTGCCCGTCGAGAAGAAGTGGGTCGGCCCGGCGGCCAAGAAGGCCACCGTGCGCCTGCTCGCCGACGGCGAGGACGCCGGCCAGTCGATCGAGCTCAACGAGTCCAACGGCTGGAAGGGCTCCTTCAAGGGCCTGCCCAAGTACTCCGAGTCCGGCTCCGAGGTCCGCTACACCGTGGCCGAGGACGCCGTCGAGGGCTACAGCTCTAAGGTCTCCGGCGACGCCGAGCGCGGCTTCACCGTGACCAACACTGTGAAGACGGGCGGGCTCGATGTCTCCAAGACCGTCGTGGCGCGCGAGGGCCTGGCGGTCGACGCGGACAAGACATTTAAGTTTGCGGTTGAGGCCACCGATGCCGCGGGCCGCAAAGTGTCCGGCACCTACGGTGACGCGACGTTCGAGGACGGCAAGGCGACCCTCAAGCTCAAAGATGGCCAGACGGCGAGGATCACGGGGCTGCCCGCGGGAACTGCCTACACGGTGACCGAGCGCGCCGCCGCTGGCTACAAGGCTGCGGTGAACGGAGCCGAGGGCTCCAAGGCCGAGGGCTCCATCGCGGCAGACCAGGTCTCCTCCGCCGCCTTCACCAACACCTTCGACCCCGCCCCCGCCACGGCGTCCGTCCCCGAGCTCACCAAGGTGCTCGCGGGCGGCCGCAAGCCCGGCCTCCAGGAGGGGGAGTTCGTCTTTGAGCTCTCCCTCGCCGACGGCGCGGGCAATGTGCTCGAGGGCTACCCGATCGAGGCGAAGAACGACAAGGACGGCAAGGTTTCCTTCGGCGAGCTCAGCTTCGCCAATCCGGGTGCCTACCACGCGACCGTGACCGAGAAGGCAAGCGGCGATGTCCTGATCGAGGACGATGCGCACGCCTACACCTTCGACGTCACGGTGACTCAGACCGGTTCCGGCCTTAAGGCCGAGATCTCCAACGAGCGGGGCAAGAAGACCTTCACCAACACCTTCACGCCGCACGACAACACCAAGACCGTCACCAAGGCGGACGTCTCGGGCGCCAAGGTCGATGTGGACGGCAAGCCGGTGGGCGTGGGCGATACCCTCACCTATACCATCGGCTGGGCCAATAACAGCGTCGACGACAGGGGCGCCGCGCAGGCGGCCGACGTGACGGTGACCGATGTCCTGCCCAAGGGCGTTAACTATGTTGAGGGTTCTGCCGACGGTGCCACCTACGATGCCGCGACGCGCACCCTTACCTGGTCTCTCGGTCAACAGAATGCGGGCGCCACGGGCACGCTCAGCTTCGACGTGAAGGTCTCCGCCGAAGCCGCCGTGGTCGACGACATCGCCAATACCGCAAAGGTCGAGGTGGGCGAGAACGAGTCGCAGACCAACACGACCCACAACAGCGTGTCCCGCAAGGGCAGCCTCACCGTCAAGAAGACGGTCGTCGGCGGCGACAGCCAGCGCGAGTTCGGCTTTACGGTCGCGCTGACCGACGGGGACGGCGAGCCCGTCTCCGGCACCTTCGGCAAGGGCGAGCATGCCGTGACGTTCACGGACGGCAAGGCGACCTTTACGCTTAAGGACGGCGGGGAGAAGACCGTTGCCGGCCTGCCCGTGGGCGCGCACTACACCGTGACCGAGGACACCGCCGAGGGCTACACGACTGCTGTTAACGGGGCTGACGGCTCCAAGGCCGAGGGCACCGTGACCGAGGACGGCGCGACCGTCGCGTTCACCAACACGTACGGAACGGCCACCGAGGGCAGGGACGTCTCCACCGCGGGACTCTTCACCAAGACGCTCGAGGGCCGCGACTGGGCGGAGGGCGATAGCTTCCAGTTCACGCTCGCGGGCGAGGGCGGCGCTCCCATGCCCGAGGGCTCTGCCGACGGCTCCAAGACCGTCAGTGTGACGGCCGCCGCCGGCACCAAGGCGGGCGATAGGGTCGCCTTTGACTTCGGCTCCATCCGCTACACGCTCAATGACATCAAAGATGCCGGGTTCGCCGAGGTCGGCGGCAAGCGCGTGCGCGCCAAGACCTTCACCTACACGGTGTGCGAGGTCAGGCCCGATGACGGCTCTGCCATCGCCGGTGTGGCCTACGACGGCCACGTCGCCACGATGACGGTGACCGTGACCGACGACGGCTCCGGCAACCTTACGGCCACGACGCCCGCGATCGCGCAGGCGAGCGGCGGCGACTTCATCAACACCTACACGACCAAGCTCGACTACTCGGCCCGCGCGGGTGTGCGCCTGTCCAAGACGCTCTCCGGCCGCTCCATGGAGGCGGGGCAGTTCGCCTTCACCGTGACCGCCGACGCCGAGACGGCTGCCAAGCTCGGCCTCAAGACCGACAGGGACGCCTACGCCGCGGCCGCTGCCGATGACGGAGAGGCCGACTTGATGGACATCATCGGCGGGACCGCGGGCGGCGACGTGAAGTTCACCGACGCCGACGCGGGCAAGGTCTACAGCTTCACCGTCGCCGAGACCAAGCTCGGCGGCGAGGGCTACACCAACGATACCGCGCCGCGCACGGTGACCATCGCGCCCGCCTACGACGCCGCGACGGGCAAGCTCACGGTCACGACCACAGTTGCCAAGGACGGTGTCGAGGTCGCCCGCAGCGAGGTCTCCACGGCAGATGACGCCATGGCGACGCCCGCGCCCGTGACGGTCGCGTTCCAGAACTCCTACGAGGCCACTGGAACGCTCGGCGGCGAGGGCAACGTGGCCATCAACGCCACCAAGACGCTGACGGGCCGCGCCGCGGCGGCGGGCGAGTTCTCGTTCTCCGTCCGCGATGCCCGGGGCAACGTGGTCGCGACCGCGACCAACCAGGCCTCCGGCGACGGCGAGGCCGCGGGACTTGCGTTCTCGCCTATTGCCTACACTACTGACGCGCTCGAGCGGATGGTGGGAGACGGCACCGCTACCAGGGCCGCCGACGGCTCCTGGGTCATTCCCTATACCGTTTCCGAGGACGGTACGGACCGGCTGCCTGCGGGCGTGACGGCGGCCACGTCGAGCTTCGGCATCACGGTCAAGGTGACCGATAACGGCAAGGGCGGGCTGGATGTGGCCGTGACCTACCCCGAGGGCTCCGACGGCACGCTGTCGTTTGTGAATGCCTATAGCGCCGGCGAGGCGACGGTCGACCTCGCTGGCACCAAGACGTTGGCGCTCGGCCAGGCCGGACTCGGCCTCACGCAGGCCGACATCGCGGGCAAGTACACCTTTAAGATTGAGCCGCTGGACGGCGCGCCCGCACCGGTTGACGCTTCGGGCAAGACGGTGGCCGAGGCGACCAACGACGCCACCGGCAACGTCGCGCTGGGCCACGTCACGTTTAAGCAGCCGAGCGACCTCGACGACGCCGAGATCGACGGCGACGGCCTGCGCACCAAGACGTTCGCCTACCGGGTGAGCGAGTCCGGTTCGGTCGACGGCGTGGTCAATGACGCGACGGCGACCAGGACCTTCACGGTCAGGGTGGTCGAGGACACCGCCGCGGGCACGCTTGTCGCGAAGGTCCTGCCCGCAGAGGGCACGCCCGAGGGCAAGGGCGCGTTCGAGTTCACCAACACCTACGGCGTGAATCCGACGCCGAGCTCCGTCACCGACCAGATCAAGGTGAACAAGAAGCTCAAGGGCCGTGACCTGGCCGAGGGCGAGTTCGAGTTCCAGCTGGTCGAGATTGCCACCGACGGCAGCGAGAGCGTCGCGGTGACGGGCAAGAACGCCGCCGACGGAACGGTCGAGCTCAGCCCCGTCACCTACACCGCGCCCGGCACGCACAGCTACGAGCTGCGCGAGGTCGCCGGCACGGCGGGCGGCGTGACGTACGACAGGGCGACGTACCGCGTGCGCACGACGGTTGCCGATGCCAAAAACGGCACGCTTACCGTCAAGCACGAGCTGGCGGATGCCGAGGGCAATGCTGTGGGCGACACCTCGGTGACCTTTACCAACGGCTACGAGGCCGCGCCCGTCACCCTCAGGCTGGGCGCCGCCAAGGTGCTCAAGGGCGCCGAGCTCAAGGCGGGCCAGTTTAGCTTTGAGCTCAAGGGCCGGGACGGCAAGGTCATGTCGACCACCAAGAATGCCGCCGACGGCAGCGTCACGTTCGATGCGCTGACCTTCAAGCAGGCCGGCACCTACACCTTCACGGTGAGCGAGGTCGACGACGGCCAGGCGCACGTGACCTACGACAAGGCGGTGCACAGGATCGTCGTCACGGTGAGCGACGAGGCGGCAGACGGCACCAAGACGGGCTATCTGTCGGCGAAGGTCTCCTACGAGGGCGACGCCAACATACCGCCGGTCTTCACCAATAGCTATGCCGAGAATCCCGGGACCCCCGGCACCCCCGAGAACCCCGGCACGTCGGGCGGCGGCTCGGGCGGCGGTTCCGATAACGGCTCCGGCGGCAGCTCCGGCGACAGCTCCAAGGGCGGCATGCCCGACACCGGCGACCGCAGCCTGCCGGTCGAGGCGCTCGCGGCCATGGCCGGCATCGGCGCGCTGACCGCAGCGGGCGGCGCGGTCCTGTACCGCAGGCGCCGCTAGCGATATGGACGAGTGGGGCGAATCCATCCGATGGGTTCGCCCCACTTGCTCTGGCGGGCGGGAGCAGGTAAGATATACCGAGCGCCTAGCGCGCTCGATGGGTTCGGATGACGACATGTTCCGAATCTGGTCAGGTCCGGAGGGAAGCAGCCATAAGGAGCCTCTGTCGGGCATCCGAATCCATCGAGCGCACGGGCGCTTTTTTGGTGCCGCGATGCGGTCCCGGTGCCGGCGGGCTGTTTGGTAGTCGAGCGATCCCGCAGGCAAA
>CAJMMX010000064.1 GCA_905214615.1 uncultured bacterium | reverse complement strand
GTGCCTGTCCCCTTTGTGGCGGTTTTAGGTGGCGTGGGCGGTTAGGCCTGGAAGGTATCGCGGTCGGGGGCGAAGGACTGCATGGCCGCTATGGTGCGGTCAAAGAGCTCGGGGAGCTCCCAGCCCAACATCTCGGCGCCCTGCGAAATCACGTCGCGCGAGCAGCCGGCGGCAAAGCGCTTGTCCTTGAACTTCTTCTTGAGCGACTTGGTCGTAAAGTCCATAACGCTCTTGCTCGGGCGCATGATGACTGCAGCGCCGATCAGGCCGGTGAGCTCATCGCAGGCAAACAGGATCTTTTCCATCTGCAGCTCGGGTTTGGGCAGCGAGGTGTTGAAGTCCGACGTGTGCGTCTGGATGGCGCGAATGAGCTCGGGAGACGCACCTTCGCCCTCAAGAATCTCGGCAGCATAGATGGTGTGGTTCATGGGGTCGTCCTCATGCTCCTCCCAATCCAGGTCGTGCAGCAGACCGACGATGCCCCAAAACTCCTCGTTCTCGGGGTCGAACTCGCGCGCAAAGTAGCGCATGGTGCCCTCGACCGTTTCGCCGTGGGTGATGTGGAACGGATCCTTGTTGTGCTCGTTGAGCAGTTCGAATGCGCGGTCGCGGGTGATTCCGGCGGTAAGCGTCTCTGCCATAACAGACTCCTTGTGCTCGTGGGTATCGATGAGATTGAATACTACTAGAACAAGAAAACCACCACAAAGGTGCCTGTCCCCTTTGTGGTGGTTTTTGACAGGTTAGTTGAGGGCGGCTTGGGCTAGGCGGGCTTCGGCGGCCTCTTCGGTGACGCCCAGGGCCACGGCGAACTCCTCGATGGAGCGGCGCTTGGCTTCCTTGAGTACGCGCATGTAGTAGGAGCTGGGCTTTTTATCAGCTTCCTCGGCCTGGCGGATGCGGTGCATCATCGTCTTGGCCACACGGACCGTCTCGGGCGCGCCCAGCTTGAGCTGCTGCTTAAAGTGTGTCTCTTCAAGCGAGCTGTTGCGCTCGGTAAAGGTGTCGCACTCCAGCTCGTCGTAGTGGCTCAGCAGGTGCTCGGCATCCTGCTGAGAGATGGCGGCATGTAGGCGGTCGGCCTGCGCCACGGGGTACATGAGAATCGTCTGCGCATGTCCCTGCTTGGTCTCGAGCAACAACATGGGCTGCGGCGTGTCGTCCCTAAAACCGACGACGGTGCAGACTCCCTGGCCCGGATGAATGACGTGTTGACCGATTGAGAACATGCTACCTCCAACTTATACGAATTTGCGTATGTCTAGAATACCACGTTGACGTGCGCAAACCATTACTTTATGCAGGAAAAGCACACAACTCCGATAGGTAAGAGTATTCGATATTCCGAGCAGCTCATGCACATGTTTATGCATTTTCGGCAGGTGCACAATCGGCAGGCAGACCGCTATCTTTGAATGGTCCTGTGCGAGCTGTAGTCATTTTTGTGCATATGCAATATCGATTAACTTTACCCTGCGACAGTAGCTACTGCTTGTGATAGAGTGCTACAAACTCTGGCTTTTGCCCTACGAGTGACCAAGAGCTCGGGGGCTTTAACACAAGGAGGATCTATGCCCGAGAAGATTGAAGAGCTGGTACGCGCTGCGCTTGCTGCGGCCCAGGAGGCCGGCGACCTTTCCGCATTTGAACTTGACGATTGCGCTATCGAGCGACCGGCTGATACTTCTCATGGCGAGTGGACTTCCACCATGGCTCTGAAGTCCGCCAAGCTGGCTCACTGCGCCCCGCGCAAGATCGCCGAGGCCGTCGTTGCCCATATGCCCGAGGACCCCGCGATCGAGAAGGTCGAGATCGCCGGCCCCGGCTTCATCAACTTCTACCTCTCCGTCGCCGTCAAGAACGCCATCTTTGGCGAGGCCCGCGAGAAGGGTATGGACTTTGCTAAGTCCAACGTCGGCGGCGGCCTGAAGACTCAGGTCGAGTTCGTCTCCGCCAACCCCGTCGGCCCCATGCACATCGGCCACGGCCGCTGGGCTGCTCTGGGCGACTCCCTTTGCCGCGTCATGGACCACGCCGGTTACGACATCCAGCGTGAGTTCTACATCAACGACCACGGCTCTCAGATGAACACTTTCGGCAACTCCATCAGCACGCGCTACATGCAGCTCGCCGACATCATCGCCAAGCAGGGCGTTGATATCGACGAGGCTCACAAGCTGCTGATCGCCGACCGTGACGCCTTTGTTGCCGACGAGAACGACGAGCACCCCGAGACCCATCCGTATCAGGACAACTTTGCCGAGACCTTGGGCAAGGACTCTTACGGCGGCGACTACATCATCGACGAGGCCGCCGAGTTCTGGCGCACCGACGGCGACAAGTGGGTCGACGCCGATCCGCAGGAGCGTATGGAGAGCTTCCGTGAGCGCGGCTACGTGAAGATGGTCGACAACATGCGCGACCTCTGCCACGCCGTCAACTGCGACTTTGACCGTTGGTACTCCGAGCGCTCGCTGTATGTGAAGGACACCGAGGGCGAGACCGCCGGCACCTCCGCCGTCGACCGCGCTTTTGAGAAGCTCGACAAGATGGGCTACCTCTACACCAAGGACGGCGCCCTGTGGTTCCGCTCCACCGATCTGGGCGACGACAAGGACCGCGTCCTGATCAAGTCCGACGGCGAGTACACCTACTTCGCCTCCGACGTCGCCTATCACTGGGATAAGTTCCAGCGCGTCGACCACGTCATCGACATCTGGGGCGCCGACCACCACGGTTACATCGAGCGCGTCCGCTGCGTCTGCGACGCTCTGGGTTACCCCGGCAAGTTCGAGGTTCTACTGGGCCAGCTCGTCAACCTGCTGCGTAACGGCAAGCCCGTCCGTATGTCCAAGCGCAAGGGCACCATGGTGACCCTTCAGGAGCTCGTCGACGAGGTTGGCTCCGATGCCGCTCGCTACACGCTCATCTCCAAGAGCTCCAACCAGATGGTCGACTTCGACATCGAGGCCGTTAAGAAGCGCGACAACTCCAACCCGGTCTATTACGTGCAGTATGCTCACGCCCGCGTGTGCTCCATCCTGCGCCGTGCCGCCGACGTTACCGCCGAGCAGGCCGACGAGATGGGCATGAAGGCCGTTGCCGCCAAGGCCATCGGTGAGAACGTCGATTACTCGCTGCTGACCGACCCGACCGAGCTCGCCCTTTCGCGCAAGCTCAACGAGCTCACCGACCTGATCGCCAGCTGTGCTCGCGATCGCGCCCCGTTCCGTCTGACCCACTTTGCCGAGGAACTCGCCGGTGACTTCCACAGCTTCTACGCTGCCTGCCAGGTGCTGCCGAGCGAGGGCCGTCCCGTCGACCCCGAGCTTTCGCGTGCCCGTCTGGCCGCTTGCGATGCCGTCCGCGTGACGCTCGCCCTGGTGCTCACCCTCGTTGGCGTTTCCGCGCCCGAGCAGATGTAACCTGCGGGTCATTTGACCGTGTAGGTTTGGTTTAACTGAGCCCTATAAGCCCGATCTCCCACGGAGGTCGGGCTTTTTTCGCAAATGCCGACGTATTGACGAATTTGGAACTGCTGGAAATACGAAACTATGCCGGTTTACTACGATGAATTGGGAATTTCCAACCACGCCGGCTTTTCGCAAAAAAGCGCAAGGCATCTACCTGCGGTTTTTAGTTCAACATGTTTCGGAGTGGTCGCGGTTGATCGATTCGTCGTAGTAAACCGCCATAGTTTTGGCGGAGGCAGTCTGATTTGTGGGTGGTAGACCAAAGAGTGTCCCTTTTGACTAGTCGTTTAAGAACGCCCCCAATGACTAAGTTGCAGGTGGCGGCGGTTGTGTTACACTAACGCTGCGTAGTTGACGCAATCATCTCGATACAGATCAATGATGTCCGTCGTTTTGAACGGAACTAGACTGTTTAGCCGCCCTGAAGGTTTATGCAGGGAGCATGTGATCACAGGGCTTGAAAAGAAAGTTGAGCAAACACTGTGTCTGATCAACAGCAAGAAAACGAAATAACGACGACGCAAGCCGCTCCCACTGCACCGGTTGCGTCGGACCAGGTCGCGGCGCCCGCGCAAGCCTCGGCTCCCGAGACGCCTAAGGCTGCTTCGACGCCTGCGCCTGCAACTGGTGAGGAGGCTGCTCCGGCAAAGCCCAAGCTCGCGCGCCGCACGGCCAAGCCTGCCGCTGACGGCGAGGAGGTCACCAAGCCCAAGCGCCGTACCACGCGCACGACGCGCGCCAAGCGCACCGTTGCAGCTGACTCCTCGGCGCCGATTTCCGATGAGGTCGCGCAGGCACGTGCGTTGGCGCAGATTAGCGAGGCTCAGGTGGTGCGCGCCCGCCGTCGTGCTGCCGAGCGCGAGGCCGCGGCTCTGACCGAGCTTGCAGCTCCGTCTGTGCCCGAGACGCCTGCCGCCATCGAGACCCCTGCCGCCGACCTGCCGACCGAGAAGCCGGCACCGCGCACACGCCGCCGCACGGCTGCTAAGGCCGAGCAAGTTGCGGAACAGGTAGCCCCCGAGCTCACTGAGGCTTCGGTCCGTTCCGCGGCAGGGGAGGGCACATTGCCTGTTGAGCCCGCTGCGCCTGTCGAGGCCAACGAAGTTCCCGTTGTCGATCCGGCTTTGCGCCCGCACCGTCGCGGTCGCAAGCCCAAGGCCTTTGTCGAGGCAGAGAAGGCCGCAGCAGCAGCCGCCGCCGCTCGGGATGCTGCGGCGACCGCCGAGTCTGCAACCGCTGCCGATGCACCCGTCCAGGATGCTACGACTTCCGAGGCCGCTCTCGCCGATGCCGAGCCCGCCGACGTCCGTCCCGGTCGCAGCCGTCGCACCGCTGCTAAGCGCACGTCCAAGGCTAAGGCCTCCAAGAAGGGCGCGTCCGAGGATTCCGCCGAGACGACCGCCGATGCATCGGCTGATGCCGCCGAGCCCCAGGACGTCGAACAGCCTGCGTCCGAGAAACCCAAGCGCGGCCGTAAGAAGTCCGCTAAGGCCAAGGCCGCCGAGCAGCAGGCTGGCGTCGAAGCGCAGGTCGATACCGGCGCCGAGGCCAATGACGCCGCTGCGGCCAATGTTGACGCCGTCGCAACCGATGGCGCCGCGCCCGCCGAGGGCGAAGACGGCACTCGTCCCAACCGTCGCCAGCACAAGCGCAACGACGAGCGCAACGAGCGCAAGGACGATCGCAACAACGACCGCCGCAACCGCCAGCGCGACCGCAAGCAGCGCAACAAGGAGCGTAACGCCGCCCCCACCGAGCCCACGCTTTCGCGCGAGGAGCTTGCGGCCATGAAGGTCGCCGAGCTGCGCGAGAAGGCAAAAGAGTTCGAGATCGAGACGACCGGCAAAAAGAAGGCTGAGCTCGTCGAGGAGATCTACACCACCGCCGCGAAGGCCGAGGGCTTCCGCGACATTAAGGGTATCCTGCAGATTCGTCCGGACAGCTCCGGCATCATCCATGCCCATGGCTATATGAAGTCCAACGACGACGCCTTCGTTCCGGCTTACCTCATCCGCTCCGCGCGCCTGCGCACGGGCGATGTCATTGAGGGCTCCCTGCGCCCCTCGCGCGGCGGCGACAAGCGCGCCGGCCTCGCCAAGATCACGACCGTCAACGGGCTGGATCCCGAGCAGATCCGCAACCGCCCCAAGTTCGGCGATCTGACCCCGGTCTATCCCAACGAGCCGCTGCGTATGGAGCACGGCAAGGACTCCATCACCGGTCGCGCCATCGATATCGTGTCGCCGATCGGCAAGGGCCAGCGCGGCCTGATCGTGTCGCCGCCCAAGGCCGGCAAGACCACGATCCTCAAGAAGATCTGCCAGTCTATCTCGATTAACAACCCCGAGGTGCACCTGATCTGCCTGCTCGTCGACGAGCGCCCCGAAGAGGTCACCGATATGCAGCGCTCCATCAAGGGCGAGGTCGTGGCCTCGACCTTCGATATGCCCGCCGACAACCACACCCGCGTGGCCGAGCTCGTCATCGAGCGCGCCAAGCGCATCGTGGAGCTGGGCGGCGATGTCGTGGTGGTGCTCGACTCCATCACGCGTCTTGCCCGCGCCTACAACCTGGCGGCGCCCGCTTCGGGCCGTATCCTTTCGGGCGGTGTCGATTCGGCGGCCCTGTATCCGCCCAAGCGCTTCCTGGGTGCAGCCCGCAACATCGAGAACGGCGGCTCGCTCACCATCCTCGCTTCGGCCCTCATCGAGACCGGGTCGAAGATGGACGAGGTGATCTTCGAGGAGTTCAAGGGCACCGGCAACATGGAGCTGAAGCTCGACCGCGACCTTGCCGATCGTCGCATCTTCCCGGCCATCGATCCCGTTGCCTCCGGTACGCGCAACGAGGACCTGCTGGTCGACGAGCAGATGCGCCCGTTTGTCTTTGGCCTGCGTCGCATACTCGCCGGCATGAACAATACCGAGCGCGCGGCGGCGTCGTTTATCAAGGGTCTTAAGGGCACCAACACCAACCAGGAGTTCCTGGTGCGTTCGGCCAAAAAACACAGTGATTACGAGCAGACGTTTTAGACCATAACTGCGCGCAAAGCTGCCATAAGAATGGGCATTAGGGCCGGGGTTTATATCCCGGCCCTTTCTTTATGGTGCCACTCGGCAACATTTTTTGACCTTATGACCGACAAGCAGCGGTTTTCGAGCCACAATCCGGCATCGCCGCTTGCAATCGGAGGGTCGGTTTCGCATAATAACTTTTAAGCTTCGCGACGGAAAACGCAGATGAAACGAACCATATACCGTTGCTTTGGGACGCATGTCCCGCTTCATCTTCTCTCGCGCAGCCAACTTAATGATGCGATTTGGGTGCTGGAAGATGGGGAGAGCTCATGGCTTCTTCTGATGCAACACAACGAGCAGTCCTTGCCGGACTTTCCTGCGGGATCGGCCTTGCCGCCCCCGTGGTGATGTATGCCGCGACGCTGCCGTTCTCGTCGGTCAACGAGACGGTTGTCGCGGGCGCTGTTCCCTTTGCCGTCGGTGCGGTGGCGGGCGTGGGCATCTATGCCGCCTCGCTGGGTATCTCCGAGTATCGTGCGCAGCGTGAAGAGCGTCTGTTCCAGCCCGATGCCATGGGCGGTGCCGCCAATCTCAATCAGCATCAAAGCGAGTTCAAGACCGCCTCGATTCCAGCTCAGCAGCAGGATGCGATTCCGTACGCTGCGGCTTCTGCTTCTCAGGCTCAGTCGGAGCAGTCTACCTCGGCACTCCTTTCCGGCCTGACTGGTGCGTTCCAGCGCCGTCATGTCGATGATGGTGTCCCTACCATCGCTCGAGCCGCAGATGCTATGGACGAGGCCGAGGCTTGGTCCATGATCGACAGCATGCTCGACGACGATTCGCCGGTGAGCTGCGACCCTGCACGCTCGCGCGACGTCTATCAAGTCGCCATCGACGAGCTCACCAACGGCGGGCAGACCGGCTCCTTCAATCGCGATGATATCGCCGCCGCGGCACGCGCCGTGTCGGGCTCCCAGGCCGCCCCTGCGGGCAGCACGGCGGCTTTCGTGGCACTCGTTGCCAATGCGGCGGTCAATAACGCCTACAGCGCTACCTCGGCGGACGCGAACGCTTCTGCCGATAATTCGTACGTTGATGAAGCCATGACCGTGGACGAGGAGGCTGTTGCCGCCCGCCGTGCCGCCGATAGCTCGCTTTGGGGCGCTCCTGCCCAGCAGCAGGCGGCTGAGGCTGCGCCGTACAATGCAAACCTCGCCAGCATGCCTATCATCTCCGGTGCCGCGGGCATCGATCTCGATGACCTCGATGAGCCTGCAGCCATCACCGCATCGATTGATGCCCAAGATCGCATCGACACCGGCGACCTTCCGGACGCCTCGCTCGAGGTTGATGTCCCCATGGCCGATTACTCGGGCCACGAGGGTATGTGGGCCGCCGCCACCGCGATTCTGGATGAGATTGACGAGCCTGCTCCTGTTTCAGCCCCCGCTCCCGTCGCTGCCCCTCAGCCTGCTGCCCCCGCCTATGTCGGCCGTCACAGCGCTGTGTTCCCCGAGGATACTGCCCGTATCTCGCGTGAGAGCATCGAGCGGGCCGAGGCTATTGCCGCCGGCATTATGGAAAATCGTCGTCACGAGCGCGTCAATCAGATCCTCGAGGAAGAGATCGAGCGTCTTCAGTCCTCTACCGCCAAGCGTACGGGCCGTGCTTATCTGAGCGTTATCGAGGGCGGTACCGCCAGCTTCGCGCCGCTCCGTGCGGAGGCATAACTTCTGCATGGTTAAGATCAATCGAAAATGGGCGGTCGTAACCTGCCTGATGGCGCTCTTGATCTGGGGCAATTCGCTGGTTCCCGGCTCGGGGTCGGGCTCACTGAGCCTAACGGTCATGGAAGCTATCCGCGGTTTTCTGCACGGCGTGGGACTTCCATATGAATGGGTGACCAACTTTGTTGTTCGTAAGTGCGCGCATTTTACCGAGTATTTGGTGCTCGGCATCCTGGCAACGCACGCCTTTGATTTTGAGGGCCGACGCACCTTTGACGTGCTGCTGCCCACGGCAGTGTTCCTGCTGCTGATTCCCTCGATCGACGAGACGATTCAGCTCTTTGTGCCGGGACGCGCCGGCATGATCACTGATGTGATGATCGACTGCTGTGGAGCGGCAACGGGCGTTGTGCTCCGATATCTCTTACGGTCGCTGATGTGCGCCAAAAAGGCCGCCTAAGGACGCATTGTTTGGTCCTAGGCGGCCTTTTTTATTGGAGGGCTTATATGAGGTGTGGCGGCGTCGTTCCATAGGTCGGATTTGCCGGGTGCGCCACGCCCTGTGGGTGCGTCTGTTACTGAAGCGCCTGTGCGCCTAGGGCCAGGCAGCCCATGATGCCCTGCTTGCCCTCGAGGCTGTTGTTGACGATGTAGCTATCGATGTCGGCCATCTCGGGCGTGACGATGTAGCCGTTGAGCATCTCGGCGCACTTCTTGCGTGCGAGCGGCGCGATGGGGGTGTGGTCGGCCACGCCGCCACCGATGACGATCTTCTGCGGTGCGTAGCACAGGATGTAGGTCATGAGCGCCTGCGCAAGATAGCCGGCGAGCAGGTCCATGGCCTCCGGGTCATCGGCCATCTCTCCGGCGCTCTTGCCACCCCAGCGCTTTTTAACGCCGGGGCCGGCGATGAGGCCCTCGAGGCAGTTGTCGTGGAAGGGGCAGCCGCTGTGCTCGCCAATGGTGTCGCGCGGGTCGCGCGTGACCAGGATGTGACCGGCCTCGGGGTGCATCATGCCGTGCACGAGCTGGCCGCCCGAAAGCACGCCGGCGCCCACGCCGGTGCCGATGGTCAGATACGCCACGTCAGTGAGGCCCTGGGCGCAACCAAAGGTGACCTCGCCCAGGCAGGCGACGTTGACGTCGGTGTCGTAGCCGCAGGGAATGTCGAGCTCGTTTTGAATGGTGCCCAGCAGGTCAAAGTAGCGCCATGCCGTCTTGGGGGTCTCCAAGATCTTGCCGTACTGGGGCGAGGCGGGGTTGACTGCGGTGGGGCCAAAAGCTCCGATGCCCAGTGCGGCGATGCCCTTGTTTGCAAACCATGCGTTGACGGCCTCGACGGTCTCCTGCGGGGTCGTGGTCGCGATCTGCTCGCACTCCAGGACCATACCGTCTGCATAGCCCGTGGCGCAGACCATCTTGGTGCCGCCGGCCTCGAGCGCTCCGATAAGCTGCTGCTCTGCCATAGTGTTCCTCTCTCTATGACGAGTTGCTCTGTCACTAAAGTATAGCGCCCTAAACAATGTAAGAAAGCGCTATAAAAAGAATCCTCGCAACGCGGTGGACGGTGCGAGGCTTCTTTGGTTCCTATAGTTGTCGGGCTGTCCTTACCAGCGCGGCTTGATTTTATCTCGCAGAGACTCGAGGTTCTCCAGCGCCGCGTTGAGCGTCTCGTCTCGCTTGGCAAAGTGGAAGCGGATGAGGTGGTTGACGGGCTCGCGGAAGAAGCTGGAGCCCGGAACGGCGCCCACGCCCACCTTGGAGGCCAGATCCTCGCAGAAGTTGAGGTCGCTGTCATAGCCAAACTCAGAGATGTCCATCATCACGTAGTAGGCGCCCTGCGGCACGTTGTGCGTGAGGCCGATGCTGTCGAGTCCCTGACAGAATAGGTCGCGCTTGGCGGTGTAGAGGTCGAGGACCTCCTGGTAATAGCTGTCGTCGAAGTTGAGGGCGGTGACGACGGCCTCTTGCAGGGGAGCGGCGGCGCCTACGGTGAGGAAGTCGTGGACCTTCTTGATGCGCTCGGTGATTTCGGCAGGGGCGATAGTGTAGCCCAGGCGCCAACCGGTGATGGAGTATGTCTTGGACAGCGAGCTGCAGCTGATGGTTCGCTCGAACATGCCGGGCAGCGTGGCCATATAGACGTGCTCGTGGGGCGCGTAGACGATGTGCTCGTATACCTCGTCGGTGATGCAGTAGGCGTCGTACTTTTTGCACAGGTCTGCGATAAAGGTGAGCTCCTCGCGGGTAAAGACCTTGCCACAGGGGTTGGACGGGTTGCATAGGACGATTGCCTTGGGATCGTTGTCTCGGAAGGCTGCCTCGAGGACCTCACGGTCGAAGTCAAAGGTGGGCGGGTTGAGCGGCACATAGATGGGCTCAGCGCCCGAGAGGATCGTGTCGGCGCCGTAGTTCTCGTAGAACGGCGAGAAAATGACGACCTTGTCGCCGGGGTTTGTGACCGTCATCATGGCGGCCATCATGGCCTCGGTGGAGCCGCAGGTGACCACGATGTTCTCGTTGGGGTTGATCGGCATGCCCATAAAGTGCTCCTGCTTGGTGGCAAGCGCCTCGCGCATGGCCTGGGAGCCCCAGGTGATGGAGTACTGGTGGTAAAGCGGCTTGGGGTCGGTGGCAATGGTGCTGAGGCTATCGAGCAGCTGCGCCGGGGGATCGAAATCGGGGAAGCCCTGCGACAGGTTGACGGCACCATACTTGTTGGAGATGCGCGTCATGCGGCGGATGACCGAATCGGTAAAGCCGGCGGTGCGCTCAGATAAGCTCTGCATGGTTATTTTCCTCCCACAATGTAAGATTTCTGGTCGTTAAGCGTGTGCTTCGGGTCGAGAGCGGTCTTGATGGTGTTCATCACGGCAAGATTGTCCTGCGCGGTCTCACGCAGGAAGTACGACCGTTTGGAAATGCCGATGCCGTGCTCACCCGAGGCTACGCCGCCGTAGGAATACGCCTTGGCGTAGGCCTGCTCCATGTTGTCGTGCAGTTCACGCTCCCAGGTCTGCTGGTCGCGGCCGTCACGCACTACGCACAGATGCACGTTACCGTCACCCGCATGACCGAACGCGATCATACGCACACCCGAGGATGCTTCCAGCTCGTTGATGTAGCGAACGAAATCCGCCGTGTGGCTGATCGGCACCACGATGTCCACCGGCTCCTGCTCGGACACGGCCTCGACCGCCATAACGAGCGCACCGCGCACCTTCCAGATGTCGGCGGCCTGCTCGGCACTGCGGAGCACGATATAGTCGATGGCGCCGTTGTCGAGCGCAAGGCGGCGCACGCGCTCAATATTCGCATTGACCTCGCTCTCGTGACCGTCAAACGTCAGCAGAATGTACGAACCGGCATCCGGACGCGGATACTGCACGCCGGAAAAGCTCTCACCGAGGGCTACGACCTTGCGTTCCATGAACTCGACTGCGGTCGGGTTGGCGTTCGCCTGCAGGATAGTCAGCACGCTGCGGATACCCGTGCCGAGGTCAGCAAACGGAACGAGCACGCTCACCGTGGTCTCCGGCTTGGGAAGAAGGCGCAGCAGGCACTTGGTGATGACCGCCAGCGTGCCCTCCGAGCCGATGAGCAGGTGCTTGAGCGACAGTCCGCTCGCGTCCTTCACCTGCTTGCCGCCGACTTTCAGCACCGTGCCGTCCGCAAGAACGACCTCCAGCCCGCGCACATAATCGCGTGTTACGCCGTACTTGACCGCACGCATACCGCCCGCATTGGTGCTGATGTTGCCGCCGATGCTCGAGGCCTTTTCGCCCGGGTCGGGCGGGTAAAACAGACCGTGCTCCTCAACATAGGCCTGCAGATCTTTGAGCAGCATGCCCGGCTCGACGGTGACCGTCATCGTGTCGCGGTCCAGCTCGAGCACGCGGTTCATGC
>CAJMMX010000063.1 GCA_905214615.1 uncultured bacterium | reverse complement strand
CGACACCCGCTTTAGGAGAGCGGTGCTCTATCCCCTGAGCTACGGAGGCATGTTGTACTAGTGTAGCAGATTTACACCGCTACCAATGGCTAGTTGCCTTTGTGGAAAAGGTTCTTGATGACGGAGGGGATGCTCTTGGCGCCCTTGGCCGTCACATCGATAAAGTCGGGCGAACGAACGAGCTTGTCCTCGTCAATGTACTTACGCACCGCGCGAAGCGTTTCCTTGTCATTGCGCGTCGAAAACGTAAAGTGGCCATTCTCTTTGGTAAAGATGGCAAAACGCGTAATCTTCTTGGTGCCGCGCAAAACCTCGGCGGCAATATAGTCGACCTCGTCCCACGGGATTTGGATATAATCCTCGGGATTACGCTCGTTATAGTACTCAAACGCCTTATTGCCCACCATCACGTTGCCGTGACTGGTAAGCCCCATCAGGCAGGTTGCCGGCGTTGCCAAATCGACCGTGCTGTTCTGAGATTGCGCCATACGCGCCTCGCCCTCCAATAAAAACAATCGGACCGCATCCAGTGTACCCACCGGGTGCGGTCCGTTTCAATGGCTCAAAAGCCCTTGCCTAGCAACTCTCGGTCTTAAGCCGAAGCGTGCTTACATGAAGCCGCAGACGCGACCGATGATGCCGACGGCGAAGAGAGCCAGGATGATGACGATCGGGCTGACCTTCTTCTTGAGGAGCTTGCAGACCAGAAGGGTCAGGCACACGGCGGCAAGGCCGGGGATGAGCTGATCGAGGTTGGCCTGAAGCGTGGTGACCTTCACCGGGTCGAGTGCGTTGGCACCGACAGAGCTGTACATCGTCAATGCCTGCTTGATGCCCTCAGAACCGGCGGGCAGGTTGGCCCAGTCGATATAGGCGCCAGCGGACTGCGTGACCTTGGAGACGACCGGGGTGAAGGAGATGGACACCCAGCGCTCGACCAGGGCGCCGATGATGAACATACCCAGGATGGAAGCACCCTCGGTGACCTTGCCCATCAGACCGCCGGAGAGGTCCTTGGCGATGGAGGAGCCGACCTTGTAGCCAAACTCCTGCGTGTACCACAGGAAGGCGTAACGGATGATGTTCCACGCGAAGAAGAACAGCAGCGGACCGGCGATGCTGCCGGACAGGGCCAGGGAAGCGCCCAGTGCGCCCAGAATCGGGCGAAGGGTGAACCAGAAGGCGGGGTCGCCGACGCCGGCGAGCGGGCCCATCATACCGACCTTGACGCCCTGAATGGCGACGTCGTCAATCGGAGCACCGTTGGCGCGCTCCTCCTCGAGGGCGAGGGTAACGCCAATGACGGGGGCGGAAACATAGGGGTGGGTGTTATAGAACTCCAGGTGGCGCTTAAGAGCGGCAATCTGGTCATCCTTGCTGGTGTAGAGCTTCTTGATCGCAGGGATCATTGCGAAGCACCAGCCGCCGTTCTGCATACGCTCGTAGTTCCACGAGCCCTGAAGGAACTGATGACGGAAGCAAACCTTCTTACGGTCAGCCTTGGTGAGCTGAATCTTGTTCTCTGCCATATGTATCACTCCCCTCCTACTCGTAATCGTTCAGAATGTCGCCGAGCGGGTCACCGGAGCCACCGCCCATGCCGCCACCCTGCTTGGCCAGATCCTTAAGGCCAAGGTAGATGAGGGCAAGGGAGATGCCGATGAGGCCAAGGGCGATCAGCGTGAGCTGAGGGATGGCAGCAAGGACAAAGCCGAGGATGAAGAACGGCCAGGTCTCCTTGGTGGCCATCATGTTGATGACCATGGCGTAACCGACGGAAGCGACCATGCCGCCGCCGACAGCCATGCCGCCGGACAGCCAATCGGGCATAGCGTTAAGCGCGTTGGTAACGGCCTCGGCCGGGATGATGCACAGAAGTACTGCCGGGATGGCGATACGAACACCCTGCATGAGGATGCCGGCGTACTGCCAACGCTCGATGCCGGCGAAGTCGCCCTTCTCGGCGCAGGCGTCCATGCCGTGAACCATAGCGGTAGCCAGGGTACGGCAGATCATGGTCAGGAACAGACCAGCGACCGACAGCGGGACGGCGACGGCGATGGCGGCGGTAACGGCCTTGGCCGAATCGGTGGCGCCGCCGTTGAGGGCGAGCACCATGATGATCGAAGAAGCGACCGAGGCCAGAGCGGCGTCAGGCGCGACGGCGGCGCCGACGTTAGCCCAGCCAAGGGCCATCATCTGGAGCGAACCGCCCAGGAGGATGCCCTCCTGAAGGTGACCGGTTACGAGACCGATAAGCGTGCATGCCACGAGCGGCTGATGGAACTGGAACTCATCCAGAATGCCTTCCATACCGGCAAGCAACGCGACAATCGCAACAAGCAGAATAGTGATTGCAGACATGTATCGGACCCTCCTTTACTATGCTTGAGCGGCCAGTTCGGCCTTAGCTTTCTTCAACATGGCGTCGAGATCCTCGGAGGAATCCGAAGGAACCTTGCGGACCTCGAACTTGACGCCCTTGGCCTTGAGAGCCTCGATGGTCTTGACATCGTCATCGCCCATAGCGACAGCGTTAGTGACGACGACCTTGCCCTTGGAGTGGGCCATGGAACCGATGTTGGCTTCCTTGATGTCGACGCCGGCCTCGATGGCCCTGAGCAGATCCTGCGGGTTCTCGAACAGCAGCATCGCCTTGGTGTCGCCAAAGCGCGTGTCCTTGACGACCTCGGCCATCTTCTTGATAGGCACGACGTTGGCGTGGACTCCCGGAGGGGCAGCCTGCTCGATCATGGTCTTGCGGAGCTCGTCGTGAGCAACGCCGTCGGAGACCACGATGATGCGGTTGGGGTTGATCTGCTTGGTCCACGTGGTGGCCACCTGACCATGCAGCAGGCGCGTGTCGATACGGACGTGGGCGATCTTGATGTGCCCGTCGCCGATCACCGTTCCCGGAGGAATGGCACCCGCAGGAGCAGCGGCGGCCGCAGCCGGCTTCTTCTCCTCGGGCTCCAGAGACTCGGGCTTGACGCGCACGCCGGCCTTAGCCTCAGTCACGAGATGTTTTGCGATCGCATGTGCAGTGTTCTTTGCGTCAAAGCGCTGCGAATATGCCTCGATGAGCATAGGCAGGTTGACACCGGTGACGATAGCCCAGGAATCGTGGCCCTCGATGAGCCCGCTGATCTGGTTGAACGGCGTGCCGCCCCACAGATCAACGAGGAAGAGCACCTGCTCCTGGTCCTCGAAGGAAGCGATTGCCTCCTCGACCTTGGCACGGAAGTCGTCGGGGCCCATGCTCGGCTCGAGCGAGACCACGGCAACAGACGGCTGATCGCCAAAGACCATCGAGCCCGTCTGCTTGATTCCAGCCGCCAAGTCACCATGGCTAGCAAGAACAATACTTACCATCACATAACCTCCTTTTTGTCTACGTAATTCCTACACGACAGTTATGGAGTATAGCTGCAAATACAGCAGAATTGTTTGAAAAACTGCAAAAGGTAGCATTATTTGTTTAAACGTCTTGTTTTGTTACAAGTTGATTACATTCCAGTATTTTGGCTGATTTGCTGCTGAGGATTGATAGCTGATCTATTTACATGACCGAATTGAGCACGCTGTTCATTATTGCCGGTTTTAAACAGACACAAATGTGCTCGCGTTGAGGCTATTTCGTTTAAACAGATGGTGCTTGACTAATGGTAAGAAATATGCTCTAGCAAAGTAGTCGTTAGGGACGTTCTTTAATGACTAGTCGTTTAAGAACGTCCCCAACGACTAAGTTAGGCGATGTGGAGGGGGTTGGCGGCGTCGACGGCATCGGGGGCATCGGATAGGCCGTCGGGGGCAGCGTCTGTCGGGTCCTCGTCGGGGGTCTCGATCTGCTTGATCATGACCTCCTGGCCCTGCAGCAGATAGGTCTCGCCGCTACCGCAATGGGGGCAGGTCTTGCCGTGCTCGACCGTCGCGTAGTCGCAGCCGCACGCCTCGCAATGCGTCACGGCCTCGACAGGCTCCACAATAAGCTCCGCGCCCTGCGTGATAGGCTTTTTATCTGCCGCCCAGCGCCAAGCATCAAGCAGCAGATCGGGAACGACGCCCGAGACCTCGCCCAGGAGCAGCGTCACGCTCGAAACGCGACTCACGCCATTGGCGCGCGCCACATTCTCGACATCGCGAATGATGTGATAGACGATTCCTAATTCATGCACTTTTTCTTCCGCCGTTCTAACGAACGGCGGTCGACTTGACGCTGCGCGAGCCCCAGACGGACGATCTGCCTTTCAATCGTCGGGCATGGGCAAAAGCCCTATGCCCTCCTCTTTCAAGGCACCTCGCCACGCCTGGGACTCGCTCGCTGTCCAACCGTTCTCTACGCCGTTCTCTTGTTTGTTGCGTTTTTTATTTCTTCCCAAATTTGATTTTGATCGCACGCTTCAAAGCGTACTTGCCGAGGCTGGGGAGCTTTTGCTCGTATTTGACCATCGTGGAGCACTCGGGGCGGTCGCGATCCAGATGGATGGCGTCAAACGCGCACTTGGTGGTGCACAGGCCGCAGCCGATGCACTTGTTGGGGTCGACGATCGAGGCACCGCAGCCCAAGCAGCGAGCGGTCTCGGCGCGCACCTGCTCCTCGGTAAAGGTCTCGACGTACTCGCTAAAGGGCGCAGCCTTCTCGCGCTCGCGGTCGACACGTGCCACCTCGCGGCTTGCGTTGTCATAGCTCTCAATCACAACATCGTCGCGGTCAAGCGCGGTGTAGCGGCGCTGGTTGCGGCCGATGGTGAGCGTGGAGCCCGGCTGCACAAAGCGATGGATGGACACGGCGGCCTCGTGACCGGCGGCGATGGCGTCGATAGCAAAGCTGGGACCGGTGTAGACGTCGCCGCCCACAAAGATGTCGGGCTCGGCGGTCTGGTACGTCTGCGGATCGGCAAGGGCACCCTGGCTGCGGCCGAGCTCCACCTTGGAGCCAGCCAGCAGGTCGCCCCACACAATGGACTGGCCAATCGACATGACGACACGGTCGGCATCGACACGGCGCAAGTCGTTCTCGTCATACTCGGGCGCAAAACGGCCCTCGTCGTCAAAGACACGCGTGCAGCGCTTAAAGGTGATACCGCACACACGACCGGCCTCGTCCAGGTGAATCTCCTTGGGGCCCCAGCCGCAGCTAATGTGCGCGCCGTCCTCAATGGCCTCGCGACGCTCCTCCTCGCTGGCAGGCATCTTGACCTCGCTCTCCAGGCAGAACATCTCAACGTGCTCGGAACCCAGACGGCAGGCGTTGCGCGCGACATCGATGGCCACGTTGCCGCCGCCCACCACGATGGTGCGCCCGGGCAGCGCGTCGATCTTGCCGCTGTTGACCTCGCGCAAAAAGTCGACGGCCACGGTCACGTCCTCGGCATCCTCGCCCGGAATACCGGCAAGGCGGCCACCCTGGCAGCCAATGGCCACGTAAAAGGCTTTAAAGCCCTGCGCGCGAAGCTCGTCGAGCGTCACGTCGCGACCGACCTCCACGCCATAGCGGAACTCGGCACCCATCAGGCGAATGACCTCGACCTCGGCCTCGATAACGTCCTTCTGCAGCTTAAAGCTAGGAATGCCATAGGTGAGCATGCCGCCCGGGCGCTCGTTTTTCTCGAACACGACGGGCTTGTAGCCCTTCTCGGCCAGGTAGAAAGCGCAGGACAGGCCGGCCGGACCGGCACCGATGATAGCGATCTTCTGGTCGAAGCCGCCGGCACGCGTCGGGGTCACCACAGGTGGGACATAGCGGGTCGCGGCATCCAGATCGCGCTGGGCGATGAACTTCTTGACCTCGTCGATAGCCACGGCGGCGTCCACACGACCGCGGGTGCAGGCATCCTCACAGCGGCGGTTGCACACACGGCCGCAGATAGCGGGCAGCGGGTTCTCGCGCTTGATGAGCGCGAGCGCCTCGTCATAGCGACCCTGCGCCGCGAGCTTCAAATAGCCCTGAACGGCAACGTGCGCGGGGCAGGCCGTCTTGCAGGGAGCGGTGCCGGACTCATGCGTCTCGATGCGGTTGTCGTTGCGGTAGTTGGGCGACCACTTGGTGTGGTCCCACTTGGTGGCATCGGGCAGCTCCTGGCGCGGATACTCGGGCACCTGTCCGCCGGCCTTTTTGCTGCAGAGCTTCTGGCCGAGCTTGGCTGCACCAGCCGGGCACACCTCAACGCAGCGACCGCAGGCCACGCACTTGTCCTTCTCGACCTTGGCGACATAGGCCGAGCGCGACAGGTTGGGTGTGTTGAACAGCTGCGAGGTGCGCAGGGCGTAGCACACGTTGACGTTGCAGTTGCAGATGGCGAAGATCTTGTTCTCGCCGTCGATGTTGGTGATCTGGTGCACAAAGCCGTTGTCCTCGGCCTGGCGCAGGATGTCGTAGACCTCCTCGCGGGTCACGTAATGACCGCGGTCGGTCTCGACCACGTAGTCGGCCATATCGCCCACGGCAATGCACCAGTCGGCGGGGTCGTCGGCGCAGCCCTCGCCCATCACACGACGGCTCGCGCGGCAGCTGCAGGTGCTGGCGGCATACTTACCCTCGTATTTGTCGAGCCAATGCTCGATATGCTCGATCGGCACCGACGTGCTCGCGGCATCGATGGCCTTCTCGACCGGAATGACATGCATGCCGATGCCGGCACCACCGGGCGGCACCATCGGCGTGGCCTTGGACAGCGGGCCCTTGGATGCCTGCTCAAAAAACTTGGCATAGACCGGATGCTCCTCGAGCTGGCTCACGCGCATGTTGAGGAACTCGGCGGAACCCGGCACCAGCATGGGCAGCACCCACTGCTTGGCGCGCTCGGGATTTTCCCAGTTGTACTCGAGCAGACCCGTGTAGCTCATGTCGTCGAGCATCTTCTCGATATCGGCCTCGGGCATGCCGGTGAGCTTGACCATCTCGGGCAGCGTATAGGGACGGCGCATCTTCATCTTGCAGAGTACCTCGGCCTGCTCGTCGGTTGCGGCCTCGGCAAACGACCAGTACTCGTAGCCCAGCAGCTCGTCGCGATGCAGCAGACGGTTGGTGCAGTGCTCGCACAGCTTGACGATGGCCTCGCGCGGATGCTCCGGCAGCGGCGGCACGAACTCCGAACCGATGTCAGGCTCGGTGTAGCTAATTCCCGGTCCGTTGAGAATCATGGTTGTCCCTTCTCTTGCCGCAGCCCGACGAGGCCGCGGCGCCCCTCTTTTTTGCAGGCCGAACATGCCCCCATGCCGTTCACCCGCCATTAGTTGACATTGTGTCAAAAATAGTATTGACGAACCGTCAACAATATTCAAGACTGTTAGGCGAACGGTCAGGCAAAAGAGGATGGAAGGCGGCAAAACATGGGCGGCAAAACAGCAGATACCTCTGTGGTCGATGCCGTCCCCGCATCCGATAGTGCGGCAAAGCGCCTGACGGGCGACGAACGCCGTCGCGAGATCCTCGATGCCGTGCGCACCGTAAGCTCCGAGCTGGGCGTGTCCCACCTATCGGTATCGGCCGTGACCAAGCGAGCCGGCTGCACGCGTTCATTGTTCTACCACTACTTTGCCGATATGGACGCCGCCGTCACCGCTGTTATGGACGAGGCGATCGACGGCTTTATCTCCGAGCTCGAGCAGTGGAACGCCGGCCGCACCGTCGGCGATATCGAGGGCGCGCTCGACACCGTCGCCCCGCTCTTTAAGCGTCTGGTCGCCAGCGGCCACGAACTGCCGAGTACGCTCACCTCAAGCAGTGGCGCGCTCTACGGCGGCTTTTTGCACAACGTGGTTCAGCGCGTGGCTCAGTACATCTGCGACACCACCGTGGTGGATTTTGTCGCCCATCACGAGCTACGCATCGACCATGTCTACGAGACGTTCTACACCCTCATCATGGGGCTGCTGATGTATATCCGCACGCACCCCGATGTGCCCGACGAGACAGTCAAGGAAATCATCGCCTCGACGCTCCATATCGAGGGCTATACCGCCAAGTATCAGGAGCGCAAGCCCCAGAACTGACGACATTTTGCCAAACTGCCCGCGACGGAAGAGGGGACGCGGGCGCATGAAAGGAGAGCAGCATGCTGTTCGATGTCTGGGGTAGCGATACCCTTATCCACTGGGTCGGCTGGGCGATGGTCTTTATCGGCCTGATCGTGCTCAACGAGGTCGGCCGCCGCACCAAGCTGGGCGCGGCAATCATCTTTGGCGTAGCTCCGCTTGCCATGACCATCTACTGCGTCGCCATCGCCATCGGCGTTTCGCAGGGTGCCGAGTGGGCACTCACCAACCCCACCCATGTGTACCAGAACAGCTGGTTCCACTACGCCAAGGTATACGCGGCGCTGGCCGGTTGCTGGGGCTTCATTGCCATTAAGTACCAGTGGGGCAAGATCGGCAAGGCGCATTGGTTCCGCGCGTGGCCGTTTGTGATCGTCGCCATCAACATCATGATCGCCGTCGTGTCCGACTTTGAGAGCGCCTATCACTTCTTTGTCCTGGGCCAGTCCACCTGGGTCACCTCCGAAGGTGCCACGCAGCTCGCCGGCTGGAACAACGTGTTCAACGGCATCGCCGGTATCATCAACATCTTCTGCATGACCGGTTGGTGGAGCGTCTACGCCTCCGAGGACAAGACCGACATGCTGTGGCCCGACATGACCTGGGTCTACATCATCGCCTACGATATCTGGAACTTCTGCTACACCTACAACTGCCTGCCCACCCACTCCTGGTTCTGCGGCTTTGCGCTGCTGCTGGCGCCCACCGTCGCCGCCTTTATCTGGAACAAGGGCGGCTGGATCCAGAACCGCGCCTTTACGCTTGCTATTTGGTGCATGTTTGCCCAGGTGTTCCCGTACTTCCAGGAGGAGTCCATCTTTGTGACCCACTCCACGCTCGACCCCGGCGCCGCTACCGCGGTCTCGATCGCCGCACTGGTCGCCAACATCGCCGCGATCATCTACATCGCCTACCGCGCCAAGAAGCTCGGCCGCAATCCCTACAAGCAGGATGTCTTTGAGGGCACCAGCGATTGGGAGAAGGCTACCGCTCGCCGCGCCAAGGTGGATTACGCACACGCCGAGTAACGCGCTCGCTGCCGTCCGCATTTGGATGCAGGCGCGTCTCTTTGGCTCCGTAATCTCGCGTTATGCGCAGCCCCCGGAAAGCAATTCGTTTGCTTTCCGGGGGCTTTTTGCTGTCGCGCGTGCATTCATGCACATATTCACAATGTATCGCGCAGATAAAATCGAATTTCCGACTGCACGCCAGCTCTATGTGACCTTAATTTTGGGTACATTGTTGTCCCGATATTGAGCTTGGGGGATATATGGAAAATGAGACGAGGGGCCAAGAGGACGCGGCCCAAGATGCAGCGGCGTGCGCCGAGGCCTTGGAGAGCCTAGACCGGTTTTCGCTGGACGAAGTTGCGTTTGACGAGACAATCGTCGACATGCAGGACGCGGCGGGCGATGGCATACCGGATACGGGCGACGACGTCGAGGATGCTCGCGATGAAGCCGATGTCGAAAAAGGCGATGACGAGGGCAATGGCCAACCGGAACCCAACGCGGGAGATGAGACCTCCCTGCTTGGCGACTTGCCCGTCGACGAATCGCTCACCCGCGAGCTCCCCGGCTTGGGCTCTGCGCCAGTCGTCGACGAGACCATCGCCATGGGAGATATTCCCCTGCCGTCCGCTCCCTCGGCACACGAAGCCGAGGTTCGTCATCGTAAGATGTCGCCCAAGCGCCGCAATCTGATGGTCGCCGGTGTCGTGGCCGTCGCGCTCGTCGCCGGCGGCGCGGGCTATGCGGCTTGGAACGGATACCAGCAAGAGCAGGCCGCCGTAGTTGCCGCAAACGCCCATACCATGATGTCGGTGCAAATTGGCGTACATGCCGCGGGACTCGACTGCTCCACCGGCTCAAAGATCCCCGTGCAGGTGAGTGGCCAGGACTCCGACGGCTCTTCTGTGAGCGAAACGCTCTACGTTGACGAGCACGGCCGCGGCATCAAACTGCTGCCCGGCGATTACACGCTCTCCATCGCTGCCTCCCCCATCGCGGCCGACGGCACCATCTATACCGTCCCGACCACCAAGACGCAGGTCACCGTTAAGAGCGATGGACAGGATTTAAGTGCCCAGGCTGCCTTTAAACTCAAGGTGCCTTCGGCCGACACGGTAACCAACGACCAGATCGACGCCGCCGCCAAGTATGCCGAGGAAGGCGGCGCGAGCTCCGCCGCCACCGCCAAGGTGCTCCAGCAGGCGGCAACCGCGCGGCGCGACGCCGCCGTCAATGCCGTGAGCGCGCAAAAGGCACAGGCAGCCCGTGATGCCGACGCCCGTCACAAGGCAACCGACCTCTACCAGCTCGATATCCCCGTCGAATGGTACGGCAAGGTCGAGACTTGGCAAAATGGCAGCACGCTATGCATCTATCTTGCCGGCGACAGCGATACGCCGATTGTGACGCTCGTCGCGGTGCGCGAGGGCGAGAGCTTTACGCCCGATGAGGGCGATACGGTTTTGGGTGCGGCCAATCTAGGCAACGGTTATACCGTCTACGCCAGCGGCCCCGTCTATCCGTACGTGGTGCCCCAGACCATCAACGGGCGCACGCAGAACCCCGTGTCGACCTATCCCATGGACACAGCCATTGAGCTTGTCGAGCTTACGACCGGCAACCGCTACACCTACAGCCAGATCAAGAGCGTGCTGGTCGGCAAAGACGGCAAGGCCGACGCTGCCACCAAGCTCGAATGCGACTACATCGCCCAGATTCTGCTGCCGAGCATCAAGGCCCAGGACTAGCCGGGCGCATCATGGTACTCCCCAACCGTGATGAAGGGGCCAGGAGGTCCTGGCCCCACAGATCCGTAGATGATTAGGCAAGGAGCCACTTCCATGCGGGCACAGCGTGTACCACACCGTGTTCACATGGAATATCGGCCTGTTCATCCATAGTAACGATTACCGACTCGCCAAGATCAAACTGGGCCATCGAGGCATCGAGGGCTGCAATTTCGCGTTCGCGCGTTTTCTCGCTTGCCATATCCACACTCACCTGAGTCAGGCTATAAGCCTGCATGAGAAGTGCATCCCCAGCCACAAAGTCAACCTCATGGCTTTTATTCTTCTCCTTGACCAGTAGGCGGCAGACCGAACCGACCCGCACCGCAGGAGTCCTTCTTCTGAGCGCATTGAACACCGCAGTCTCGAGCCTCTGGCCCTGGTCCAATGCCGATGCGGGAGAGAATGCTCCAAACATCGCAGGATCGACAGCGTAGACTTTAGACGCAGACCGCGTATTATTTGCAAGTGAACGCGTAAACTCCGGCACAGAAAACAGCAGGTAGGCGTCCTCGTAATACTCAAGTAAGTCGCTGAGCGAATTACGACTGACGGGTATCTGCCTGCTCTTGAACTCGTTGTACACCTTGTTCACCGACAGCTCTCGTCCCGAAGATGCCATACACCGCGTCAGAAACAGTGAGGCCAAACGAGGGCTCTTGACGTCGTAACGCTCCACAACGTCCATAGCGACCGTTCGCGACGCATATTCCTGTAGCAGCTGAATCGCGTCTGCGGGCGTCTGCTCAAGTGTCGCGATGAATCCCCCTCGCTCGAGATATCCGACCAGATGGTGTCGGAGCAACGCTGCAGCGCTTGAGGAGAAGGGCGCGTTCGACTCAGGAACGCCCCCCGTCTTATATCGGACGTATTCCGAAAAACTCAACGGAAAAAGCTCTCGCACAAGAGAACGGCCCCTGAACTCGCTCTTAAGTTCTGAGGACAGCATCTTAGAAGAAGATCCCGTCACGTAAACGGTCGCCTTCTCCGTATCGACCACGCGTCGCAGAAACGCACCCCATTCGGGTATTTCCTGGATCTCGTCAAAGAAAAGGTAGGCGCCCTCGCCTCGAGCAGCAGGATATAGTGCATAGAATGTATCGAGCACGTCCGCTAGTAGCGATGGCTCATACGGACGCAAGCGCTCATCCTCAAAATTGAAATATAGCATCCGGTCAAGCTCGACGCCTTGGCCCTGAAGCCGCCGCATCTCCTGATACAGGCGATACGTCTTTCCACAACGACGGGCGCCCACAATCACATATACGATGTTGTCGCGCTTTGGCTCCTGCGGGTTGCCCAGATCAAGGTCGCGCTCAAAGACCTGCGGAATCCCCTGTTGCTCAAAGTCCTTTATTTTTTGAGCCACCAAGTCGTTGAATGCCATAATTCTCCAATCTTGCTCTCCTGCTAATCAAGATTATAATGATTCTTGATTAGCAGGAGAGCAAGATTGTGCGTATCTTGATTAATGGATAAGCAAGTTTTCTATTAGTGGCCCCTCCCGGAGGATATCGAGCGGCCGAGGGGGGCAGGCATGAACGCCTCTAGCCGAAAACAAAGTAGCTAAAAAAGCCCCGTCCCCAATGAGCTACTTAACGCCAGGGGTCAGCTTCGAAGAGGGGCTCGCGCTCGGGGCGGCGATCGCTGTAGGGATCGTAGCCGTCATCGTCCTCGTTCTCGGCACGGATGTAGGGGTCGCGCGGCTTGGGCGCCGGCTTGGACGTGGGCCTGGGCGCCGGCGCGCTTGTCTTGATCTCGTCTTTCATCTGCATAGCTCCTTACATCGCATCCGTTCGGCATCATCGATTGTCGCACGAAAAAGGGCGGCGGACCCGATTGGATCCGCCGTCCTTGGCGTTTTGCGATGAGAGGCGGTTTTAAAGCCGGCCCAAAATC